>CAZYYP010000107.1:0-11380 GCA_964651695.1 uncultured Gaiellales bacterium | reverse complement strand
AGTAGTTGATCTTCACGCCCAGCACCTGGCTCACCGTCTTGATCGCGAGCGGCGCACCCCCGGTGGCGTACGCGTCGTTGATCTTGGTCGTGCCCACCCCGTCGATGTGCACGTAGAGGTCGCGCGGGAGCGACAACAGCGAGAGCACCTTGGTCTGCGGATCGACCCGCATCAGCATGAGCGTGTCCGAATGCCCCTTCGACGTGCCCGACCCGTAGCGCTTGTCGTAGCCGAGCACCAGCGCGATCGCCGGCTGCGTCGCCGGATCGATGACCTGGGCGAGTTGCGTGTCGGCGGCCTTGAGGTTCGGGTCGTTGGTGGTCGTGATCCGCTCGAGGCGGTTCCAGACGTAGTAGGCGACCGCGCCGCCGATCGTCACGCCACTCATGAGCACGACCGCGAGCGTCCAGCGCAGGATGCGCCAGAACGTCCAGCGCTTGCGGGGGCGCCGTGCCGTATAGACGTTGATCGGCGACGGCGGGCGGAACATGCCCCCGCGGAGCTGCGTGTCGACACTCAACGGGCAGGCCTCCGCAGCCGTCGCAAACGCGTGACGGCATGCGCGTGCTGAAGCTCAACGGGACGGGATAGCAGCATGCGGAGCGCAGGTCGAGGTGCGACGCGCGGCTCGCGCCAGTCTAAACGATCGCCCGGCCCGCCCGACGCCGCGGGGCGAGCGGCATGTCACGCTGAGGAGATCCGCTGCGCGCACCCCCAGAGAACGTCCCCATGAGCGCGCCGCTTGCCGACGCACTGCGGCGCCTCGGGCTCCCACTCGACGAGACCATCGACGAGGGCGAGCTCGGCGACGCCTACCGCCGCGCCGCGCGCGAGAACCATCCCGACGGGGCACCCGACGAGGAGCGTGAGGAGCGCGGCGAGGTCATGCGCGCCATCAACGCGGCGCGTGACCTCGTGCGCAGCTCGCTCGAGCTGCTCTCGGAGCGTGCCTACACCGAGCTCAGCGAACGGGAGAACGGCAGTCCCGCGCCCGCCTGGTGGGAGGATGCGATCTTCGAGGACCCCTCGGGCCTCGGCGTGCGCTGGAACCCGGGCGCCGTGCGCATCCCGTGGCGCCAGCGCTTCGAGCAGGCCCGGCTCGCGCTCTGCATCGCGGTCGGCGACACGGTGACCGTCGAGCACGAGGGCGTACTCACGCTCGCGCGCGTCGAGGAGTTCGACAGCTCGGTGCGCGTCAGCCGGCGCACCTCGTGGGGCGGGCTCCCCGTCGAGTTGCGGCGTATCGGGGTAGCCGTGCGCTTTCCCGACTCTTCCGTCTCGACGGTCGACGCCGCCGACGTGCGGGCGGCCGGCTGGCACTGCCCGGTCTGCGGGCGCACGAGCACGCTGGGCGAGCCGCGCGAGCGCCCCTGCCCGCGCTGTATCCGCCGCTCGCGGATCGACTACGGGCGGTGGGACGACCTCGGACGCCGCTGGCGCCGCCTGCACCGCAAGCTGCGCGAGCTCGACCGCGTCGCGACGGTCTTCGCACCGCGGCGCTCCCCGGCCTTCCGCGACGTCGACGACGGCCTCGCAGATGCCCGGCGCCGCGTCGACTCCTACAACGCGACGATCGCCGGCCTGGACGCTGCGCTCGCCGCCGCGGAAGCCGGAGTCGCGGAATCCGAGGCGCGCGTCGCCCGCACGCGCACGGCCGGCGGCGCAGAGCGCCGGCGCCGCGAGCGCGCGCGTCACGCCGCCGAGGCCAAGCGCGTGCGCACCGCACGGGACCGCACCGCCACCCTGCTCGACGAGCAGCGCGTCCGCGTCGTCGAGCTCGACCGCGAACGCACCCGCCTCGAGCGCGAGTTGCGGGCACGTCACGACAGCAACGAGCGGGCACGGCTGCGCGGCCAGGCAAAGCGCGACGCAGAGCGCGCGGCGGCGCTGAGAGAGCTACGGACGATCGAGATCGAACTGGGCGCCGTCGCGCCCGACGCGATTGCGCTGCTCGGCGGATTCGAGGCCTGGCGGCAGGCCCCCGACAAGTGGCTCACCGACGACTCGAGCGATTGACCCGCTCGCGCGTGCGCCGCCGATCGCCGGTTGCGTGGCGACCACCTTGCGTCGCCGACCCGGCCTGATCTGAGATCGTTCCACGCATGCGCGTGGCGGGTGCCGGCGTGACCCAGACGCGCTCGGGGAGCCGGCGCGATGCGTGCTCTGCGGGGCTTGGGACGGGTGAGACGGGGAGCGATCTCTGTGACCAAGTGGCACTCGCCGCGAATGCCATTTGCGCGCTTGAACGGACCCGGGCCTGCGGGGCTCGAGTTGCCCGGGACGATGCCGGGTCGAGGAAACCAAATGGCACCGGCCGCGAGTGCCAATTGCAGGATGACACCGAACCGTGTGAGGTCGGCACGATCTGGCTACACCCATCGCCGCCAAGCTGCCGGCATGAACCGTCTACTCTCGCTCTATAAGGCACGCGGGATACCCGTGAAGAGTCCGCTCTGTGCCATCTGCATCGACCGGACACGAGGCAGGACGCTCCAACGGCACCTCACGCACGGCGTTGCGATCTGGCTCTGTGAGGCGCACCACTCCACTGCCTTCATGCGGGCCAACGGCGGGCGCGACTTCATTGTCACGCTCGACCGCATCTGGCGCTCGCAGGGATGTCTGACGCGCTCACGATCGAGGGCGCTCGATGCGCACCACGTCGCCGTCCGATCGCTGGGGCGCGGCCTTTCGCGCCGGCAGGTGGGCTCGTACGCCTGGCCGCGGCTGCGCGCCGAGGCCGAAGAGGCGTTCGCTCGCGGCGAGCGTGTGCTCGCCGTCATCGCCCGGCTGCGCGAACGGCACGCGCTCGACCACGCCACCGTGCCCAGCATCCGCACCATGCGCCGGTGGTTCGCGCAGGGACGCTGGATGCGATTCCCCGCCCCGGGTGATGTTCCGAGCGGCGCCTGAACGCCAGGCCCCGCCTCAGGTGCGGCCGGCGACCTTGAGGCGGTTCTCGGCGTCTGCGATGTCGCGCTGGGCGCGCGAGATGTCGGGACTCTCGTCGCCGCTCGCCTGTGCTTCGGCGAGGCGGCGCTGTGCGTCCTCGAGGTCGACGCGGGCCTTGTCGGCGTCGATCGCCGTCACCAGGACCGCGCTGTCGACCAGCACCGAGGCGCGGTCATGCTGGATCTTGAAGTAGCCCGAGCCCGTCGCGAACGCCAGCCACTCGTCGTCGAGCGTGCGCACGCGCGTCTCGCCCGGCTTGAGCTGGGCGATCAGCGGAATGTGGCGCGGCAGGACGCCGAGCTCGCCCGCCTTGCCCGGCACGACGACCATGCGCGCGTCGTCGACGAAGATCGGGCCATCCGGCGTTACGAGCTCGACCCGTAGGCGCTTGGGCCCCTCGGTGGCGCTCATGCGCTCGCGCTCGCCGCGAGCTCCTCGGCGGCCTTCAGGACGTCGCCGATGTCGCCCTGCAGGTAGAACGCCTGCTCGGGCAGATCGTCGTGCTTGCCCTCGAGCACCTCGCGGAACGAGCGGATCGTGTCCTCGAGCTTGACGTACTTGCCGGGGCGGCCCGTGAAGACCTCCGCGACGAAGAACGGCTGCGACAGGAAGCGCTCGACCTTGCGGGCGCGCTGCACGACGACCTTGTCCTCGTCGGACAGCTCGTCCATGCCGAGGATCGCGATGATGTCCTGCAGATCCTTGTAGCGCTGCAGCAACTGCTGCACGCGCGTCGCGACGTCGTAGTGATCGTCGGAGACGACGCCGGGCTGGAGGATGCGCGACGTCGAGTCGAGCGGGTCGACCGCCGGGTAGATGCCCTTCTCCGAGATCGCACGCGAGAGCACCGTCGTCGCGTCGAGGTGGGCGAAGGTGCTGGCGGGCGCCGGGTCCGTGAGGTCGTCCGCGGGCACGTAGATCGCCTGCACGGACGTGATCGAGCCCTTCGTGGTCGAGGTGATGCGCTCCTGCAGCTCGCCCATCTCGGTGGCGAGCGTCGGCTGGTAGCCCACGGCGCTCGGCATGCGGCCGAGCAGGGCCGAGACCTCGGAGCCGGCCTGCACGAACCGGAAGATGTTGTCGATGAAGAGCAGCACGTCCTGGCCGCCCTCGTCGCGGAAGTACTCCGCCATCGTGAGGCCGCTCAGGCCGACGCGCAGGCGCGCTCCCGGGGGCTCGTTCATCTGGCCGTAGACGAGCGCGGTCTTGTCGATCACGCCGGACTCGGTCATCTCCCGCCAGAGGTCGTTGCCCTCGCGCGTGCGCTCGCCCACCCCGGCGAACACGGACAGACCGCCGTGCTGCGTGGCGATGTTGTTGATCAACTCCTGGATGAGCACCGTCTTGCCCACGCCGGCGCCACCGAGGAGGCCGATCTTGCCGCCCTTCACGTACGGCGCCAGCAGGTCGATGACCTTGATGCCGGTCTCGAAGATCTCCGCCGTCGGCGAGAGCGTGTCGAAGGCCGGCGGCTCGCGATGGATCTCCCACCGTGGCGCCGCCGCGATGGCGGTGTCGTCGCCCTTGTCGATCGTCTGGCCGAGGACGTTGAAGATGCGGCCGAGCGTCGCCTCGCCGACAGGGACGCTGATCGACGCGCCGGTGTCGTAGATCGCCGTGCCACGCGCGAGGCCGTCGGTGGCGTCCATGGCGACTGCGCGAACGCGGTCGTCACCAAGGTGCTGCTGCACCTCGGCCACGAGCGTGCGGCCATCCGGCATCGTGATCTCGAGCGCGTTGTAGATCGACGGCAGGTGGCCGTCGAACACTGCGTCGAGCACGACGCCCTTGATCTCGATGATCCTCCCGACGGGACGGTCCTCAGCGGGCACGCAGCGCTCCTTCATCAGCTCTCTCGGGGCGCACGAACTGTACCCGAGGCGTTCGCGGGCCGCGCCGATCCGTCCCAGCAGGCATGCCGCATCGCGCCACGCTGCCGGGTTGGCCCGACGACGTCACAAAGTCAGGGCGCCGGGCGGGACGGCTGCACCTTCGGGCTCGGGATCGGCCGGCCGTCGAGCATGTCGCTCGTGTTCCATCCGACAACGATCTCGGACGGCCTGACGACGCCCGATTGGGCCTGCACGGGCGGCGAGGAGCGCCAGCCGCCGACCGCGACGCCCAGGACGGCGGCGGCAGATGCCGCGGCGATCAGCCCCCCGGCGCGCACGGCGTAGCCGCGACGACGCGTGCGCTTCGGCTGCAGATCCGGCAGGAGCCCCTCGGGCACGGGACCCGGCGGTGTCGTGCGGACGTGCAGGACGACCGCCTCGGCGAGCGCGCGCCACTCGGTGCACTCGTCGCAGACGTCGAGGTGCTCGTCCAGCGCGGCGCGCTCGACCTCGGAGACCTCGCCGTCGGCCGCCATGGAGATCCACAGCCTGGCCATCTCACAGAGAGGAGGGAGCGGATTCTGGGAAACGTGAGTGGTCATGGGCGAGTGGAGAGCAACGCGAGGTCGACATCGAAGACCGGATGGGTGCCTCTCCCCACCAGCATGGACGAGATCGGCGTGGAAAAGTTTGCGCGCAGCAGCGGAATTGCACCGAGACCCCCTCCACCGAGGCGCTCGTCGAGGCGCCGGAACGCCGCGCGGCGCGCATCACCCGCGAGCCGGGCAGCACGCCGGACGCGTTTCGCGAGCACTCCCTGCGACGTCTGCGGGAGGGCGTTCGCAAGCGGCAGGAAGACCGCCGCCGGGTCGCCGTAGGACGCCGACAGCCACTCGATCCACGCGCGCGCATCGGGCGGTCGTTCGCTCGCAGGGGCTACGCGCACGGTAGCCCGTACCCCCACGGCGCCGAGTTGAACCACGATCGCGCGCGCCACGCGCGCCTCCGCCCCCGGCTCGGCCCAGATCTCGAGTTGCAGCGTCCCCTCGGCGCCTGCCGTGCGCAGGAGCGACCGGGCCGCCGCGAGGTCCGGCGACCCCGCACCGGGCGCCTGCGGATCGAGCAGGAGCGAGCGGTCGGCGACGACATCGCCGCCGTCGGCGGTGGCAAGGGCACGGCGGTCGAGCGCCAGGGAGAGCGCGCTGCGCACGTCCTCGTCCGAGAGCGGCCAGTTCGACGGGTTGAGGCGCAGCACGGCGAGCGCGGACGATGGCACGGTGAGGGACGGCGCCGGCGAGTCCGGCAGGTCGTCGAGCGAGATGTCGGCCGTCCCCGCGGCGATCTCCTCGCCGAGCGCCTCCGGGGAGGACAGCTTCGTGATCGAGATGTGCGCCGCCGCCCCCGGGCTGCCGTCGCTCGGCACGGCGCTCCTGGTGGAGACACGCGTGAGATCGATCAGCGAGGACGTGTGCTCGACCACGCGATAGCGCCCGGTCGCCTGCTCTGCCAGCAGGCCGGGAACCGCGTGATGCGGCGTGCCGCTCTCGACCGGACACGCGATGGGCATCGCGAGCCGCGCGAGGAACGCCGGATCGGAGCGCTTGAGAGTGAAGGTGAGCTGACCGCCGCTCGCCCGCACACCCTGCAGATGCGGCGCGAGACCCTCTGCGAATTCCTTGGAGCCGACGATGTCGCTGAAGAGCGCCGCGCCCGGCGAGCCGGTCGCAGGATCGAGCAAGCGCTCGAACGTGTCACGCACGTCCTGCGTGGTCACGAGGTGACCATCGGCGAAGCGCAGCCCGGCGAGCAACTGAAGGCGGAAGGTGCGGCTGCCACGTGAGACGATCGGCAGGTCGCGGGCCAGTCCGGGCACGATCACGGTGCCGGGCAGCCCCTCCGCGTCGGCGTAGCGCACGAGCGGCGTGCACAGGAGGTTGACGACCGCGCGCGACTGGCGCGTGTCTGCGAACGCCGGATCCAGGTCCGGCAAGGGCTGGGCGGTGACCGCGCGCAGGGTGCTCGCCGTCGCACCTGCCTGCTTGACCGGGGCCGGCGCGGTCGTCGCGCTGTCGTAGCGCCCGCCGAGGCTCGCGCCGCAGCCCGCGGCCACCAGCGCGAGCCCCGCAAGCGGCAGCGCGAAGCGGAGCGGTCGCATGGCGCGGCACCGCGCCCGGAGCACACAACTCGCTCGCGGAAGGAGCACTGCCGAAGCCTAGAGCAGGATCGAGCGAGATCGAAACCGTCGACCACTCCCATACGCTCCGCACATGCAGCTCGAGGAGATCGCCGCAGGGCTGCAGCGCTGGACGACACGCCATGACGAGTGGAACGAGCCGGTCGCGTCGCTCGCGACCGAGACCGGCGAGGGCCTCGTGCTCATCGACCCGCTCGATCCGCCACCGGCCGTCGGCGTGCCTGCGCACGTGCTGCTCACGGTCTACTGGCACGGGCGCTCCGCAGCGACCATCGGCGCCCCGCGCATCTGGGCCTCGACGCGCTCGGTACGTGCCCTTCGCAGTCGCGAGATCACCGTAACGGACGCGTTCCGGGCCGGCGATGACCTGCCGGGCGGCATCCGCGCGCTGCAGACTCCGCGTGCCGCCGAAGTCGTCTACTGGCTCCCCGAGCACGGGGCGCTCGTCGTCGGCGATGTCCTGCTCGGCGCCGGCGCCAGACCACATCCCACGGCGGATCCCCTCCGCCTGTGCCCCGAGCGCTGGCTCGGCACGGGTACGCACGACGATCTCCGTGCCATGCTCCGCCCGCTGCTCGCACTGCCCGTCGAGCGTGTGCTCGTCTCGCACGGCGAGCCGATCCTCAGCGGCGGCTTGGACGCGCTCGCCGCCGTGCTCAGCTGAGCTCCGGCACTCCTGGCGGTAGGTGGCAGTCCGTCGAAATCGACCAAGTGGCACTCGCGGCGAGTGTCATTTGGAATCCCCCAAGTCCCTGCCCGTACCCCGGCCTCCACGGCCATCGTCGTGTCGCGCGGCGCGCGCGTAGCTTGGATCCGCGATCGGGGGCTTTCCGATTTCGGCGAGTGCGCGTAACCTCGTGGCGTGAGTGTGAAGAATCTTGCCGCTTCTGCGAATATTCCTGGCGTGCGTGTGAAGGGAGCTGGGATGCGGTTCCTGCAGATCGGGGCCGTCTTCTTGATCCCCGTTGCAGCGGTTGTGCTCGCCCTCACGTTCCGGTCGTCCGACCCGGGACCGCGGCTTGCGGTGCAGCCGCAGACGGGCTCGTATCAGGCGACCGTCGGCAGGGCGCTGAGCGTGACGGCATTCCGGATCGCCAACACGAGCAAGAGCAAAGTCACGATCACGCGGATCCGCGTCGCGCACGGCGAGCCCGGTTTGAGCGTGATCGGGGCGCTCGCCTACCGCGGCTGCAACGCCTGCGTCACCACCAGCTCGGTGCCGCCGAAGGTCACGCCGCCGCCCGACGTGGCCCAGCCGAAGCTCCTGCCCATGTCGAGCTTCGTGCTCAAGCCCGGCGACACGATCACACTGCTGCTCTCGGTTCGCGTCACGCACACGGGCAGCGTGCACGTGCCGCCGCTGCGCATCGATACGACCGGCCCCGCCGGGTCGCGCACGATCGACACGCAGCCCGGCCCGGTGCTCTGCGCCGGCACCAAGGGCTGCTGAGCGGCGTGGCTACTCGCCGCGCAGCTTGCTGTACAGCGCGACGTCGTGCCAGTCGCCGGCCCGCCACTGGGCGCGGCGCAGCACACCCTCGCGCGTGAACCCGGCGCGCTCGAGCGCGCGCTGCTCGGCGACGTTCTCGACGTCCGTCGAGGCCTCGACGCGCTCGATCGTGTACGTCTCGAAGAGGTAGCGCGCGAGCAGCGCCTGGGCATCGGCGCCATAGCCGCGGCGCCGGTGCGCGGGATCGATGTCGATGCCGATGTTGTAGACGCGGTTGGACGGCGGCGGACCGTGGAAGACGGCGATGTAGGACACCCCGCCGACCGTCTCGCCCGCCTTGTTCACGACCACCAGCCGGCCGTGCTCGTGGCCGAGGTAGCCGTCGGCCTCGAAGCGCCGCCGCGTGGAACCGGCCGGCTCGAGCGCGAACGTCCCGAACGGCCCGTTGTAGTCGGGGTCGTTCGCGGTGCGCTCGCTGCGCTCGATGTCCGCGGCCATCAGTGGCCGCAGGTCGACGAGTGCCCCGGCGATCACGCGCTCGCGATGGGCCGCAACTCGTCGGCCGACGCGAGCGGGTGCCAGCACGCGGCCGGGTGGAGACCGAGGCCGCTCCCGCCGCTCTCGAGATTCGGGAGATCGTTCTGGCAGTCCTCCGGGACGCCGTCGCCCCCGGTCAGCAGGCGCGCCTTGGGGCAGCGCGGATGGAACGCGCAGCCCGAGGGCGGGGCGACCGGCGACGGGACGTCGCCGCTCAGGACGATGCGCGCCCGCCGGCCGACGCCGGTGCGCGGCACGGCCGACAGGAGGCTCGCGGTATAGGGGTGCCGCGGGGCCTCGTAGAGCGTCTCGGAGTCGCAGAGCTCGACGACACGCCCGAGGTACATGACCGCGATGCGGTCGGAGATCTGGCGGATCACCGAGAGGTCGTGCGAGATGAAGACGTAGGTCAGGTCGAACTCGCCCTGCAGACTCTCGAGCAGGTTCAGGATCTGCGCCTGGATCGACACGTCGAGCGCCGAGACGGGCTCGTCGCAGATGATCAGCTTGGGGCGCAGCGCGAGCGCGCGGGCGACGCCGATGCGCTGCCGCTGGCCGCCCGAGAACTCGTGCGGGTAGCGGTTGTAGTGCTCCGGGTTCATGCCACAGCGATCCATCAGCTCGCGCACGAGCGCCTTCGCATCGCCCTCGGTCTTGTGGATCGAGAACGGCTGGCCGATGATCTGGCCGACCGTCTGGCGTGGGTTGAGCGACGAGTACGGGTCCTGGAAGACCATCTGCATCTCGCGTCGCACGGGACGCATCTGCCGCGGGGTGAGGTTCGTGATGTCGCGGCCCTCGAAGCGGATCGTCCCGGCGGTCGGCTCGAGCAGCTTGAGCATCAGCCGCGCGGTCGTCGACTTGCCGCAGCCCGACTCGCCCACGATGCCGAGCGTCTCGCCGCGGCGCACGCTGAGCGTGACGTCCTCGACGGCGTGCACCTCGCCGCTGCGCCGTGAGAACACACCCGTGGAGACCGGGAAGCGCTTCGTCAGGCCCTCGACCTCGATCAGCGGATCGCCCATGGCACTCATGCGCCGACCCCCAGGCGCGCAGCCTGGCGCTCGGCCCAGAGGCGGCGCTTGGCGTCGGCGTCGAGGTGGCAGGCGTCCGAATGCCCGCCCTCCATGGGCTTCAGCGGCGGACGGGTCTTGACGCACGGGTCGAAGCGGTGCGGACAGCGGGGGTTGAACGCGCAGCCCGGCGGGAGATGGATGACCGAAGGCGGCGACCCCTCGATGGCGCGGAGGTGGGCCACCTTGGCCTCCACGCTCGGCATCGACTCCAGAAGGCCCCAGGTGTAGGGGTGCTGCGGGTGGTCGAACACCTCGCGCGCCGGCCCGTGCTCGACCGCGCGCCCGGCGTACATCACCATGACCGTCTGCGCCGTCTCGGCGACGACGCCGAGATCGTGCGTGACGAGGATCACGCCGATGTCGAAGTCGCGCTTGACCTTGTCGATCAACTCGAGGATCTGCGCCTGCACCGTCACGTCGAGCGCGGTCGTGGGCTCGTCGGCGATCAGGACGTCCGGGTTGTGCACCAGGGCCATGGCGATCATGGCGCGCTGGCGCATGCCGCCCGAGAACTGGTGCGGATAGTCCTTCGCGCGCGCCCGGGCATTCGGGATGCCGACGGCGTCGAGCACCTCGATCGCGCGTTCGAGCGCCTTGCCCTTCGAGACGTCGAGATGGGCGCGGACGGCCTCGCCGATCTGGTTGCCGACGCGGTACATCGGGTGCAGGCAGGCGAAGGGATCCTGGAAGATCATCGCGACGTCCTTGCCGCGCACGTCGCGCAACTCGTGCGGCGAGGCCTTGAGGAGATCCCTGCCGTGCAGGAGGATCTCGCCCGTGATCAGCGAGCGCTTCGAGTTGAGCAGCCCGAGGATCGCGAGGTTGGTCACGCTCTTGCCCGAGCCCGACTCGCCGACGATGCCGAGCGTCTCCCCGCGCCGCAGGGTGAAGCTGAGGCCCGAGACGGCGTTCACGATGCCGTCCTGCGTCGGGAACTGGACGGAGAGGTCGCGGACGTCGAGCAGCAGTTCACTGGTCATGGCGCTCATGCGAAGCGAACCCTGGGATCGAGGAAGGCATACAGGATGTCGACCACCAGGTTCATGATTACGATCGCGAAGGTGGCCACAAGCACCACGCCGAGCGTCGCCGGCAGGTCCTGCCGGAAGACCGAGTCGACGGCCATGAACCCGAGGCCGTCGAGGTTGAAGACGCTCTCGGTGATCACCGCCCCGCCGACCAGGAGAGCGATGTCGAGTCCGAACATCGTCACGATCGGGGCCAGGCTCGCGCGCAGGCCGTGCCGGAAGATGACGCGCCGTTCGGACAGGCCCTTGGCGCGGGCCGTGCGTATGTAGTCCTCGCCCATGGCGTCGAGCAGGTTGCCGCGCACCATCCG
>CAZYYP010000106.1:10008-11465 GCA_964651695.1 uncultured Gaiellales bacterium | reverse complement strand
CGCCGCGGAAGCGGCGCACGCCGCAGAGCGCCGCGGCGAACGTCTCGGCCGCGAGGTCCTCCGCCACCTCCCGGTCGCCCGTACGGCGGAGGAACCACGCGTGAACGACGGCGACATGGCGCCGGTAGAAGGCCTCGTAGGCCTCGCCGTCCCCTCGGCCGGCGCGCCGCAGCAACTCCGTGTCCGCTGGTCGTCCCATCGCTGCCTCTAGAGAGCACGAACGGGCGAGCTGTGTGACAGCACGCCGCTGAGCGGTCGAGCCGAGCCGTTCGGCGACTGCCTTGTCGCTCGCCGGGAAGTCGCTGCATTTCGGCACACTTTTGGCACACTTCGGCTCATTTTTCGGTCTTGGAGCCGGTAGACTACGAACAGATGTTCGCCGCTGTTGATGGGACGGTTGATCAGGCGCTTGAGCGTGAGCGGGCGGCCTGCCGGCGCGAGTTGCGCGAGATTGCCGAGCGGGAAGCGCGCGACAAGCAGCGGGTCACCGAGCTCGTACGTGCGGCCGACGACCGCGGTGATTGGAAGTCGGCGGGGTGCTCGTCGAGTGCGCAGTGGTTCGCGCAGGTCTATCGCAGCGACTACCGCACTGCAGTGCGGATCACGCGCACGAGTGAGGCGCTGCGCAGCCTGCCTGCGCTCGACCATGCCATGAGCACCGGCGCGCTGACGCTCGACCAGGTCGTAGCCGCCGTCCCCTACGCGAACTCCGCGACGGACGCCGAGTTGGTGCGCGTCGCGGTTGGCAAGGCGCCGAGTGAGATCGCACTCGCGGCGCGGACGATGGTTCCGCCGGTCGTCGACGACGACAAGGCGCTCTACGAGCGACGCGCGTTGAGGATGTCGTGGACGCGTGGCGGGCGCGAGCTCGCGTTCAGCGGCTCGTTGCCGCTCGAGCAGGGCGCCGTGTTCGAACAGGCGATCCGGAGCATCGCCAAGGCTCAGCGCGCGGTCGATAAGCAGTCGGGGACGGTGCTCGAGTGGCAGCAGTCGACCGCTGAGGCGCTGGTCACCCTCGCCCGGCAGAGCGGCGGCGTGGAAGGCGGTGTGAGGCGCAGCCCGACGACGCTGATCGTGCACCTCAGCGAGGACGCGCCGCCGCTGCTCGAGGGCGCGGGGCCGATCAGCCCTGAAACCGCCGAGCGGCTCACGTGCGACGCACGCCGGCTCACGATCAAGCCGCAGGGGCGCGACCTCGTGCACTCGCGCGTCGGGCGCTGCGCCTCCTATCCGCAGCAGCGCGCACTGCGCAAGCGCTCGGTGCACTGCCAGTACCCCGGCTGCACCGCCGCACGCGAGCTCGAGGCGCATCACGTGATCGCGGTCGAGCTTGGCGGCGCGACGGACCTCGTCAACCTCATCCTGCTCTGCTCCCGCCACCACAAGCTGCTGCACGATCACCGTATCCGTACGAGCGGCGATGCCGAGTGTCCCGTCTTCACGGATGCAGCGGGACG
>CAZYYP010000106.1:0-9908 GCA_964651695.1 uncultured Gaiellales bacterium | reverse complement strand
GACCGCTACAGCGTGATCGAGGCCCAGACCTCTGCCCGGCCCGGCAGGTCCTTGCCGAACGTGTCGGGATTCGTCCCGAGCCGCTCGGCCGCCTCGAGCGCGATGCGCTGCACGATGGTCGTGAGCGGGAAGACCGAGAGCGGCTCGCCGAGCGCGTCGCGGCGGAAGCGGCGGACGGTGGCGCCGTGGCCGGCGCAGGCATCCGCGACGACGGCGAGCCGGTCCGACGCCGCGCCGCCGCCATCGAGCGCGACGAGCGCATCCCCGGCCCCCACGGCGACGCTCGGCCCGTGCAGGAGGTACTCCATCGAGTAGCCGGCGGCGGCGACATTCGCGGTCTCCCGGATCTTGAGCGCGCCCTCCGCGGCGACCCACGCGTTCGTGCCGCTGCCGACGTACTGCAGCAGGCGTGCCGGCGGCGGGACGTCGGGGCTTGGGCCGGCGAGCTCGGCAGCGACCGCGCCGGGCACACCGTCGAGCGGCCCGAGGTCGGCGCCGAGGGCGCGTGCGATCTGGGCCAGGCGCAGGACCGCACAGAGGTGGCTGGAGGTGAACGCGGAGCTCGTCTCGGGCGCGCAGGTCTCGATGTCGGCGCCAGGCGCCCCGATCGACGAGATCTGTACCGTCGCGGCCCCGGCCGCCTGGGCGCGTGCGAGCGCCTCGCTCGTATAGGTCTTCGTGCCGCGGTGGCTGAGCAGGATGAGTGCATCGCCTGCGCCGGCGCCCGGCCCGTAGAGGACCGACTCGTCGGCCTGCACCGCCCAGGCCTCGACACCCGCAAGACGCAGCAGCGCGGCGCCGTGGTTGGCCGCGTGCCAGCTCGTGCCCGTGCCGCAGAGCAGGATGCGGCAGCCCGCGATGCGCTCCGCAGCGCGCTCGGCCGGCCCGGCATCGCCGAGCAGGCGCTGCAGATCGCCGGGCTGCCGTTCCATCGTCTCGCCCATTGCGCTCACGTCGCTGCCTCCACCGTGGATTCCGGCGGCCAGCCTACCGGAGGCCGGGGAGTCGCCCTGGCGCGGAGCACTAGACTGCAGCCGTGCTGATCGAGAACGAGTTCGATGTCGCCGCGAAGCCCGCGCAGGTCTACGAGTTGATGCTCGATCCGGAGCGCGTGGCGACCTGCCTGCCGGGCGCGGAGGTCACGGGCAAGAACGACGATGGCTCCTACAGCGCCCAGGCCACGGTCAAGCTCGGGCCGGTCAAGATGACCTACAAGGGCACCGTCGCCGTGATCGAGAGCGATCCCGAGGCGCGCACCGCGAGCATGCTCGCGAAGGGATCGGAGACGCGCGGTCAGGGCACGGCGCAGGCCACGCTCAACATGGCCGTGACCGACCACGAGGGCGGCTCGCACGTCACCGTCTCGGCCGACATGCTGATCACGGGCCGGGTGGCCCAGATGGGCCGCGGCGTCATGCAGGACGTCGCGCGCCGGATGATCGGCCAGATGGCGGAGAACATGGAGGCGCTGCTCACCGGCGGCGAGCAGCCCAAGGCCGGCGACGCCGTGTCGGCGGGGTCGCTGCTGGGGTCGGTGGTCGCCGATCGCGCGAAGCGCCTCTTCGGCTCGGGCGAGTAGCGGCCCACTCGCCGCCCTCGCGGGCTATGCGCTGCTCTCGGTGGCGCTGTTCGGCCGCGGGGTGCTGCGCGACGGCGGTGTCGTCGGCTCGTTCGGAGCCGACCAGGCGAGCTTCACCTGGTCGCTCGCGTGGTGGCCGCACGCGATCGCGCACGGTCTCCACCCGCTCCTGACCGACCTCGTCTTCGCCCCCGACGGCTGGAATCTCGCCTGGACGAGCTCGATTCCGGGCCCGTCCCTGCTGGCCTGGCCGCTCACCGCGCTCGCCGGGCCGGTGGCGACCTACGACACCCTCGCCCTGGCGGCTCCGGCGCTCGCGGCCTGGTGCGCGTACCTGCTCTGCCGTGAGCTGCAGACCGGCACGCCCGCTGCGCTCGCCGGCGGGCTCGTGTTCGGCTTCACGACCTACGAGTCCGCAGAGACGCTCAACCACCTCAACCTCGCGCTCGTGTTCACGCTCCCGCTCGCCGCGCTGCTCGTCGCGCGCTACCTGCGCGGCGCGCTGTCCGATCGCCGCTTCGCCGTGCTCTTCGCGCTCTGCACGCTCGGGGTCTTCGCCACCTTCCTGGAGACGCTCTTCTGGGCGACGCTCGGAGGGGCGTTCGCGCTCGCCACCGGGCTGCTGCTCACGCGCGGGGGAGAACGGGCCCGTCTCTTCCGCTGCCTCCTGCTGTGCAGCGCCGGCTACGTCCTCGCGCTCGCGGCCGCCGCGCCGTACCTGTGGATCGCGCTCGCCCACCCCGACCCGCTCGGCATCAGCGGGACGGGCTACGAGCTCGATCTCGCCAACCTGCTCGTGCCGACCGAGGTGACCGCGCTGCGACCGCCCTCGCTGCACGCGCTCGCCGGTCGCCTCGGCGGCAACAACATCACCGAGCAGCTCGGGTACGTCGGACCGGTGCTCCCCGCGCTCGCGGGATTCGCGATCTGGGAGCGACGGCGCGAGCCGCTCGCGCGCGTTCTGGCGCTGACGGCCACGGCAGCGACTGTGTGCGCCCTGGGCTCGCGGCTCGTCGTCGCCGGCCACCGTACGCGCCTCGAGCTGCCGTGGACCCTCGTCGACGGCCTTCCGCTCGCGAGTCACGCGCTGCCGGCGCGCGCGTTCATGCTCGCGTGGCTCGCCCTGGCCGTGATCGTGGCGCTCTTCCTGGCGCGCGGGGGGTGGGCACGCTGGCTCGCGTTCGCGCTCGTGGCGCTCACGCTCGCGCCGAGCGCCGCGGGACATCTCTGGCACACGCGCCTCGACCGGCCGCAGCTCTTCCAGGGCGATCGCTGGCGCGCGGTCGTGCATCCGGGCGAGAACGTCTTCATCATCCCGTTCGCCTTCGACGGGCAGGCGATGCTGTGGCAGGAGGAGTCCGGATTCGGGTTCCGCATGACCGGCGGCTACGTCAGCGCGACCTTCCCGGCGGCGCTCTGGCAGAGCCCGATCGTGCGCGCGATCTACGGCGCGCCGCTGCCTCCCTTCCCGGCCGGCTACGTGCGGGCGTTCGTGCGCGACCGCGACGTCGACGTCGTGCTCCTGCGCCGCAACTGGCCCGGGACATGGCAGAAGGTGCTCACCTCGGCGCTCGGACGGCCGCGCGCAGCGGGCGGCATGCTCGCGTGGCGTGTGCGCGGTACCTGGCCGCCGTCGTTAGGATCCGTGCGATGACGCACCGCATCGCGCTCCTGCCCGGCGACGGCGTCGGCCCGGAGGTCGTCGCCGAGGCTCGCAGCTGCGTTGACGGACTCGGCCTCGCGATCGAGTGGCGCGAGCTCGACTGGGGATCGGATCGCTGGCTCCGGCACGGGACGATGATGCCGGCCGACGGCGTCGACCAGCTTCGCGCCTACGACGCCGTCCTGATGGGCGCTGTCGGGCGTCCCGGCATCCCCGACGACGTCACGTTGTGGGGTCTGCTGCTCACGATCCGCCAGCGGCTCGACCTCTGGGCCAACGTCCGGCCGGTGCGGTTGCTCGAGGGCGTGCCGTGTGCCCTCGCGGGACGCGGTCCGAGTGACGTGGACATGCTCTTCGTGCGCGAGAACTCCGAGGGCGAGTACTCCGGGGTGGGTGGGCGCGCGCACCAGGGTCATCCCTTCGAGGTGGGCATCGAGACCTCGGTGTTCACACGGGTGGGCGTCGAGCGCGTGGTCGAGCACGCCTTCCAGTTGGCCGGCGAACGGCGCGGGCTGGTGACGAGCGCGACCAAGTCGAACGCCTCGCGCTTCGGCTACGTGCTCTGGGACGAGGTCGCGGCCGAGGTCGCCTCGCGCCATCCGGGCATCCGCTACGAGCACGTGCTCGTGGATGCGCTCGCCGCGCGCATGGTGCTGCGCCCCGACAGCCTCGACGTCGTCGTCGCGTCGAACCTCTTCGGCGACATCCTCACCGATCTCGGCGCGGCGTTGCAGGGCGGCATGGGCATGGCGGCGAGCGCGAACCTCTGCCCGGGCGGGACCGTGCCGGCGCTCTTCGAGCCCGTGCACGGCTCGGCTCCCGACATCGCAGGCCAGGGCATCGCGAACCCGTGCGGCGCCGTCTGGAGCGCCGTGCTGATGCTCGACCACCTTGGCGAGGCCGGGGCCTCCGCGCGCCTGCTCGGCGCGCTCGAGGACGTCTGTCGCGAGGGGCCGCGCACGCGCGACCTCGGCGGGAGCGCCGGCACCGCCGAGGTGGGCGCTGCGATCCGCGCCCGCCTGACCTCCTAGCGCAGCAGCATCAGGCTGCCGGGGGAGCGCAGGTTGGGAGGCGGCGCGTAGTCGATCTCGCTCTCGGCGAGGCGGCAGGAGCGGCAGGCCTCGACGATGCCCGCGGCGAGCGCGAGCGCCTGGTCGCGACCCGGGCAACTCCTGGGCCCGGCGCCGAACGGCAGGTGCTCGTCGCGGGCCGCCGTCAGATCGAGCACGACGGTCGTGCCTGCGGCGATGTCGGTGCCGCCCACCTCTGCGGAGGCCTCCGCGAGGCGGCGGGTCGCGCGCAGCGGCGGATCGTCGCGCAGCGCCGCGGCGACGACCTCCTCGGCCGAGCCGCTGCGCGCGCCGGTCAGGAGCGCGAGCAGGCCGTTGCAGGCCAGCGCCGCCGTGGCGTCGCAGGCCTGCACGAGCAGCCCGATGCGCGCTGCCGTGATCTCGTCGGGCGCACCCCCGCAGGCCTCGACGAGACGCGCGACCGCGCGATCCGCCTTGCTGTCGACCGCTGCCTGCGGGGGGTAGGCGCGGGCGGCGATCGCGACGTCCGCGGCCGCTGCGCCGTGGATTCCGAGGGCGACCGCGAGGACGTCGACCACCGCAGGTCGTGCGATGCGGGCCACGACGTCGAACGGCTTCATCCCCGTCCCGCGCAGCAGGGTCGCCGCGCGCGCGAGCGCCGCCTCGCGCAGGTCCGCGGCGTCGAGCGGCGCGAGTCCGGCGATCCCGAGTGCGCGCCGGCGGCGGTGCGTCTCGCCGTTGCAGAATCGCCCGACGCTCGCGCGCAGCCACGCGACGCTCCCGGGGGCCGCAGCGGACGGCACGGGCGGGACGACGAAGCGGGGATCCTCGAGGACGGCGCGGACGTCGGCGGCTCGGGTGACGTCCAATCTACGTCGTCTGCCAGCGGAAGAGCCGCAGTGCCAGGCCGCTCAGGAGCAGCGCCACGAGTGCCAGAACGCCCAGGTTCGGGAGCGTCGAGGTGAACGAGTGCCCGCGGACGGCCACGTCCTGGAGGCCCTGGGCGAGGTAGGTCAGCGGCAGGAAGTGCGCGATGAGGCGCACCGGCGCGGGGGCGGAGGAGAGCGGGAAGAAGACTCCGCCGAGGAAGGTCATGGGCAGCACGATCAGGTTCGAGAGCGCGGCCGTCGCATCCTCGGAGTTGACCCGCCCGCCGATGCACATGCCGAGCGCGATGAACGCCACGCCGCCGAGCAGGATCAGCGGTATCAGCGTCAGCGGGTTGCCGACGAGGTGCACGCCGAACAGCACGCGCCCGATCGTGAGCAGGATCACCGCCTGCACGATCGAGATCATGAGGTGGAAGAGGATGCGCGCCGTCGCGAACTCGACGAGCGGCAGCGGCGTCAGGCGCAGACGCCGCAGCATGCCCTTCTGCCGCCAGGCGACGAGGGAGAACGCCACGCCGAAGGCCGCGCTCTGCGCGATCGCCATTGCGAGCAGGCCGGGCACCAGCAGGTCGACGTAGTCCAGCGACTGCGCCTCCACCCGCGCCGAGCTGAGCCTCACCGTCGGCTTGGCGTGGACGGCCTGCAGGTTGAAGCCGTCGACGATCCCGCGCACGACGCCGATCACGATCGGCGCCTCGACCTGGGAGGTGGCGGAATAGACCAGCCGCGCGTTGCCGCCGCGCAAGAGCACGGCGGCGGATTCGTCGCCGTTGCGCACGCGCTTGAGCGCATGCGCCTCGTCGGGCTGGGCCTTGACCTTGATCGCGTGCGAGTTGTCGAGCACCTGCCGCAGCGGCCCGCCGCCGGTGACGTCGACGGTCGGCCGCGAGGAGCCGCTGCCGCTGAAGATCAGGCCGAACAGCACCATGAACATGATCGGGAACGCGAACGTGAAGAAGAACGCAGGCCGATCGCGCCCGAACATGCGCAGGCTCGCGACGAGGACGGCGGCGACGCGGCGCAGGTTCATTCGCGGAACTCCGTGCCGGTGGCATCGAGGAAGACGTCCTCGAGCGTGGGCTGGCGCACGGCGAGACCGCGCATCTCGACCTTGTGCGCCTCGGCCAGCGCGACGAGCCCGAGCAGCGTGCGCTGCGGCTCCATCGAGGTGAGCTCGTAGACGCCGTCGGCCTCGCTCACGCGCTGGACGCCCTCGAGGGCCGCGAGCTCGCCCTCGCCGAGCCCGTCGCCCTCGAACACGACACGGGAGCGGCCGCGCAGGCCGTCGATCAGCGCCTGCGGCGAGTCGAGCGCGATGATGCGCCCGCCGTCCATGATGGCGACGCGATCGCAGAGCGTCTCGGCTTCGTCGAGGTAGTGCGTCGTCAGGACGACCGTGCGGTTCTCGGCGGCGACGGCGCTGATGACATCCCAGAGGTTGCGGCGTGCCTGCGGGTCGAGGCCCGTCGTCGGCTCGTCGAGGAAGACGATCTCCGGGTCGTGCACGAGCGCGAGCGCGATGGCGAGGCGCTGCTGCTGGCCGCCCGAGAGCTGCCGCGCCTGCGACTCGCCCTTCTCCTCGAGGCCGACGAGTGCGAGCAGGCGCTGCGCGCGCCCCTCGAGCGGCACGCCGTAGAAGCGGCCGAACAGGTCGAGCAACTCCGCGGCCGTGAGGTTCTCGAACATCGCGTTCTTCTGGAGCTGCACGCCGATGCGGCTCTGGATGCGCGTCGGATTCGGCCATACCGGCTGCCCGAGGATCTCGATCGATCCCGCGTCGGGCCGCGTGAGGCCCTCGATCATCTCGAGCGTCGTCGTCTTGCCGGCCCCGTTCGGGCCGAGGATCCCGAACGTCTCGCCGCGCGCCACCGAGAACGTGACTCCGGCCACCGCATGGACGTCCCCATAGCGCTTCTCGAGTCCGTCGACAGCGATTGCGTCCACGGGCGTCGATGCTACTTGACGCGGTCGTCAAGCTTCCCCACGCGGGCCGCGGACCGACAACTGCCGCCGCCGGGACACCTCCGGGCGAGTCGAGGTCAAGGCTCGCCCGTGGCAGCCGATACAACGCGTATGCGCGATCGAGTCTCCTGGCCGCGCCCGCGAACCGGCGTCATCGGGTCGTGGTCTGCACGCACTGCGGATGGCCGCTGGGTGATCGCCGTTGCGCTGGTGCTCGCGGTCACGATCGTGGCGGCTCGCCTGCTCGACAACAACCCCTCGGATGTCCCGACGGCACTCCTCGTCGTTCCCATCGCGCTCTGCGCGGTGCGGTTCGGCGTCCGGGGCGGTCTCATCTCCGCGGTTGCCGGAGCCGCCATCGCCACCGCCGCGACCGCGTGGGCCGGGCCCGCGTCGACGCCGATCGGGCACGGCGCGCGGGCGATCGCGCTGCTCCTGGTGGGCGTGCTCGTGGGAAGCTTCTCGGATCGGCGGGATGAACTCCAGGAGGAGCTCGCACCGCACCAGAATCTCTCCCTCGATCTGATCGCGACCATCGGCTTCGACGGCATGCCCAGGACCGTGAACCACGCCTGGTCGGAGACCCTCGGATACGCGCGGGAGGAGTTGCTCGCGCAGCCTCTGATCGACTTCGTCCACCCCGAGGATCGCGAAGCGACGATCGCCGAGCGTGCACGGCTCGTCGCTCTCGGTGAGGACACCGTCAATTTCGCGAACAGGTTCCGCCACCGTGATGGCTCGTATCGCTGGCTCGAGTGGATGATCCGGCCGAACGCGAGCACGCTGACGTTCTACGCGATCGCGCGCGACATCACGACCAGGAAGGCTGCCGAGGAATCCCTGCGGTTGCTGATGGAACAGCTCGCGATCATCCAGCGCGCGATCGCAGAGCGATCACGACTCGATGAGATCCTCGACACGATCGTGCGCGCCGCCGCCAAGGTGCTCGATTGCGAGATCGTCGGGCTGCGGATGATCGACGAGAACGACCCGTCCTACGTCGTCCTGGTGGCGAGCACCGGCGTCGATGCTGCGCTCACGCGCGTATTGCGGCGCGGCCCGGTCAGCGAGGGCATCGGCGGGCGCGCAATCGTCGAGGAGCGACTGCTGATCACGAACGCGTATGGGAGTCGCGAGGGCGGCATCCCGATGCTCGCCGTCAACGGCCTCCGGGCCGCGATGGCGGCGCCCGTCTACGGCCACGGCGCAGTCGTCGGGAGTCTGGTGGTCGCCACGCGGGGCGATCGCACGTTCATGGACGCGGACAGTGCGACGCTCGCGTTCTTCGCCGAGTATGCCGGCGTGGCGCTCTCGACGGCACGCGCCGCCGATGCCGTCCGCCAGGCTCTGACGGATCCGCTCACGGGGTTGCCGAACCGCGCGCTCTTCGTCGACCGCCTCGACCATGCTGTCGCGCGCGCCGAGCGAGCCGGCGGCAGCGTCTCGGTCCTGTTCCTCGACCTGGATGAATTCAAGCTCGTGAACGACAGCCTCGGTCACCTCGCGGGCGACCGGCTCCTGATCGAGGTCGCCAAGCGGATCCGCAAATGCCTGCCCCGCTCCAGCACGGCCGCGAGACTCGGCGGAGACGAGTTCGCGATCCTCCTCCCGGATGCACGGAAGGAGCCGGCGGCGGAGTCCGCCGGGGCGCGTATCGGCGAGGCGCTCTCCGAGCCGTTTCACATCGACGGTCACGAGTTGCGCGTGCGCGCGAGCATCGGGATCGCGACGGGCAGTGACGCACCGGAGAGCCTCCTACGCGACGCCGATGTCGCGATGTACCGGGCCAAGGCGACCCGGCGGGGTGGGCTCTGCGTCTTCGAGCCGGGCATGCAGGCGGACACGGTGCGCGAGCTCGAGCTCCGCAACGAGCTTCTGCGCGCGGTCGCGTGCAAGGAGCTCACCGTCGCCTATCAGCCGATCGTCTCGCTCGCCGATGGCCGGATCGCCGCGCTCGAGGCGCTCGCCCGCTGGACGCACCCCGCGCTCGGCCCGATCCCGCCCGAGGTCTTCATCCCGCTCGCCGAGAGCGCCGGCGTGATCCATGAGATCGGGTCGTTCGTCCTGCACGACGCCTGCGGCCGGCTCGCCGGCTGGCGTGCCGGGCATCCGGAGCACCTGCGCCTGCAGGTCACGGTGAACATCTCGCCCGATCAACTCGGCCCGGGCCTGATCGACGACATCGAGCAGGCACTCGACGAGAGCAACCTTCCGGCGAACGCACTCGTTCTCGAGCTCACCGAGACGAATCTCCTGCACGATTCCGAGACGGCGCTCGCGCAGCTCGCCCAGCTCCGCAGTATCGGCATCCAGATCGCGATCGACGATTTCGGCACCGGGTACTCCTCGCTGCGCTACCTCCGCTCGTTCCCCGTCGACGTGCTCAAGATCGCAAAGCCCTTCGTCGACGGAATCGACCAGGAGGACGGCCGGGAGTGGGCCTTCGCCCGCCTGATCACCGACCTCGCGACCACGCTCGGCCTCGTCACGGTGGCCGAAGGCATCGAGGTCTCCGGCCAGCACGATCGGCTCGTCGAGCTGGGGTGCGCCTACGGGCAGGGCTACCTCTACTCGCGGCCGGTCGACGCGACCGCGGTCGACGGCCTGCTCGCGGCAGACGCGGCGCTCCGGCGAGCTCCTCGCGCCGCGTGATCCGGCGGTCTACGCCGGCGGCAGCGGAAGCCCGAGCGCGGCTCGCACGATGCGGTCCTGCTCGCGGTAGTGCGCGGAGGTGTAGCCCTCGGACGGGCTGCCGCGCCACGGCCGGCCCGCATAGCTGAGGC
>CAZYYP010000105.1:0-11481 GCA_964651695.1 uncultured Gaiellales bacterium | reverse complement strand
GCAGGCGGTGCTCCCAGTCGCCGGTCAGGCTCGGGCTCGTGAGCTCGTGCTCGCCGAGCAGGTCGATGACCTGGATGCCCTTGCCCGTGGGCTGGAGCCGGCGGCCGTCGCGCACGATGTAGCCGACGTCGATCAGGCGCTCGATGATCGACGCGCGCGTGGCCGGCGTGCCGATGCCGGAGTCCTTCATGGCCTCGCGCAGCTCGTCGTCCTCGACGAGCTTGCCGGCGCCCTCCATGGCGGCCAGGAGCGCGGCCTCGCCGTAGCGCGGCGGCGGCTTGGTCTCCCGGGCGTCGGCGGCGACCTCGGTGCAGCGCACCTTCTCGCCCTCCTCGAGCGGCGGCAGCACCTGATCGGCGCCCTCGTCCTCGTCGATCTCGGCGCCCTGGACCTTGGCCTCGTCGGGCGGCGCCTCGCCGTAGACGGCGCGCCAGCCGGCCTCGAGCATGACCTTGCCGCGCGAGCGGAAGCTCTCGCCGGCGACCTCCGTCAGCACCGTCGTGTTCTCGAACACGGCCTGCGGGTGGAAGGCGGCGAGGAAGCGGCGCGCGGCCATGTCGTAGATGCGCTGCTCGTCGGGCGAGAGCTCGATACCGGCCTGCGGCGCGTTCGTCGGGATGATCGCGTGGTGGTCGGTGACCTTCTCGTTGTTGACGATGCGCCCGAGCGGCAGCTCCGCCAGCCCCTGGACGTAGGCCGCGCCCTGCGCGTACTCCTTCGAGCGCTTGCCGACGTGCCCGGCGATCTCCTTGAGCTCGGGGATCATGTCGCTCGAGAGGTAGCGGCTGGCGGTACGCGGATAGGTGAGCACGGCCTTCTCGTAGCAGCCCTGGGCCGCCGAGAGCGTGCGGCGGGCAGTGAAGCCGTGCCACGAGGCGGCCTCGCGCTGCAGCGCCGTGAGGTCGTAGAGCAGCGGCGGCTGCGAGCGCTGCGTGCGCTTGGAGAGCGAGGTGATGTGGCCCTCGCCGTCGCGCACGCGCTCGACGATCCCGTCGGCGTCCTCGCCCGTGAGGATGTGGGTCTCGGTGCCGCGCACGTGACGGCCGCGATACGCGGTCTTGTCGGCGGGCTGGAAGGTCGCGTCGACGAGCCAGTACGGCGTCGGCTCGAAGACCTGGATCTCCTTCTCGCGGCGCACGAGGATCGCGAGCGTGGGCGTCTGCACCCGGCCGAGCGAGACGACGGTGCTGCCGAACGCGGCGCGGCCGCGGATGGTGGCCGCGCGCGTGGCGTTCATGCCGACGAGCCAGTCGGCCTCGGAGCGCGAGCGCGCCGCGGCCTCGAGGGGCGCGAGCTCGCTGCCCGGCCGCAGGTGCCCGAAGGCCTGGCGGATCGCGTCCTTGGTCATCGACGAGAACCAGGCGCGCTGCACGGGAACGCCCTTCTTGCCGGCGACATCCAGCACGTAGGCGAAGATCAGCTCGCCCTCGCGCCCGGCGTCGCAGGCGTTCACGATCAGCTCGATGTCATCGCGCTTCATGAGCTTGGAGATCGCCTCGAGCTGGCTCTTGGCGGAGGCGCCCTCGGCGCGCGGCACGACGTCGAAGCGCCCGGGGAGGATGGGCAGGTCGGCCATCTTCCAGCGCTTGAACTTGTCGTCGTAGTGCTCGGGCGCGGCCAGCTCTGCAAGGTGCCCGACCGCCCAGGTGATGACGGTGTCCGGGCCCTCGAGGTAGTTCTTCGACGCCTTGAAGGTCCCCTCGAGCGCCTTCGACACGTCGACGGCGACGGACTTCTTCTCGGCGATGACAAGAGTGACTGGCACGTAAGTCACGCTAGCACCTGACCCGCTTCGCTACCCTCGATCGCAATGACGCGCGTCTTTTCCGGCATTCAGCCGACAGGCCAGAAGCACATCGGCAACTACCTTGGCGCTATCCGCCATTACGTCGCGGATCAGGAGACCTACGGCGCCGAGTCGATCTTCTGCGTCGTCGACCTGCACTCGATGACCCAGCCGTTCGAGCCGGCCGAGCTCACCGCGTCCACGCGCGACACGTTCGCGACGCTCGTCGCCTCGGGCCTGGATCCCGAGCGCGCCATCGTGTTCGTGCAGAGTCACGTGCGCGAGCACTCTGAGCTCGCGTGGCTCTTCAACTGCATCGGCACGATGGGCGAGCTCGAGCGCATGGTCGCGTTCAAGGAGAAGTCCGCCGGCCGCAAGTCCGTGTCCGTCGGGCTCTTCACCTACCCCATCCTGCAGGCCGCCGACATCCTGCTCTACCTGGCCGACCGCGTGCCGGTGGGCGAGGATCAGCGCCAGCACCTCGAGCTCGCGCGCGACATCGCGCAGCGCTTCAACGCGCGCTACGGCGAGCTCTTCCCCCCGCCGCAGGCCGCGATCCCCCCCACCGCCGCGCGCATCTCAGACCTCCAGGAGCCGGAGCGCAAGATGTCGACCTCGTCGCTCTCGAGCGAGGACGGCAGGCTGCTGATGCTCGACCCGCCAGAGGCGATCCGCCGCAAGTTCAAGCGCGCCGTGACCGACTCGGGGAGCGAGATCCGGCACGACTGGGAGACCAAGCCGGGCGTCTCGAACCTGCTCGAGATCCTCCACGGCGTCACGGGCGAGCCGATCGCGGCGCTCGAGGTGAGCTACGCCGGGAAGGGCTACGGCCACCTCAAGATCGACACCGCCGAGGCGGTCATCGAGCACCTCGCGCCGATCCGGGAGCGCCATGGGGCGCTGATGGCCGACACGGCCGAGCTCGACCGCCTGATGGCACGGGGCGCCGCGCGCGCCCGCGCCATCGCCGCGCCGGTGCTGGCAGAGGCCAGGGTCCGCATGGGCCTCCTGCCGGGCGCCTGACCGACCGATGAGTTCCGCCGCGCCGGCCGGTCTTCAGAGAAGACGCTGAGAAGGAGGGGACGGGCCATGACGCAGACGCTGGTACTGGTGGGAACCCGCAAGGGGTGCTTCGTGCTGGAGAGCGACGCCGGCCGGCGCGCGTGGAAGGTACGCGGCCCGTACTGCGAGAACTGGCCGATCTACCACGCCGTCCACGATGCCTCCTCGGGGTCGATCTACGCCGCCGCGGCGAGCGAGTGGCATGGCGCGGGTGTCTGGCGCAGCGCCGATCTGGGTGCGACCTGGGAGTTCTCGAGCGAGGGTCTGAGCTACGGCGAGGGTGGCGAGCTACGGCTCTCCAAGGTCTCCGGCATGACCGCGGCGCACGGCCGGCTGCTCGCGGGCGGCGAGGGCTGCGGCGTCTTCGAGAGCCGCGACGGCGCGCAGACCTGGTCGCTCCTGAGCACCCTCGACGGCCAGCCGGGGCGCGATGCCTGGAACATCCCCGCAAACCAGCCGCCCGGCCACCTGGGCCTGCCGGGGCTCCTGACCCACCCCGAGGACGCCTCGCGCTTCTGGGCCGTGATCCAGGGCTTCGGCATCTTCGAGACGACCGACGACGGCGCCTCGTGGACGCCCCGCAACCGCGGGCTGCGCGCCGATTGGCCGCTCGAGAACCCCGAGGTCGGCTACTGCGTGCACAAGCTCGTGATGTCCCCCGTCGACACGTCCCGCCTCTACCAGCAGAACCACGTGGGCATGCACCGCAGCGACGACGCGGGGCTGAACTGGGTCGAGATCAGCGACGGGCTGCCGACCGAGTTCGGCTTCGCGGCCGCCGCGCACCCGCACGACCGCGACAGCTTCTACGTCATCCCGCTCGATCCCGGCCACGGACGCTGCATGCCCGATGGCCGCGCGGCCGTGTGGCGCACGCAGGACGCCGGCTCGAGCTGGCGCCGCCTCGACCGGGGCCTGCCGCAGCAGGACGCGCATCTCGGTGTGCTGCGCGAGGGCATGGCGATCGACTCCCACGACGTCCCGGGCGTCTACTTCGGCACGAGCACCGGCCAGGTGTTCGCGAGCGCGGACGAGGGCGAGACCTGGGACGAGATCGCGGGCTACCTGCCTGCGATCGCCTCCGTCGAGGTCGCGGTCGTCGCGTGACCATGGCCGAGGTGCACCTCCCAGCCACGCTGCCACCGCTGTTCCGCGACCTCCCGCGCCGCGTGGACGTCGACGCGGTCACGGTGGACGAGGCGATCGCCGAACTGGAGGCGCGCTGGCCCGGGCTGCGCGACCGGTTGTGCGTGCCCGGGCCGGGACTGCGGCCGCACATCAACGTCTACGTGGATCAGGAGCGAGCGGGGCTTGCGACACCGCTCGGGGCCGGCTCGCGCGTCGACGTGATCGCGGCGATCAGCGGCGGCTGAAAGATCCCGGCGAGTGCCGGGCATGCGCATGATGACGTGGTGGATGCGCAGCAGCGGTTCCGCGAGGCCTACGACGAGCACGTGCGCGCCGTCGCCGCGTTCGCGCTGCGCCGCGCACCGACGGCGGCCGATGCCGAGGACGTCGTCGCGGAGACGTTCCTCGTCGCCTGGCGGCGGTTCGCCGAGGCGCCCTCCGATCTGCGGCCGTGGCTGTTCGGGGTCGCCCGTCACGTGCTGCGCCACCACTACCGCGCCGGGCAGCGGCGAGACGCCCTGAGTGCGCGGCTCGGGGAGGCGCTCGCGGCCCTCGGCCCGGGCGCGGCCGATGACGGCTGGCTCGTGGACGCACTGCGCCGGCTGCCCGAGCGCGACCGCGACGTCCTGACGCTGACCGCGTGGGAGGGCCTCTCGCACGCCGAGGCCGGGCTCGTCCTTGGCTGCTCGCCCGCCGCGGTCGCTGTGCGGCTGCACCGGGCGCGCAGGCGCCTCGAAGCCCTCCGCCCGCCGGCGCGCAGCACCGCCCCGAAGCTCGAAGGAGCGACGCATGGATCCTGACGACGCGATCGCGCTGCTGCGTGCGCTCGACCCGGCTCGAGCGAAGGACGTCGACCGCCTCGTCGGTGCGCTTGCCGACGGTGGCCGCGTCGAGGTCATGCTCGCACGCACACCGCGCCGTCCGCGCCCGCGCCGTCGCCTGTGGCTCCTGGCGGCGGCGGTTGCCGCCATCGTCGTCTTGGTCGCCCTGGCCGTCGATCCGTTCACGCGCGACGGGACGCTCGACCCGGCACAGGCGCAGGCGCAGGTCGCCCGCGCGCTCAGCCTCGAGGGCGACTGGCACATCGCGCGCGTGATCCAGATCGGTGGGGTGACCGCGACCGAGGATGCATGGCATGCGAGCGACGGCCGCCTCCTGGTCACGAAGACCGCCTCGGCCGACCCGGGAATCACCCGGACGACGCTCTTCGCGGGCGGCGAGCGGCGCGTGTACGACGCCTCCGGCACGACGCTGCGCGTCCACCGCTTCGTGCTGGCGGCCGACCTGCGAGACGACGAGCGCGCCTACCTTCCGCCCACTGCCGCCGACCTCTACCGCGCGGCCTACCGACTCGGCAAGGTACGCCTGGCCGGCATCGAGACCATCGACGGGCACCGTGTCTACCGCCTCGTGTTCGACTGGCTCGGCTCCGGCTACACGCTCATCTTCGACGCCCAGCGGCAGGTGCCGATCGCGAGCGAGTCGCGCACGCGCGGCGCGGGACCGCTCGTCACGACAGTGACGCGCGTCCGCTACACCGCCTATGAGCGGGTTCGGCCCGGCGGCGGGCTCGACCGCCACCTGCAGCTCCCGGCGCTCCCGCGCGCTGTGAAGACCATTCGCGAGCCGGCGATCGTCGTCCCGCGGCCGGTCCGAGGCGCGTCGGCCAAGAACCTCACCCGGCAGATCCGCTCCCGCTTCGGGGGCGCCTTCACGAGCCGCGCCCTCGCGGCGCATGCGACGTACGCGATCGTCCGGCAGCTCCCTGGCGGTGGCGTCACAGCCCTGGTGCGCGCGCCGGTCGACGGAGCGCCGGCGACGACGCGGTGCATCGCCCTCGTCGAGATCGCACACCCCGGCGGAGAGGCGTTCGTGCCCGACTCCGGCTGCAGCACCCCGGGCCTGACGTTCACATCGCCGAGCCGGAGCGGCCAGTCGATGCTCCTGGCCGGCACGACCGCCTGGCCGAGGGTCGAGCTCCGGTTCGCCGGCGGACCCGTGCTGCGGGCCCAGGTGAGCGACGGCCTCTGGCTCGCGGCGGCGCCCAGCGCGCTGTTCCGTCACGATCTCGTGATCGTGAGCACCAATCGCGACGGGTCGCGCTCGGTCTCGCGAGCGTTCTCCCTGTTCACGACCCCGGGCGAGTTGCCCGGATGGCGGAGTCCGTGAAGCGGCCCTCCCCCCTGCGCGCCATCGCGATCGCCGGCCTGCTGGGCGTCCTCGCAATCGCGGGTGCGGTCGCATTCGAGCACCGTCGCGGAACGACCACTCCGAAATCGCCCGCAGAGCAGATCGCCGTCTTCGCCGCAGCGCCCACCGCCTCGTCCCTGCCGAGCGCCGCGGAGAAGCAGCGCTTCGTCACGGCGTTCTCCCACGGCCCGTCGCTCGTCGCGACGCTCGATCTCGCGCACGTTCGCCGGTTCTCGCTCGGCGGCGCGGGCGGGTTCTCACTCGTCGCGGCACCCACGAAGAAGGGCGGCATCTGCTATCTCGATTCCGCGTCCGGGGGAGTCTGCACCGACACATTCGCAATGGGCCCCGCAATGACGGAGGGCTACCGCAAGGTGCGCGGAGCGAAGCACAACGTGATCACGGGCCTCGTTCCCGACGGCTACGTGAAGATCGCGTTCGCGTCCGGGGCGGCGAGTGCCGCGACGCTTGTGCACGACAACGTCTTCCAGTTCGTGGTTCCCCCCTCGCTCTACGGCGGCATCGATTCGTTCACGCTGACGCGCGCCGACGGATCCACGCACGGCGAGCCCATCAGCATCTGACCAGCCGTCACACGAAGAAGCGGTCGTACGTGCCCGGCGCGATCGCCTGGAGCACCGCCGGCACCCGGAACAGCCAGTGCGACCAGACCTCGCCCCCGCCGCGGTCGGCCGTGCGCATCACGTCGTCGACGCAGCGCTCGACGCCGATCACGAGCTTGCCCTTCCAGCGGTGCTGGAGTAGTTCGTCGTGCGGGAAGGTCGTCGTCACCACCGGCCCGGGATTGACGAGCGTCACTGCGATGCCGTGCTCGCGCGACGCGGCCCGGAGCGCCCGCCCCCACGACGTCAGGGCCGCCTTCGAGGCGCCGTAGGTGATCGAGCCCGAGGAGGAGTAGGTGCCGAGCGAGGACGACACCACGATCACGCGCGCGCGGGGGGATTCGCGCAGGAGTGGCCAGAGCTCGTGGGTGAGCGCCACGTGCGAGTAGAAGTTGGTCTCGAGCACGCGCTGGGCGCGCTCGGCGTCGACGTCGAGGCCCGCCGTGCCACCGCCCGTGCCGGCGTTGTTCACGAGCCAGTCGAGCCGCCCGAGCCGGCGCACCTCCGCCACGATCGCGGCCCGGCCCTCCTCGGTCGAGACGTCGGCGGCGACGCCGGTCACGCCGAGCTCGCCGATCAGCTGGTCGAGGCGATCCTGCCCGCGCGCCGTCAGCACGACCTCGCAGCCGCGCGCGAGCAGCCGGCGCGCGATCCCGAGACCGATGCCGGAGCTGCCGCCCGTGATCAGCGCGACGGGCTTGCTCACGCGGGCGAGCTCTCGGGTTCGGGGGCCGGGTAGGCGCCGTGGCGCCAGGCGCGGGCGGCCACGCGGGCCGTCAGACCCGGCGCAGCGCCCTGGAACGCCGCCGCGATGCGCCACCAGTGCGGGACGTAGACCTCGGGGACGCGCCGGTCGGCGGCCGCGAGCAGGCGCTCCGCGCAGCGATCGGCATCGATCACGAGCAGTCGGCCGACGCGGCTGCGCAGGAGGGCCGTCTGCGGGAACGCGGGCGTCGCGACCGGCCCGGGATTGACGATCGTGACCCCGACGCCGTGGGCGCGCGCGGCGGCGCCGTAGGAGCGCGACCACGAGAGCGCCGCGGCCTTCGCGGAGGCATACGGCGTCGCCGGGGCGAGCGCGACCGCCCCGGACACCGACACGACGGGGACGAAGCGGCCGCGGCCGGCCTCGAGCAGGGGCCAGAAGGCCGTTGCCACGCGGACGAGACCGATGTAGTTCGTCTCGAGCGCGAAGCGGTAGGTCGCGAGCTCCGCCTCCAGCACGTTCGCCCGCGCGGGCGCACCCGCCGAATGCACGAGCAGATCGCAGCCACCGGCAGCCGCGGCCTCCGCGACCAGGCCGGTGACGTCGCCGTCGTCGGTCACGTCGCAGCGCACGGCGATGGCGCCGAGCTCCGCGGCGGCCGCGGCGAGCGGCTCCTCGCGGCGCCCGGCGAGCACGAGCTGCCAGCCGCCGCGGCGCGCAAGGATGCGCGCAACGGCCAGCCCGATGCCACTCGATCCGCCAGTGATGACTGCCGTCCGCACGCGCCGATCGTAGCGGCCGCTACCCCCTTCGAGGGGTTTGCACAAAGCGAGGATGGACAGGTCGTTGCAGCTGACGCATATTCGTTCTATGCGTCGTTTGCTTTGTATCGTGATCGGCCATCACCGGCCGGCCGTCGTGGTCTCCCGCTACGACGAGGGGCATCCCGTGCCCGTCGTCCGCTGCGACCACTGCGGGCACTAGCGTCCGAGGAGCCGGCCGCCTCCCGCTGCCGCGGCTCCGCGTGCGCGTTCCTGCTCGGCCGGCGGGGACGCGATGGGAAGGCGCGGCATTTCGGCGCAGTTCGGCACAGTCTCTGCACACCTTCGGTGGGTATGGTGCGAACAGATGTTCGCCACACTGGATGGGACAATCGATCACGCGTTGGAGCGTCGTGGCCACGCCGAGCAGCCCGCCTTCCGGGACGGATCAGGGCGCGCGATCACCGCCAACCAGCCACACGCACCACCCCGCTGAGCGGCCCTCGCGGGCTGCCGCGTCGGAGCGACGCTAGAGCTCCGCATACCCCGCAAGCCTGCGTCGCATGACGGCCAGGGCGGCGCCGAGGTGCGCCTCGCCCACCGTCAGCCGCTCGAGGTTCGCGACGGTGCGCACGGGCCCGTCGAGCGGGTCGGCGCCCAGGAGGGCGTTGCGCAGGAAGCGGATGGGCACGTCGTGCGCGACGAGCAGGACGCAGCGCGCATCGTGCCGTGCGAGCAGGTGGTCGCAACCGGTGGCATAGCGCGTGAGCGCGCTCTCCCTGCTCTCACCGCCGGGAGCAGGCTGCTCGGGCCCGTGGAGCGTCCGCCACTCTCGGTAGACGCGCACGTCCCGGCCCTCGAAGCGGCCCACGTCGATGTCGTCGAATGCGGCCTCGATGCCGACCGGCACGTCGTCGCGATGGGCGAGCAGGATGGACAGGGTCTCGCGGGTGCGCGCGAAGCGCGTGTGCAGGGCGAGATCGAACGGGCACCGCGCGAGCGACGGCGCAAGGGCGGCGGCGTCGACGCGTCCCGCAGCATCGAGCGGGACCGGCACCCGCGGGTCGCCGTTGAGCAACCCGAGGCGGTTGTAGACGGTGTTCGCGTGGCGGATGAACGTGAACCGGCGCTCTCGCACAGTCCGACGGTAGCCCGTCGAATGTCGACCTGCGCGCTTGACATTGCGCGCCCGTCCTGCCATAACGCACCGCTCGGGGGCCGTGCGACACACGGGCCAACCTCTGCGTACCATCGCACGTCTAACTTGCACCGACCCCCACTAGGAGGGAACAAGGCATGGATCGAGAGACCCGCAGGCGCTTCGAGGCCTGGCGCGGCGAAACGGCGAGCGACCCGCAGAACGTGGTCGTCGACGACTTCCTGGCCGGCGAGTGCGATCGCGCTGGCTTCATCAAGCGCGCCACGATGTTCGGCCTCTCCGTGCCGGTGATCTCGGCCGCGCTGCTCGCGGCAGGCGAAGCTCCGGCCGCGTTCGCGACGACGACGCGCGGCAAGGCCGGCGGCCGTCTGCGCCTCGGCCTCCAGCCGATCCCCAAGGGCACGCTCGAGCCCTGGACCTACCAGGAGACGGCAGCCCTCCAGATGGGCGGCATCGCGGGCGAGTTCCTCAACCGCAACCGCCAGAACCTGACGCTGCAGCCCGAGCTGGCCGTCAGCTGGAAGCCGAACGCCAACGGCAGCGAGTGGACGTACAAGCTGCGCCAGGGCGTCAAGTTCGCCAACGGCAAGCCCATGACGGCCGACGACGTCATCGCGACGTATCACCGCCTGCTCACGGATCCGACCTCCCAGGCCGGCTCCGCGTTCAGCGGCGTGCTCTCCGACGCGGGCGTGACGAAGGTCGACGACTTCACGATCAGCTTCAAGCTGGACACGCCGGTCGCGAACTTCCCGTACCTCACGAGCTCCACGACGTACCAGGCGATCATCCTGCCGAAGGACTACGTCGGCCCGTTCGAGTCGACGCCGCAGACGACCGGCGCCTTCAACCTCGTCGCGTACACCCCGGGCGTCAGCGCCCGCTACGAGCGCAACCCCACGTGGTGGGGCGGCTCGGCGCCGCTCGACGGCGTCGACGTCACGCTCGGCGACACGACGGCGATCACCAACGCGCTGCTCGGCGGTCAGATCGACCTCATGCAGGGCATCACGTACGGCGGCAGCCGCGCGCTCTTCAACAACTCAGCCGTGCAGATCTTCACGGCACGCGGCGCGACGCACCGCGAGATCCCGATGAACGTGCGCGATGGGGTGCTCAAGGACAAGCGCGTCCGCCAGGCGATCGCGCTCACGCTCGACCGCCCGCAGATCATCAAGAACCTCTTCAACAACCTGTCCGACATCGGCAACGACTCGCCGTTCGCGCCGGTCTACCCGTCGACCGTCAAGGTCGCCCAGCGCCACAAGGACATCGCCAAGGCCAAGCAGCTCATCGCCGCCGCCGGCCTGTCCAAGGGCTTCAAGACGAGCCTCGTGACGTACTCGACGGCAGAGCTGCCGAACCTCGCCCAGATCGTGAAGCAGTCGGCGAAGGCGATCGGCGGCAACATCAGCGTCAAGATCCTCACGAGCACCCAGTACTACTCGGGCACCCCGACGACGACGCCGTGGCTGAACAACCCCATGACGATCACCGACTGGGGCCACCGCGGCGTCCCGAACGTGCTGCTCAACGCGGCGCTCACCAGCAAGGCGATCCCGAGCAAGAAGTCCGGCACGTGGAACGCGGCGCACTTCAAGAACAAGCAGTACGACGCGCTCGTCAAGTCGTTCGGCAGCGCCCTCGCGCTGGCGGATCAGCGGAAGTACGCCAAGCAGATCGAGCTGCTCCTGCTCGATCAGACGCCGGTGATCTTCCCCTACTTCTACAACTCGCTGGACGCCGGCAGCCCGAAGGTCCAGGGCTACAAGGTCGACCAGCTCGGCGAGATCTACCTGAGCAAGACCTCGCTGTCCTGAACATCGCATGACGTACGACCCGGAGGCCGTCGCGCATCGCGCGGCGGCCTCCGTCGTGTGAGAGAATCGCCGCCCCGATGCTGAAGTTCCTCGCCCGCCGTCTCGTCCTCGCGCTCGTCACGCTCGTGCTCCTGAGCGTGATCGTGTTCGCCCTCGGGCAGCTGTTGCCGGGCAACGTCGGCCGCAACGTCCTCGGCGGCTTCGCCTCGCAGGAGTCGGTCGATGCGTTCAACAAGGAGCACGGGC
>CAZYYP010000104.1:7384-11529 GCA_964651695.1 uncultured Gaiellales bacterium | reverse complement strand
AGTCGATCAGCGAGTACCGCACGATCTACACGAGCGGCTATCCCGGGCTCGCGCCCGTGCCTCGGCGATGGTTCGAGCGTACGCTGCGCGCGCTGCACACCTGGGGTGCCCGGCCCGTGATCGTGCTGACGCCCGTCCAGCCCAAGCTCCTCCGCGTGATCGGCCCGCTCGGATGGCAGCGCCGCCACGCCGAGGTCGTGCGCTACCTGCGCGGGGTCGCGAAACGCATCCCCTTCACGCTGCTCGACGCGAGCCACATCGCCGCGTTCGGCGGCAGCCGTCGCGCGTTCTACGACGGTGTCCACATGACGGCGCCGAATGCGCGCCGGCTCGTGGCCTGGACCGTACGCCGAACCGGCAAGACGCTGACGGGACGCTGAGATGGTCTTCACGAGCCATCTCTTCCTGTTCGGCTTCCTGCCCGTCACGCTGCTCGGCTACTGGGCGCTGCGTCCGGCCGGCGTCCGTCTCGCGTGGCTGACGCTCGCCTCGTACGTGTTCTACGCGGCCTGGAGCTGGATGTACCTGCCGCTGATGCTGGCCTCGACGTGCACCGACTTCGCCGCGGGACACGTGATCGCGCGCAGTCAGAGCCCGGCCAGGCGGAAGGCCGTGCTGATCGCGGCCCTGAGCGTGAATCTCGGGCTCCTCGCGCTCTTCAAGTACGCGGGGTTCTTCGCCGACACGACCGACGGGCTGCTCGCCCTGTTCGGCCTCGGGAAGCCCGTGCCGATCCTGCGCCTGGTGTTGCCGCTCGGCATCTCCTTCTACACGTTCAACTCGCTCTCGTACACGATCGACGTCTACCGCGGCCGGATCCCGCCCGAGCGCAGCCTCCTGCGCTATTGCGCCTTCGTCGCGCTCTTCCCTCACCTGATCGCGGGCCCGATCGTGCGCTACGAGCAGATGGCCCACCAGCTGGCGCGGCTGCGCCCGCGCCTCACCGCCGACATGGCGTCGCGCGGCCTCTTCTTCATCGCCTGCGGATGCTCCAAGAAGCTCCTGATCGCAGACTCGCTGGCGCCGGACGTCAACCGGCTCTACGCCGCCCACGCCCACCTCGGCCTGACCGGTGGGTGGCTCGCGGCGCTCGGCTACTCGCTGCAGCTCTACTTCGACTTCTCGGGCTACTCCGACATCGCCGTCGGCCTCGCGTTGCTGCTCGGGTTCGACTTCCCTCAGAACTTCAACTCGCCGTTCAAGGCCGCCAACATCTCCGACTTCTGGCGGCGCTGGCACATGTCGCTCTCGGGATGGCTGCGCGACTACCTCTACATCCCCCTCGGGGGCTCGCGCGGCGGGACGGCGCGGAGTGCCCGCAATCTCGCCATCGTGATGCTGCTCGGCGGGCTCTGGCACGGCGCGGCCGCCACCTTCGTCGTGTGGGGCGCGATCCACGGCGTGCTGCTCGCCGGCCACGCCGTCCTGCGTGCCCGCGGATGGACGCCCAGCAGTCGCGTGGTCAACCGCCTCGCCACGTTCGTCTGCGTGGTCGCGGCGTTCGTCGTGTTCCGCTCGAGCGGGCTGCGCAGCGCGGGGGACGTGCTCGGCAGCATGATCGGCCTCGGCGGCCTCGAGCACGGCTCGGCGCTCACGGGCCTGCTCGACACGCGCTTCGCGCTCACGATCGGCGCGCTGCTCGTCTTCGTCAACGTCGTGCCGAATACGTGGCAGGTGCGGTTCGACGGCAGCTTCGCGAAAGGCCTCGCGTACGGAGCCCTCCTCGCGTCGGCGATCCTCGCGATCGCAGGCCCGAGTCCCTTCCTCTACTACCAGTTCTAGGTGGGCCGCAGCGCCGTACTGCGGACCGGCCGGGAGCCCTTCACGTGCGCACTCGTCTCCGCCTGCTGCGCGCTCGCCGTGCTCCTCCTCGCCCCGCCGGCGCAGGATCTCGCGGCGCACATCTATCGCGCTGCGCTCGTGGATCAGGGCGTGGTGGTGTGGGACAACTACTGGTACGCCGGCGACTACCCGTTCGCGACCTACAGCGTGCTGGCGCCCGTGCTGGCCGCGCTCGTGGGCGTCGCGCCCGTGCTCGTCGCCAGCACGGCGGCCTCCGGCGGCCTGTTCGCGCTGATTGCCGCGCGCGAGTGGGGGGGCGACGCACGCTGGCCCGCGCGCGCCTTCGCGGTGGCCGCCGCCCTGCCACTGCTGCCGGGGCTCGATGCCTACGCGCTGGGAGTCCCGCTGCTGCTCGGCGCGGTGGCCGCGCTCCAGCGCGGCCACCGCGTGCTCGCGCTGGCCTGCTCGGCCCTCACGCTCCTCGCGAGTCCGCTCGCGTTCGTGTTCCTGCTGGGCGTCGGCGCATCGGTCGCACTCTCGGGTCGCTGCGATCGGCGTGCCGCGGTCGCCGTCGGCGCCGGACTGGGCGCGCTCGCCGCGCTCGAGGCGCTGATCGACCTGCTCCTCTTCCCGAGTTCGGGCGTCTATCCGTTCCTGATCTGGCACCTCCTCGCAGTGTGCGCCCTCGCGATCGGCGGCATGGCGCTTGCCTACCGCGATCGGGCGACCCGGCCGATCGCCTGGCTGCTCTGCGCATGGGGCGTCTCGAGTCTCGTGTCCTACCTGGTCGCCAATCCGATCGGCGACAACCTCGCCCGCTTGCGCTACGCGGTGTTCCCGCTGATCCTCCTGGTCGCCGTCCGCTGCCGCCGGCGAGTCGCCGCGATCGTCGCCGTGGCGGCGCTCGTGTACGCCGCCGCCCCCGATCTGATCCAGGTCACGCAGCAGGCGGACGCGCGCAGCGCCCGTGCCCAGGTGTGGGCGCCCACCGTCTCGTTCCTGCGCCGGCACCTGCCTCTGGGGACGCGCGTCGAGGTCGTGCCCACATCGGCGCGCTGGGAGGCCTACTACCTGCCGTCCCGCGGCATCCCCCTCGCGCGCGGCTGGTACCGGCAGACCGATCTCGCGCGGAATCGCCTGCTTTACGGAAGGACGCTCTCGCCGATCGCCTACGAGCGCTGGCTCGGCCGCACGGCGGTGCAGTACGTCGTGCTGACGCCGTTCCCGCTCGACGACCATGGCGCCTCGGCGGAGGCCCGGTTGTTGCGATCAGGGCGATCCGGCCTGCGCCTCGCGTGGCGGCACGCCGGATTCACGATCTTCGTCACCCGGCACCGGGCACGGCTCATGACCGGCATCGCGGGGGCCCGGCTCACGGTGTTCAAGCACGAGCGCATCGCCGGCACCGTGCGCCGGGCGGGGCCTGACGCCCTCAAGGTGAGCTATTCGCCGTACTGGCGGGCGACCGGTGCGGCCACCTGCGTCGTGCGCAGTCGCAACGGGATGTCGATCGTCCAGTTCGGCCGTGCGGGCGCCTTCTCGCTCTCGATCACGAGGGATCCCCTCACGATCGCAAAGCGCTTCGCCGACCCGGATTGCTGAGCCGGCGCTCACGCGGTCGGGCCGCCCTCGATCGGCTGCCCGAGAGCGATCGGCGATGAGCTGATGCGGCTCGCGATCCGGAGGATCGGCCAGCTGCCGATGCGCACGGAGTGGCCGGCCGCCGTGAGCAGCGGGCGGTGCAGGGGTTTCACGCCGAGGTCGTACTCCTGTCGCAGCCGCGCAGGGAGTTGCGCCGCGGTGGCGAGCCGGTGCGCGGGGGTGATCAAGCGCATCGGCCCCGGGAGCGGCGCGCGGAGGATCACGCGTGCGATCTCGCGCGCGGGTTCGGTGACGGTGATGGTGTCGCCGTCGATCTGCGTCGAGAAGTACTCCCGGAGCTCCGCGAGCGTCGGTGGGATGACCTCGGCGGGTGCGCCGAAGAGACGCGCGACGAGCCCCATCTCCGCGCAGTAGCGCTCCTGGTCTGCCGGCGAGAGCGTGTGCTCGAAGCGCTGGTAGGCAGAGAGCGAGGCCTGGACCAGCGTGGCGTGCACCCAGAGCATGAGCACCGGGTCGTCGGCGGAGTACGCCGTGCCGGCGGGGAAGCGCCCGAGCTGCGTCCGGGTCGTGCCGTTGACGCGGGCATGGGCCGCCCGGACGGCGTCCCCGGCGCGCTCCGCCTCGGCCTTGCTGCCGTAGGTGATCAGGTAGAGGGCGCGCAGCGTCCGGACGAGCCTTCTCCAGACGTCCTTGTCGTAGGTGGAGTGGTCGGCCACGCCCGCCGCGACGAGCGGATGCGCGACCTGGAGCAGCACCGCGGT
>CAZYYP010000104.1:0-7284 GCA_964651695.1 uncultured Gaiellales bacterium | reverse complement strand
CGGAACGCGACGCGGCAGGAGTCTCGGTAGGCGATGACTGCGCCGCTGTTCGCCTCGCTGCGCGGGTACCGCCGATCGCAGGCGATGCCCGACCTGCTCGCTGCGATCACGCTGTTCGCGATCGCCGTGCCCGCGCAGCTCGCCACGTCCCGGCTGGCGGGCATGCCGCCGATCACCGGTCTGTACGCCTTCATCGCGGGCAGCGCCCTCTTCGCGCTGCTCGGTTCGAACCCCCAGCTCTCGGTGGGCGCCGACTCCACCATCGCGCCGCTCTTCGCCGTGGGGGTCGCGCATCTCGCACCGGCGGGCTCGCCGCACTACGTCGCCCTGGTGGGGATCCTCGCCGTGATGGCCGGTGCGCTGGTGGCCCTGGTCGGCCTCCTCCGCCTGGGATGGATCGCCGAATTCCTGTCGGCCCCGATCATCAGCGGCTTCCTGGCCGGCGTGGCCGTGATCATCCTCGTGCACCAGGCGCCCGCCCTCCTCGGCCTCCCGGCCGCGGACGGCAGTACCCTGCATCGGCTCCGCTTCGTGGCCGCCCACCTCGGTGACACCCACGGCTGGGCGCTCGGCATCGGCGCCTCCGTCATCGCGCTCGTGGTCGCAGCGAAGCTGATCGACAGGAGGCTCCCCGGCGCACTCGCGGGACTGATCGGCTCGACGCTGATCGTGGCCGCCCTGGGGTCGCACGCCCACGGCGTGGCGGTGCTCGGCACCGTGGCACACGGCGTGCCGCAGCTGGGGCTCTCCGGCCTGTCGTGGTCGGCGATCTCCAGCGTCGCGCCGGTGGCCGCGGCGGTCGCGCTCGTGATCGTGACCCAGTCGGCTGCCACGACCCGCGCCTTCGCCGACCAGGGCGGCGGCGACGTGGACGTCGACCGCGACTTCGTCGGGATCGGAGCGGGCAGCGTCGTCGCGGGCCTCGTCGGCTCCTTCCCCGTGAATGCCAGTCCGCCGAACACCGCCGCGGTCGCCTCGGCGCGCGGGCGCACGCAGGCGGCGAGCCTGCTGGCGGCAGTGGCGATGGTGGTGGTCGTGCTCGCCGCGGGGCTGCTCCACGACGTGCCCCTGGCCACGCTCGCGGCCGTGCTGATCTCTGTGGCCGGCCGGCTCTTCCACCTGCGCGACCTGGTCGCCATCGCCCGCTTCGACCGCCTCGAGTTCGGGCTGGCGCTCGTCACGCTCCTCACCGTCGCCCTCGTCGGGGTCGAGCAGGGCATCGGCGTCGCCGTCGCCCTGGCGATCCTCGACCGCACCCGCCTCAGCGCCCGCCCACAGCTCCACGTCCTCGGGCGCATTCCCGGCTCGACGAGCTGGGCGCCGCTGAGCAGCGAGGAGCACGTCGATCAGGTCCCGGAGGTACTCGTCGTGCTGTTCGCGACGCCGCTCTGGTATGCGAACGCGGAGCATTTCCGCGCCCAGTTCGAAGCCGCTCTCGTGCGTGCAATCGGCATTCCGCGGCTCGTCGTGCTCGACGCGCTCGGCATGAGCGATATCGACTACACCGGCTCGCTCGCGCTCCGCAAGGTGCTGGACGAGCTCGAGAGCCGCCACATCGGGTTCGCGTTCGCGCGCGCCGGGCAGCACGCCCGCGAGAGCCTGAGCCGGAGCGGGCTCCTCGCCCGCATCGGCGAGGATCACCTGTTCGCGTCGGTCGACGAAGCCGTCACGCGCCTCGGCCCCGAAGCGCCCGGAACCTGACCGCGCGGAGTCGCCGGTACGATGGCCGGCTATGCGAGTACGCATGCCGGTCGGATGGGTCGTGCTCTGCCTCGCGTGGCCGGCCGCGACGGCGGGTGCGGGCGCGCAGTCGTCGGCGTTCACGGTCAAGCTCTTCGGGCCGTGGACGTTCAGCGGCGATCGCGTGGTGTTCGCAGGCTCCGCAGGCACGAGCAGCGGTGTCCTCAGCTGGCGCGTGAACACCGGCGCCCCGACCCGCGTCGCCGCGGCGTGCGGTCGTCAGGAACAGACGACGGCGTTCGCGCCCGCGGCCGGGCGGATCGTCTGTCTCTCGCAGATCTCCGGCAACACGGAGCGGTACGACACGGTCGACTCGATCGCGCTGAGCGGCGGATCGCCGACCCACATCGACGCGGCCAGGGGCGATCCGAACGGCGCCTCCGACCAGATCCGCCTGCTCGCCTCCGATGGGACGACCGCGTGGTACGTCAAGTCGCTCGTCTCCGGGAAGGTCCGCCTGATGCGCGTCACGCCCGCCGGCGGCAAGGTGCTCGTGGGCGTACTCGCCGAGCTGCAGGGCAGCGGCCCTGCGATCACCGGCGGAGACGTCGACGGCGGGGTGATCGCGATCGCCCACGGGAAGGTCGACGTGTACTCGACGGCGGGCAAGCACCTCGCCACGATCCCCGGGCCGGTGGCCGAGGTGGCGGTGCGGAAGGATCGCGTCGTCGTGCTGACCAGGACGCACGAGCTCCGGACCTACACCTCGAGGGGCGCCCTCGTCCACACGCTGGCCGTGTCCTCGCGCGCTCGCTTTCTCTCGACGTACTACGGCTACGCGACCTACCTGCAGGCCGACCACCTGCTGCACGTCGTCAAGCTCGCGACGGGTAAGGACCGCGTGCTCGAGCGCTTCACGGGCGGGCATCTCTGGGACGGCGCGCAGCTGCAGGCCGCGGGCGTCGTCCTGCCCGAGACCCGGACCGTGGGCACGCAGAGCCCCGTCACGCTCCGCTTCATCCCGTTCGCCAGGATCCGCTCGCTCGTCGGGTGACGTTGCCGGGGCGGCTCCGCTTCTAGGCGAGGCCGCGGGCCGTCCAGGCGCGCGCGGTGAGCACGAACGGCGGGTCGGGGAGCAGCGTCCGGCACTGCTCCCGGAGCTGCGTCGTGGCCTCTGCGCCGAGCCCTGCGACATACGAGCCGGCGGGGCCGACGCCGAGCGTGAACGGCGTCCACCACTCGTCGAACGTCGGGTGCTCGACGCCGACCGACAACGCGGTCTCCTCGACGTCGCGCAGCCCGGCAGTCTCGAACAGCCGCGCCAGATCGCCCCCGCGGGAGCCGGCCAGGTGGGACTCGTCCCTGACCTGCGGCTCGAGGCGGCGCGCGGCCTCCCAGAACGGGCTGAGCGGTCCGTGGCCGCCGGCGTGATCCCACACGCACGCGGCAACGACGCCATCGTCCCGCGTCACCCGGCGCATCTCCTCGAGGCCGGCGACCGGATCCGACATGAAGTGCACGACAAGCTGCGCGAGCGCCGCGTCGAACATCCCGTCGGGGAAGGGCAGGTGCTCCGCCGATGCCTGGCGGACGTCGACCGCCGGATGGCGTGCTCGAGCCGCCTCGACGAACGGCGCCGACGGATCGACGGCCGACACGGCGGCGGGCCCGAGCCGTTCGGCCAGCTCGGCGATCAGGGCGCCCGGCCCACAGCCGACGTCGAGCACTCGCTGGCCATGGCGCACTCCGGCAAGGTCGGCGAGCTGCGAGGACAGCAAGACGGAATACCTGCCCATGAAGCGGTCGTACGAAGCGGCCGGAACGGCGAAGCCCATGAGCGCAATCTACGTCGCCGGGCGCGTGCGCGAGGTGCTTGCCTCGCCCCATGATCAGGGCTTGCGTACGCGAAACGCCTCGGCCTCGGCTGCCGCGCGCCGGCGCGGTTCGGCCGCATGCGGCTACGATGGGAGGCGAAGCGGCGAGCAGCCGCGCGCCGCGCCGGCGGATCGACGCCGGCGCATGCGCGATCCCGCTGCTGCCGCGACCGCGCGAGGTGACGTCTCGTCACCAAGAACCGGAGGAGTGCACCCATGCCGACACGAGGCCCGTGGTACTCGACGCGACCCCCTGCGACGAAGCACCACGACAACACGCGCTGCATCGAGGGCAACAACATCGAGGATCGGAACCTCGCTCGCGGCACCGGCAAGCTGCCTCTCTGCAAGCGCTGCGCGGAGCTCAACGCCGAAGGCAAGTAGCGCCGCGCCGGCGGGGCATCGTCGCGGCGGCGCGGGCAGACAATCGAGCGGCCGGCGGTACGATGCCCGGACGACGGAAGCGTGCCCCCACGAGAGCCCGGCGGCCCGATGAGCACTCGGCGCCGCCGCCTGATCCTCGCCTCCGGCGGCGCGATCGGGCTCCTCGCGGTGGCTGCGGTGGGGCTGGTCGCCTTCACCGGGAAGTCGGCGCCGGCGCCGGCGCTGCCTGATGTCGCGCCGGCAGTGACCCCGCCGTTCCCGGCGCCCCCGCGCGGAGCGGTGGTCTTCGCGCGCGAGGATCGCGCCGACGTGCTCGCGCTGGCGGTGGTACAGCAGGCGCACGGTGTTCTGCTGAGGGCGTCGGTCCTCGGGCCCGGGGGCACGGGCGTTCGCGGACTCCGCGTCTCGCTGGGGGCCGGCGATCGGGCGGGGACGCGGAAGGCGCCGGCCGGCGCCTGCGGCGCAGGCTGCTATGAACGCACGTTCGCGCCGCGATCGCGCGTGCGCGCAGCGCAGGTCGTCGTCCGGCGGGCGTCGCGTACGACCACCTGGAACGTGACGCTCCCGTCCACCTGGCCGGCGCCCGACGCTGCGGCGATGGTGACGCGGGCGACGCGCGTCTGGAGGCACCTCCGCACGCTCAGCTACGTCGATCGCCTCAGCTCGGATCCTTCCCACATCGTCGTGTCCCACTGGCGGATCGTCGCGCCCGATCGGCTCGCGTACGAGATCGAGGGCGGGGGCGGGACGAGCGTGATCGTCGGGAACCAGCGCTGGGATCGATCGGCGGGAGGCAGCTGGCAGAAGTCGCCGGCACTCCGGCTGCATCAGCCCCAGCCGTTCTGGGCCGCCGCGACGGACGCGCACGTCGTCGGCGGCGGTCGCATCGGCACGCGCCCGGTGTGGCGTGTCTCCTTCTTCGATCCGAAGACACCTGGCTGGTTCCTTGCCTCGATCGACAAGCGGGATGGCCGGACACTGGACGTGCGCATGTGGGCGGCCGCGCACTTCATGCATGACGTCTACGGGCAGTTCGACGCACCGATCAAGATCGTTCCGCCGGCGCCGTGAAGGAACGCTTCCCCGCGAACAGGGTCGAACCGCGCCGTGATGTGGCAGGCTAGGTCCGGATGAGTCAGGTCGCCCCGCAGAGCGAAGCGCCGCCGGCAGTCGCGACGGCCGATGGCCGCGCGCCATCGCAGCCGATCACGCACGACGAGCGCGACCGCTGGCACGCCGACGCGGACATCCGCCGGCTGCTCAACCAGGCGAGCGCGCGCGGTCTCGAGGAGCTGGACGCGACGGTCGAATCCCTCCGCGCACTCGAGAGGCGCCCGTGAGCAGCGCCGACGAGGCCGGCCGGCCGATGCTGACGGAGATGGCCGAGAAGCTGCGACAGGCGCGCAGCATGGACTTCCACGGCGAGGATCAGACGGCGCAGCGCGCGCACGGCGAAGCTCGCGCTGGGCGTGCACCCGGGCCGGCGGCGGAGCGCCGGCTGGACGACCACGAGGCGCGCTCGGCCGCGGATGCCGTTCACGTCTCGACGCGCATCGACTCCTTCGAGCGCAGGCTCTTCGAGCTCCGCGTCACGCTCGACGAGGTCGTCGCCAACCAGCTGGACGGGAGCCGGAGCGGGATGGCGCGCCTCCCGAGCGATGCCGAGGCCTGGATCGCGTTCGCCGCTGCCGCTGCCGGTCGCGGCGACGACGCCGAGGCGCAGGCGCGCGTGGCCGATCAACTGCTCGCCGAGTACCGCAAACGCCGCTCGGCGCTCGCCCACCCGTCCTAGATCACGCCCTCGGGAGTCCGAAGGCCTCGGCGATGAGCTCGTAGGAGCGGCGCCGGGCGGCGTGGTCGTGAACGATCGTCACGACCAGGACCTCGCTCGCGCCGTACTCCGCGGCGACCCCCTCGAGACCTGCGCGCACGGTCTCCGGCGATCCGACCACGGCGCGGCGTCCCGCGGCGGCGGCGAGGGGGCCGGCCTCCGCGAAGAACTCGAGTGCCCGCTCGACGGTCGGGACGGCGATCAGGCGTCCGCGGCGCAGCAGCGTGATCGCCATGCGCTGGCTGGCGGCGAGGCGCTCGGCCTCCTCGTCGGTCTCGGCGCAGATCGCCGAGACGCACACGGTCGTCTCGGCCTGCGCGCGCCGCACCGACGGCACGAACCGCGTGCGGTAGAGGAGCGCGTTGGCGGCACCTTCGGCGTTGATGAAATCGGCGAAGGAGTAGGGCAGGCCGAGCTCACCCGCCCAGATCGCGCTCTGCGGGGAGGAGCCGAGCAGCCAGACGTCGGGCGCCTGATCGCCACCGGGCAGCGCCTCGAGGCGCGCGAAGGGGTGGTCGGGCGGGAAGTCCTTCTCGAAATACGCGAGCAACTCGGCGAGCTGCTCGGGAAAGTCGTCCGGCGACATCTGGCGGCGGTCGCGCTGGAGCGCGAACATCGTCTCGCGGTCGGAGCCCGGTGCGCGCCCGACACCCAGGTCGATCCGCTCGCCGTGCAGCCCGCAGAGGATGCTGAACGTCTCCGCGACCTTGAGCGGGCTGTAGTGCGGCAGCATGACGCCGCCGCTTCCGACGCGGATGCGCTCGGTCGCGGCGGCCACCTCGGCGATCAGAATCTCGGGCGCGGCGCTCGCGAGCATCGGAATCCCGTGGTGCTCGGCGATCCAGTAGCGCGCATAGCCGAGCCGATCGGTCAGCCGGGCGAGGTCGATCGTGTTCCTGAGCGCGTCCCCGCCCGTCAGGCCCTCGGGGATCGGCGACTGATCGAGGACGCTGAGCCTCAAAGTTGCCGCATCAACCATCACCTGAGCCTATCCGCGACGCGGCCCGAGCACGACCGCAGAATGGGCTCCCAGGACGACCGTGGCCCGGTCGCGCTCGACCTCGGCCGGATCCCATGCGAGCACGACCGCCAGATCGCCGGGCGGCAACTCGATCGCCTGCGCGCGTGACCCGAGGTTGACCGCGACGACGTGACCGCCGCGCCGTGCGACCACGGTCCTCGTGCCAGGATCGTGTGCGACCTGGACGAGGTCGAGGCGCGGGTCGCGCAGGTCGGCACGCTCGCGCCGCAGCGCGATCAGGTCGCGGTACCACCCGAGCAGGCGTGCATGCGGCTGGCGACTCGTCTCCTCCCAGTCGAGGCGCGAGCGCACGAACGTGCTCTCGGCCTGGGGATCGGGCACGTCGTCGAGCGCCCAGCCGTGTGCCGCGAACTCGTTGCGCCGGCCCGTGCGGACCGCCTCGGCGATCGCGGGATCCGTGTGGTCGGTGAAGTACATCCACGGCGTCGAGGCGCCCCACTCCTCGCCCATGAAGAGCATCGGCGTGCCGGCGC
>CAZYYP010000103.1:0-11540 GCA_964651695.1 uncultured Gaiellales bacterium | reverse complement strand
CCGCATAGGGCGTCTGGAACGGGTAGTTGTAGCCCTCGATCCCCGGCCAGAGCACGAAGTGGGCCCCGATCGACCCGGCGAAGTCGGCACCTTCCAGCGTCAGCCGCAGCGCCTCGGCACGCGTCGCCGGATCCGGATTCACCAGCCCACCGCGGCCGAAGCGCGGGTCGAGATGGAGCCCGGCGCAGATCGTGTGGATGCCATGGCCTCCGAGCGCCGAGCGGACCTCGTCGAGGTTGTCGGGCGAGAGTTCGTTCGGGTAGTGGAACTCGTAATCGTCGATCAGGTCGCCAAGACCCGTGACTGCGCGGTGGACCTTCGCGGCGGTCGTGTCGTTCGTGTGCTCCGGCTGATAGCCGACGGGCACGAAGCGTGTGATCATCGGGCCGAACGCCCAGATGCCGAGGCTGGTCTTGAGACGGGCCATTGCGAGGTTCCCTTTGCTCGGAGGTCTACCGGGTCGGCACGGCGGGGGCGGTCGAGCCGTTGAGGGTACAGCGCAGCGGGGGGTGGCCGTTCACGAGGTGACCGGGTACTTCCGGGTGCGCGAGCTGCCCTCGTAGCGGCTGCGGGTGGTGAGATAGCGGCCCACGTTGTGCCGCGTCACGAACTTCAGGCCGGTGTTGGTGTCGGCGGGGGACACGAGACCGTCGCTGTAGCGGTAGAGGAACAGCTGCTGGATCGGCAACAGGCCCTGCAGGTACGGCTGCTGGTCGATCGTGAAGTCGAGCCGCCCGTCGGCGATCGACTCGAGCGTGCCGGGCAGGAGGTCGTAGCCGCCGGCGTGCACGCCCTTGCGGTGCAGGTCGTACCGGCGCATGACCTGGGCCACGGCCCGCGTGGAGCCGCCGTCGACCGCGAACATGCCGCGCGCATTGCGCTGCGCGAGGTAGCTCCCCTCGACCTTCGTACGCTCGTCCCCGACGTCTGCCCCGGTCGCGATGACGTGCACGCGGATGGGCCTGCCCGAGTCGCGCACCGCGTCGAGCGCTCCGTCGACGCGCGGCTGGATGTTCAGCTGGCCCGGCGTCGCGATGAAGAGCAGCACGTCACCGCTGCCGACGAGCTCGACGATGCGCGAGCCGAACTTCAGGCCGGACTGGTAGAGATCCTGGCCGATGTAGGCCTGGCGGCCGTTGTTGCGCCCGCCGTCGGCGTTGTAGGAGACGACGGGGATCCCCTTCGCGAGCGCGGCGTCGGTCAGCGAGTTGAACGCGACGGGATCGATGATCGAGACGGCGATGCCGTCGGCCTTCTCGTCGAGTGCGCGCCGCAGCGCGCCGACCATCTCGCCGACATCGCTGCGCTTCGAGCCGGCCCAGGTGAAGTCGACGCCGAAGAACACCGCCGCGTCCTCGATCCCGTAGCGCGTGGGTACGAAGAACGGGTTCGTCGTGGCGTGGTTGATGAACACGAACCGCCAGCGCGGGTGGGCGCGCAGGACGCCTGCGGGCGTCGCGGCCTCGGCGCTGCCGGAGAGCGCCGCAGCGGCCGCGACCGGCACGGCGGCGCGGCGCAGCAGGCCGGCGCGGTCGAACGGCGCGGTCACGCGGTCGCCCGCTGTGCGAGTGCGAGCGTTGCCGCCACCGCGAGTGCGCCGAGTACGAGGAAGACCCCCATCTCGATCACCTGGAAGGTCCAGAAGCGGTCGTCCGGCTGGTAGGTGATGGCCCGGCGCCAGCCGAGCGACAGCAGGTAGTCCTGCGGGTCGACGCGCGCGCGCTGCGCGTGCACGATCGCGAGATCCTCCCTTCCCGTCGAGATCTGCCGCCCGACCGCGTCGACGAGGCGGTTCGTGAGAATCCAGTCGCGCGCGCCGGTGGTGGGCGCGAGGCTGTCGACCGTGCGGTGGAGCGGTGGCAGGTAGTGCGGCCGCACGAGCTTCTCGACGCCCACGCGGACGGCGACGAAGACGGCGACGAAGAGCGACATGGCTGCGATCGTGCGCCGCAGGAGCATGCCCGCCAGTGCGCCGATCGCGAGGGCGAAGAAGGTGTAGGCGGGGACGACGAGCCCTTCGATGTCGAACCCGCTCGGGCCGATCCTCCCGTCGATGTTGTCGAACGGGCCGCGCCACCACATCGTGAGGGCCGACAGCAGCGCCGCTGCCGCGACGGTTGCGAGCGCGAGCAGCAGCATGCGGGACAGCACCCAGCGGCGACGCGAGAGGCTCTGCGTCCAGGCCAGCCGGAAGGTCCCGGACTCGAACTCGCGGGCGAGCAGCGGCGCGCCGATGAACAGGCCTGCGAGTGCCGGCAGGACGTTCAGGTAGCGCGTCGCAGCCGCGCGCGACGCGAACTCGCCGCGGAAATGCCCGACGATGATCTCGCAGCCGGAGCGCGTCGAGGGCGGCAGGCAGGTCGCGAGTGCGTGCCGGTGGTAGGCGGCTCGGATCGGGAGCTCAGTGACGAGTGCCGCGACCGCGAGCAGGGCCAGCAGACCGGCGATCGCGAGCAACTGGGGACGGTGCTGGCGCCATGTCAGCCATGCCATCGGAGCCTCGACGGCTCGCGGGGATGCACGGGTGGCAGCTCCTCGGGGGCCATGTACGCGAGCAGCAACTCCTCCAGGCCGATCTGCTCGACCGACCAGGTCGGGTCGACGACCGGCTCGCTCGTGCGCACCAACAGGGTCAGCTGGCGCCCGCTCGAGCGCTCGCGGATGATCGCCTCGACGCCGCGGATCCGCCCGATCGGCCGGCGCGCGCCGGTCAGCAGCCGGTGCGAGGTGAGCAGTTCCTCGACCGTCCCGTCGAGCCGCACCTGCCCGTCGCCGAGCAGGACGACGCGCTCGCAGACGCGCTCGATGTCGCCGAGCTCGCGCGTGGCGACGACGACGGCCGAGCCCGTCTCGGCCACACCCTCCATCAGGAGGCGGAGGAACTCGCGGCTCGCGAGCGGGTCGAGGCGCGCGAGCGGCTCGTCGAGCAGGAGGAGCGCCGGTCGCTTTCCGAGTGCGAGCGCGAGTGCGAGCTCGGCCCGTTCGCCCGGCGAGAGGGCCGAGACGCGCGTCTTCGGCGACGACTGCGAGAGCAGCTCGGTCGCCAGCGCCTGATCCCAGCGCGCGTTCGTGGCGCGCGCGAAGTCCAGCATGTCGGCGACGGTGAAGCCCCGATAGAGCGGCGCGCCCTGGGCGACGTAGCCGATGTCCGCAAGCGCCGAGGCGTCGCGGCGGGGATTGCCCCCGCAGACCGTCACGATGCCCTCGCTGGGAGCGAGCAGGCCGACTGCGAGGCCGAGAAGCGTCGATTTGCCGGCGCCGTTCGGACCGGCGATACCGACGATCGAGGGCTCCGAGATCGTGAACGTGCAGTCGCGGAGTCCCCACGTTCCCCTGAAGCGCTTGCCGAGCGCCGAGGTTGTCAGCAGGGCAGTCATGCCACGCGGCGGTCGAGCGCCTCTCGCAGCGTGCTCGAGACGAGCGCCCGGATGCTCTCCGCGTCGATGCCCGCGCGTTGCGCTGCGACGACCCAGTCCTGAAGCGCGCGGCGCAACGACTCGTGATGCTCGAGCGACGAGGCGATCAGGGTGCTCGAGACGAAGGTCCCGCGTCCTTGCTGAGCCTCGACGAGGCCCTCGTGTTCGAGCTCGCGGTAGGCCTTCGCGACGGTGTTGGGGTTGATCGCGAGCTCCGCGACGACCTCCCGCACCGTCGGCAGCTGGTCGCCGACATCCAGGAGCCCGAGGCGGAGTGCCTCCTTCACCTGCTGGACGATCTGCAGGTACATCGGGAGGCCGGAGTGCTGATCGAGGTGGAACTCCATCGGCGCGAGTCTACTCGGGGCCGGTGCGCAGGTCACGTGGGCCTGCACGGCCCGTGGCGGGGCTCCGGCAAGGTCGCGCGCAGCGGAATTGCACGTCGCTGCCAACGAACGCCGCTCGCCGGCGTCGTACCTGTTGCGGCAGAACCCCGACGCCCCGACGGTAGTTTCCCTCCGCGCGCACCGGTGTTTTCGCCGATGCCGCCGATCCGTCCGGGACCGACGATTGAGCGCCGCACTGCAAGCAAGGTGCGATCCCCGCATTGAACTAAAGCACTAGGAGAGTAGTATTTCGCTTCGCTCTGCGTGGGACGAAGGGCCGAGGCCGGTCCAACAACAACAGGAGGCTCGACGATGAGTTTCATCTCGGCACGAAAGGCGGGCGCGCTCATGCTCCCGCTTGCGATCGCGGCCACCGCGGTCGCCACGAGCGTCGCATCCGCAAAGGTGACGCACAGCAAGGCGTCGCTCCAGGCATGCGCGCTGCTGCCGGACACCAAGTCCTCGACGCGCTACACGCTCTTCGACGCCCCGTACCTCACGGCGGCGTTCAAGAAGGCGGGCATCAGCGCCCAGGTGCTCAATGCACAGGGCGACTCCGCACGCCAGAAGTCGCAGGCTGAAGGCTGCCTCGCCAAGGGCGCGAAGGTCATCCTGCTCGACCCGTTCACGACGGCCGCGGGCACCGCGATCACGGCCGAGGCCGTCTCGCAGGGCGCGAAGGTCATCGACTACGACCGCCTCGTGCCGGGCAGCAAGGTCTCCTACTACGTGTCGTTCGACAACGTGCTCGTCGGCAAGATGCAGGCGAAGGGCTTGATCGGTGGCCTCAAGGCAGCCGGCACGTACACCAAGAAGCCCGTCATCGCCGAGCTCAACGGCGGCATCACCGACAACAACGGCCACCTCTTCAAGCAGGGCTACGACTCGATCCTGCACCCGCTCTACGCGAGCGGCGTGCTCAAGAAGGCGACCGCGGGCGATCAGTGGACGGACTGGGATCCGGTCAAGGGCCGCACGATCTTCGACCAGATGCTCGCCCGCAACAGCAACAACATCCAGGGCGTCCTCGCCGCCAACGACGGCCTCGCGGGCGCGGTCATCGCGTCGCTGCAGGCCCACGGCCTCAAGCCGGTCCCGCTGACCGGCCAGGACGCGACGCCGACCGGCGTGCAGTACATCCTCGCCGGCTGGCAGACGGGCACGGTCTACAAGTCCGTCCGGCTCGAGGCCAACGCCGCCGCGACGCTCGCGGTCGCGCTCGTCAAGGGCACGACCCCGAAGACGACGGCCAAGGTCAGCGGCACCCCGTCGGTGCTGCTCACGCCCATCTGGCTCACGAAGCACAACTACACGAAGGTGTTCACGGACGGCTTCCTCAAGAAGTCGGCTGTCTGCACCGGCAAGTACGCGCAGTACTGCAAGTAGGAGCCATCGACCGGGCGGGACGGGTTCGACTCGTCCCGCCCGGTTGACTATGCTCACTGACGCTTTGGCGACGACGATCACCCCACTGCTCGAAGCGCGCGGCATCGTGAAGTCCTTCGGCTCCGTCGAAGTTCTCAAGGGCGTCGATTTCGAGGTGCGCCCCGGCGAGGTGATGGCACTCGTCGGCGACAACGGCGCCGGTAAGTCGACGCTGATCAAATGCATCGTCGGCATCAACCCGATCGACGCCGGCGAGCTGTTCTTCGAGGGCACGCACGTGACGATCCACGGCCCGAAGGACGCGGCGAAGTACGGCATCGAGGTCGTCTACCAGGATCTCGCGCTGTGCGACAACCTCGACGTCGTCCAGAACATGTACCTGGGCCGCGAGATCCACGACAAGGGCTTCCGCCTCCGCGACGCGCCGATGGAGCGACATGCCGCCGAGACGCTGAAGTCGCTCTCGGTGACGACGATCAACTCGATCCGGCAGCCCGTCTCGAGCCTCTCGGGCGGACAGCGGCAGTCGATCGCCGTCGCGCGCGCCGTGCTCTGGAACTCACGCGTCGTCATCCTCGACGAGCCCACCGCGGCCCTCGGCGTCTCCCAGACGCTGCAGGTGCTCGAGCTCGTCAAGCGACTTGCGCAACAGGGTCTGGGGGTCGTGATCATCTCGCACAACCTGAGCAATGTCTTCGAGGTCGCCGACCGCATCACGGTGCTCCGGCTCGGGCAGATCGTCGGCGTCTTCGATCGTGACAAGACCAGCCACGACGCGATTGTCAGTGCGATCACGTTCGGCGCGCAGGCGCCGGTCACGGCCGGCGAAGCGCGGGCCGAATGATCGAGGAGACGCCGCACCAGGTCGAGATCGCCGTCGAGGCGGAAGAGGACACCAGCGTCGGTGCAGCGGTCGGCCGCCGCATCGAGGCGCTGAAGGCCGGCGACGTCGGCTCCCTGCCGGTGATCGTCGGCATGGTGCTGATCACGATCTTCTTCACGGCGAAGACGAGCGTCTTCTTCACCGCCGTCAACTTCGACAACCTGATCCCGCAGATGGCGCAGGTCACGGTGATGGCGATGGGCGTCGTCTTCGTGCTCCTGATCGGCGAGATCGACCTCTCGATCGGATACCTCAGCGGGCTCTCGGCGGTCACGGTGGCCGAGCTCCAGCTCTCGGGGTCGACACACGAATACCCGTGGTACGTCGCGATCGGCGGCGCGCTCCTGCTCGGCGCCGTGATCGGCGCGGTGCAGGGGTCGATCGTGGCGTTCCTGGGCGTGCCGTCCTTCGTTGTCACGCTCGCCGGCCTGCTGGCCTGGAACGGCGTGATCATCCAGATGCTCGGCACGCAGGGCGTGATCGGCATCCAGGCCCAGCCGATCAACGACGTCGCCAACTACTACTTCTCGAGCTGGTTCGGATGGGCGGCGGCGGCCGCCATCTCGGTCGGCTACCTCGCCTCCGCGATCCAGGGCTTTCGCTCGCGCAAGAGCGCGGGCCTGCACACGGGCAATCTCCTGCTGATCGGCGCCCGCGTGGGGTTCTTCGCGGCGGCCGCGTGGATCGTCGCCGCGATCTGCAACCACTCGCGCGGCGTCCCGCTCGCGGGCGTGCTGATCATCGTCCTGCTCGTCTTCTGGACCTTCATCGCCCAGCGCACGACGTTCGGCCGCCACGTCTACGCCGTCGGCGGCAACGCCGAGGCGGCGCGCCGCGCGGGCATCAACGTCAACTTCATCCGCGTCGCGGTGTTCACGATCTCCGGCCTCATGGCCGCAGCCGGCGGCATCATCGCCGCCTCGCGGCTGCAGTCGGTCGACCTCACCGCCGGTTCGGGCACGATCCTGCTGGATGCGATCTCGGCCGCCGTGATCGGCGGCACGAGCCTCTTCGGCGGCCGCGGCTTCGTGAAGGCGGCGCTGCTCGGCGCGATGATCACGCAGACCATCCAGAACGGCATCGACCTCGTCGGCTACAGCGATGCGATCAAGGACATCGTCACCGCGCTGATCCTGCTCGCCGCCGTCACGCTCGACACGATCTCGAAGAGGCGGTTGGCTCGCTCCGGTCGCTGACGGGCCTCGCCGTGCTGGCGAGGTCCTCGGCAAGGCGTCGATGGCTCTCGCGCGCGTGCGTCGCGACGGCCGCGACGAGCGCGTCGGCATCGCGCGCCTCGAGCGCCTCGATGATCGCCGCGTGCTCCTGGCAGATCAGCTCGAGATCGGGGATGCCGCGGCCGCGCGTGCGCCGGGCGATGCGCGCCTCGTAGTTGAGCGCGTCGAAGGCGCGCCGCAACTCGGGGTTGCGCGCGGCATCGAGCAGCGTCTCGTGGAACCGCTGGTTGTCGTTGACGAAGGCGGCGAACTCGCTGTACCGGTCCTTGCCGTAGTCGCCGGCGCGGATGTGGGCGTCGATCTCGCGCAGCCGCTCCAGGTCGGCCTCGGTTGCCCGCCCGCCGGCGCGCACCGCGCCGGCGCATTCGATCACCTCGCGCGCCTCGAAGAGATCGCTGAGCTCGGCCAGCGAGAGCGGCGCGAGGGCCGAATAGCCGACGTAGGCGCGGAAGCCGACGAGTTGCTCGCCGGCGAGCCGCGCGAGCGCCTCGCGCACCGGCGTAGGACTCACGCCGAGGCGCACGGCCAGCGATTCGATGACGATGCGCTGGTTGGCCTCGAACTGGTCGTTCATGACCTCGGCCTTGATCAGCTGGTAGACGTACTCGGCCAGGCCGGCGCCGGCGCCCACCGCCTCACCGGTGCGAGCATTCGGAGTGATGCGGGTCACGCGTCGGGCGTGCGCCCACCAGCGTGAGCAGCTCCTGCACCGATGTCTCGGCCGTGGGCCGGTCGAACGTGATGCAGCCGTCCTGCAGCAGGCACACGCGATCGCAGGTGTCGAGCACGTGCAGGTAGTTGTGGGCGATCACGATGGCCGGGTTCTACCACCCGTCCTATAGGATGTAAAGCCTGGAGAAGACATCGGGTGTCTTCCTCTCGCCCCGTCGCGGCTCGACGACGTGTGACGGTCCCTATTCCAGCGAGGATCCGGCAGTGCGCATCACCTCCGCCAAGACGTTCACGGTCGGCAACCCGTGGAAGAACTGGGTGTTCGTCCGGCTCGAGACGGACGAGGGCATCCACGGCGTGGGCGAGGGCACCGCCAACGCCTTCGCCGAGACGATCGCCACGGCGATCCACGAGCTGCAGGACACCTACGTCGGCCTCGACCCGACGCAGGTCGAGCTGCTCGCCGAGCGCATGCACCGCGACGTCTACACCGACGGCGGCCAGATCCACCGCGCGGCCGTCGCCGCGATCGAGATCGCGTGCTGGGACATCGTCGGGAAGAGCGTCGGGAAGCCCGTGCACGCGCTCATGGGCGGCCGCGTCCGCGACCGCGTGCGGGTCTACGCCAACGGCTGGTACCAGGTCGAGCGCACGCCGGAGGCCATGGCCGGGGCGGCACGCAGGGTCGTCGAGCAGGGCTACACCGCGCTCAAGTTCGACCCCTTCGGCGATACCTCGCGCGTCGTCGGGCCGGACGAAGAGGCGCTCGCGATCGACCTCATCGAGGCCGTTCGCGATGCCATCGGCCCGCGCACGGACCTCCTGATCGAAGGTCACTGCCGCTTCGGCGTCGCCCAGGCGATCCGCTTCGCGCAGCGCATGGCCCCCTCGAACCCGCTCTGGTTCGAGGAGCCGGTGCCGCATCAGGATCCCGACTCCGTCGTCGAGGTCGCCAACAACTCGCCCGTGCCGATCGCGACCGGCGAGAGCTTCGCCTCGCCCAAGAACTTCGCTGCGCTCCTGCGCCGCGGGGGGGTGCGCATCTGGCAGCCCGACCCGATGCACCTGGGCGGCCTCTGGCCCACGCGCACTGTGATTGCGATGGCAGACGCCTCCGACATCGCCGTCGCTCCGCACTCCGCGGCCGGCCCGGTCTGCTCGGCTGTCTGCCTGCAGCTCGCGGCCTGCAGTCCGAACCTCTTCATCCAGGAGTTGTTCGACGAATTCAACACGGGGTGGACGCGCGAGATCGTCGACCAGCACCTCGAGACCGACGCAGATGGTTTCCTTACGGTCTCGGATCGACCGGGGATCGGGATCGATCTGGACTGGGAGCGGCTCGCCGAGCATCCGGCGCGCCGCGGAAACCGCATCCGCCTCTTCGAGCGCGGCTGGGAGCTACGGAGGAGCGTCGATGACTGAGGCCAACGGCTCGCGACGGGAACTGCGCTCGGAGGCCTGGTTCTCCGGCCTCAACATGTTCACGTTCTCGCACCGCAGCTGGAACGGCCGCGGCTATCCGCCCGACGTGTTCGACGGGCGCCCGGTGATCGGCATCTGTAACTCGTGGAGCGAGCTCACGACCTGCAACGCCCACCTGCGGATCGTCGCCGAGCACGTCAAGCGGGGCGTCTGGGAGGCCGGCGGCCTGCCGCTCGAGTTCCCGACGATCTCGCTCGGCGAGTCGATGATGAAGCCGACGACGATGCTCTGGCGCAACCTCATGTCGATGGACGTCGAGGAGTCGCTGCGCGCCAACCCGCTCGACGGCGTCGTGCTGCTGTGCGGCTGCGACAAGACCACCCCGGCCCAGCTGATGGGCGCCGCGAGCGTCGATCTTCCGACCATCGCCATGCCCGGCGGGCCGATGCTGAACGGCCAGTGGCGCGACGAGGAGGTCGGCTCGGGCACCGACATGTTCCGCATCTCCGACATGCGCCGGCGCGGGGAGATCTCGGACGGGGAGTACCTCGAGATCGAGGCCGGCTACTCGCGCTCCGACGGCCACTGCAACACGATGGGCACGGCCAGCACGATGACGTCGATGGCCGAGGCTCTCGGCACGACGCTGACGGGCGCCGCGGCGATCCCCGCCGCCGACTCGCGCCGGCGCGCGCTCGCCCACGTCACCGGGCGCCGCATCGTGCAGATGGTGCACGACGACCTGCGGCTCTCGCAGATCCTCACGCCCGCGGCTTTCCACAACGCGATCGCGACCCTGCACGCGCTCGGCGGCTCGACCAACGCGGTCATCCACCTGCCCGCGATCGCCGGCCGGCTCGGCATCGACCTGCCGCTCGAGCGCTTCGACGAGCTCTCGCGCACGGTGCCGTTCATCGCCAACGTCAAGCCCTCCGGGGAGTACCTGATGGAGCGGTTCCACCAGGCCGGCGGCGTACCGGCGGTCATGGCCGAGATCAGGGACTCGCTCGAGCTCGGCGCGCTGACCGCGAGCGGCAAGACGATGGGCGAGAACCTCGAGGGCTGCGCGGGCGACGGCACGGTCATCCGCACGCGCGCGAACCCGCTCTCGCCGGACGGTGGCATCGTCATCCTGCGCGGCACCCTCGCGCCCGGGAGCGCCGTGATCAAGCGCTCCGCCGCGACCGAGGCGCTGCTCCACCACCGCGGCCGCGCCTACGTGTTCGAGACGCGTGCCGAGCTGCTCGCGCACATCGACGACGACGATCTGCCCGTCGACGCCTCGACGGTCCTGGTGCTCAAGAACGGCGGACCCAAGGGCGGGCCCGGCATGCCCGAGTGGGGCCAGATTCCGATCCCGGCAAGGCTCCTGCGCGAGGGCGTGACCGACATGCTGCGCATCTCCGACGCGCGCATGAGCGGTACCTCGTATGGCGCGGTCGTCCTCCACACCTCGCCCGAGGCCGCGGCGGGCGGCCCGCTCGCGGTCGTGCAGACCGGCGACGAGATCGAGATCGACGTCGACGAGCGCCGGCTCGACCTGCTCATCCCCGCCGAGGAGCTGCAGCGGCGCCTCGACGCCTGGACACCGCCCCCGCCCCACTACACGCGCGGCTACGGGCGCCTCTTCATCGACAACGTGCTCGGCGCGGAGCAGGGCTGCGACTTCGACTTCCTGCGCGCCGACGGCATCGAGCACGCCGACTACGGGCCCCTGTACGCCCGCATGGGGCATTCCTAGGCGAAGAGCGGCCGCAGGTGGTCGTTGAGGAAGATGCCCGCGGGGTCGAACTCGCGGCGGACGGCGATGAAGCGCCGGCTCTCGGGATAGCGCTCGGCGAGCTGCTCGGGCGTGAGGAAATGCAGCTTGCCCCAGTGCACGCGTGCGCCGAACTGCCCGAGGAGGCGGTCGACGTCGCGCAGGTAGTCGCCGTAGTCGTGGCCCGGCCGGCCCGAGACCGAGATGACCGTCGTCGCCGTGCGGTAGCAGGGCGAGAGGTACGCGTCGTCGGCGGCGGTCGTGCGCACCTCCATCGGGAAGATCGCCGCGGGCTGGCTCGCGAGCATCAGCTCGCGCATCGCCGCGACCGCCTCGCGCCCGCGCTCGACGGGCACGAAGTACTCGAGCTCGTGGAAGTTC
>CAZYYP010000102.1:0-11597 GCA_964651695.1 uncultured Gaiellales bacterium | reverse complement strand
CTCAGCCGGGTGCTCGTGCTCGCCCCGCACACCGACGACGGCGAGTTCGGCTGTGGTGGCGCGATGGCGCGGCTCGCCGAACGCGGTGCCGACGTGCGGCAGATCGCCTTCTCGATCGCCTCGCGCTCGCTGCCCGAGGGCTTCGCGCCCGACACGCTCGTGCACGAGTCGCGCGCGGCCTCGAGCGCACTCGGGCTCGCCGGCGGGGCGCTCACCGTGCACGATTTCGAGGTGCGCACGTTCCCGCAGGTGCGCCAGGAGATCCTCGAGCTCCTGATCGCCGTGCAGCGCGAGTTCGAGCCCGAGATGGTGCTGATGCCGACCCTCGGCGACATCCACCAGGATCACCACACGATCGCCGCGGAGGGCCTGCGGGCGTTCAAGCGCACGACGATCCTCGGCTACGAGATCCCGTGGAACCAGTTCAGCTTCGCGAAGCAGGCCTACGTGACGCTCGAGGAGCGTCACCTCGACGCGAAGGTGCGCGCGCTCTCGTGCTACCGGTCGCAGCAGCATCGCAACTACGCGAACGAGGAGTACATCCGCAATCTCGCCCGCACGCACGGCATCGAGATCGGTCGTCCGTTCGCCGAGTGCTTCGAAGTCGTGCGGTTGGTCGTTTGACCCTCGCGCCGCTCCGTGTGCTGCTCACGGCGACCGGTGCGCCGGGTGCAGCGAGGCTCGTCCGTGCGCTGCGGGAGAACGGCGAGCGCGAGCTCGCCGTGATCGGCACCGACATGAGCGAGCGCAGCGGCGGGCGCTTCCTGTGCGACGAGTTCCACGTCGTGCCGCCGGGGTCGAGCGACGAGTTCGCCCCCGCCGTCGCCGAGCTCGCGCAGCGTGCGGGCGCCGACGTGGTCTTCCCGCAGTCGAGCGGCGAGGTGGTGCAGTTCGCCGCCAAACGCGAGCTCTTCGCGGTACCGCTGATGATCGCCTCGGCGGAGGCGATCGCGGCCTGCGACGACAAGGCGGCCACGATGGCGCTCGCCGCCCGCGCGGGGGTCAAGGCGCCGCGCACGCTCGTGGCACGCACGCCCGGGGAGTTCCGCGCGGCGGCGGCCGAGCTCGGCTATCCGGGACGCGACGTCTGTATGAAGCCGCCCCAGGCCAAGGGCTCGCGCGGCTTCCGCGTGCTGTCGGCCGACGTCGACCGGCGCTGGGCGCTGCTCGAGGCCCGTCCGGGCCCGCTGCCGCTCTCGGTCGAGGATGCGCTCGAGGCGATCGGTGACGACGACTTCCCTCCGCTGCTCGTGATGGAGCTCGTGACCGGCAAGGAGCACACGGTCGACGGCATCTGCCGCGGCGGGCGCATGGTGCTCGGGCACGCGAAGACACGTGAGGCCCTGCGCGCGGGCCTCGCGATGTATTTCGAGACGGCCGAGCAGCCGGAGCTCGAGGCCGCCGCGCGCCGGCTGGTGGCCGAGCTCGCGCTCGACTGGTTCGTGAACGTGCAGTTCATCGGCGAGCACCTGCTCGAGATCAACCCGCGCATCTCCACGATCGTCTACCAGGACGATCTCAACCTGCCCTACCTGGCCGTCCGGCACGCGGTCGGCGAGCTCGACGAGGAGCAGCTCGGCTCCTACCAGGCCGCCGTGCGCCCGACCCGGCGCGCCCTGCGCTACTACGACCAGGTCGAGTACGACGAGCCATGAGCGCCGGCGCTCCGACGGCGCGCCTGAGGACGCTCGCCAGCCAGTCGGCGATCTACGGCATCGGGCCGGTGATCGCCCGCTTCGCCGGCCTCCTGCTGCTGCCGATCTACACGCGCCACCTCGGCACCTCCGAGGTCGGCAGGGTCGGTCAGGTCGTGGCGCTCGTCGCCGTCGGCGCGACGATCGCGCAGCTCGGCCTCGTCAACGCGCTCTTCCGCTTCGCCGCCGAGCGCGAGGGCGACGCGCGCTTCGCGGTCGCGCGCACGGCGATCGCGCTGTGCGGCGTCGCCGGGATCGTGCTGGCGGGCGTCGCGGCGCTCGCGACGCCGTTCGTCGCGCCGGTCTTCCTCGGCGACGGGCACGACGGACTGTGGCTGGTCGCGTGCTTCGGCCTGCTCGTCTCGCTGCTCTACGAGCCCTGTGCCGGCCTCTATCGCGTCGAGCAGCGGCCGCAGCGCTTCCTCGCGGTCACCGTCGTCAACGTGGTCGTCACGGTCGTCGTCAGCGTGATCTGGATCATCCACTTCCACGGCGGCGCGCTCGGGCTGATCGCCGGCTCCTACACGGGCACGCTCGTCGCGCTCGGCGTGGTCCTGTGGGATCGCCGGCAGGCGCTGTTCGGGTCGATCGACCGCGATCTGATGGGGCCGCTCCTGCGCTTCGGCCTGCCGTTCATGCCCTCGCGCGTCGCGCTCTGGGCGCTCAACCTCTCGAACCGCCTGCTCGTCGCGTGGCTCGCGACGAGTGCGCTGGCCGGCGTGTTCGTCGTCGCGGCCAACGCGGCGTCGGCGGTCGCGCTGCTCGTGACCGCCTTCCAGCTCGCATGGCCGCCCTTCGCCTACGGCATCAAGGACGACGACGAGGCGCGCGTGGTCTATCGCGCGGTGCTGACGGTCTGGCTGCTCGTCGCGCTCGCCGTGGTGCTGCCGCTCGCGCTCGACCGCGAGTGGCTGATCGCCGTGCTGGCGGGGGAGAAATACCGCGGCGGCGCCGACGCGATGGCGCTCTCGGCGCTCGGCCTCGCCTTCTACGGCGCCTACTACGTGGTCGGCGTGGCCGTCGGCCGCGCCAAGCGCACGCAGCTCAACTGGGTCGTCACGGGGATCGCCGCGATCACGAACGTCGTGCTCTGCATCATTCTCATTCCCGAGTACGGCGCGAAGGGCGCCGGCGCCGCGTCGGCGGTCGCCTACCTGCTGATGGCCGTGCTGATGGTGCTGCGCGGCAGCCGGGTCTTCCCCGTCCGCTACGACTGGCCGCGCCTCGGGGCGCTCTGCGCGCTGGCCGCCGGCCTGTTTGCGCTCGGCGAGGTGGCGTTCGCCGCACGCGGCACCGGCGGCGTGGCCGGCCGCCTGGTGATCTCGGTCCTGTTCGTCCCGCTCGCGCTCATCGCAAATCGGGCAGTGCGCGCTTCAGCGCGGCGGTGGTGACGGCGGCCTGCTCGCTCGGCGCGCGGGTGGGCGCCGAGAGTCCCTGGGCCGCCTCGAAGACGACGAGGCCCGCGCGCGCGAAGGCCGCCGGCGTTGCCAGCGCCGCGCGCGAGCGCACGAGCACGAACCACGTCCCGAACGCCGCGACGTCGTAGTCGCGCCCGAGGCGGTGGCGGAAACGCGCGTAGCGGGCATCGCTCGTGCCGCGGAGCGCCACGTACCAGCCGTGGGCGATCGGCCCGTGCAGCCGCTTGAGCGAGCGCACGATCAGCTGCGGCTCCGAACGGGCCGTGCCGCGTGCCGAGGCGAGCGCGTCGTTCTTCCCCGGGTCCAGGACGCCGGCCGCGAAGGCCTCGTCGTAGCCGAGGAAGAGGTCGTCGCGCGCGAAGTTGGCGCGGAGATAGCCCGCCGCGCTGCCGAGGTCGGCCTTGTGCGATGCCCATGCCGCCCCGCGGTAGCGGTAGTCGGGCAGCCGTGCGCCTCGCGTGGCCTCGACGGTGCCGACGAGCGCGGCCGCTGCGAACGCGGCGGCGACCGCCCCGCGCCAGCCGAGCAGGCGCCCGAGCGACGACGCGCCGTAGGCGATCGCGATGCCGGCGAGCGGCAGCGTCTCGATCACGTAGCGCACGTGGTTGTCGGAGTTCGGGATGCGCACCACGGCGAGCACGCCGAGCGGCAGGGCGATCCAGGCGACCACGAGCACGGCGCGACCCGCGCCGGCCCTGGCGATCGCGAACAGGCCCACGAGTGCGAGCGCCGCGCATACCACGAGGTACAGGGCGATCGCCCCGCCCGTGCGCGGAACGCCGACGAAGTGCGCGCCGGCCTGCGCCGCGACAGCGGTGAGCGAGGGCTTGGGGATCGCCGCCCCGGGCGGCTGCGGCACCTTGTCGAGGCGCGAGGCCAGCACGAGGTAGCCGATCGCGAGCGGCGCCGTGCCGGCGATGACGCCCGCCGCGGCGCAGAGCGGCAGGCGCCAGGCGGCGCGGTCGCGCACCTGCACCAGGTCGGCGACGACCGCGAGCGCGGCGACGAGCCCGACGACGACGCCGTAGGGATGGGTGTAGGTCGTGAGCACGAGCAGCGCCGCGGTGCCCCACCAGTAGCGCGCCTCGTGCGTGTCCAGCGCGCGCACGAGGCACCACAGCGCGAGCGCGCTGAAGGCCAGGAACAGCGAGTACATGCGCGCGAAGTCGCCGTAGTAGAGCGCGACGGGGGAGAGCGCGAGGATCCAGGCCGCGGCGGCGCCGACCGCCGGCCCCGCGAGTGCGCGGCCGAGCAGCCCGGTGGCGACGATCGCGAGCAGCAATCCGGCCGCCGAGACCGCGCGCGTCGCGACGAGGCCGCCCCCGAACTCGGCGACGGCCTTGGCGAGCAGGAAGTGGAGCGGCGCGCCGCCGCGCACGAGCTGCACCGTCTCGAGCAGCTCGCCGAGCGGCCGGCGCGCGACCATCACCGCGAGGGCCTCGTCGCGGTGCATGACGCGGTCGCCGAGGAACGGCAGCAGGCGGAGCGCCGCCACCAGGCAGCTGGCAGCGATACTCGCGCGGTAGGCCAGCACCGAGTTGATTCGCACGCCCCAAGGGTAGGATGCCGGTGTGCACCCCGCCGTCGTGTCGCTCCCCGACGGCCTCGCACCCCAGGTGCGCTGGCTCGCCGGCGAGCTCTGCGCCGCGGCGGGCCTGCAGGTGGCGGATGGTGGAGAGCCTGCGCCGCTGGATCCGTCCTGGGATCTCACGGCGGCCTCGGCGCTGCTCGCGCGCGAGGAGGAGATCGACGCGCCGGTGGACGAGCACGGGCGCTTCCTGGCGGCGGGATCGTCGATCCCGCCGGACGCCGCGCCGCTCGACGACCTCGTGCGCGCGTTGCGCGCGGCGGCGACCGCCGCCGGTCTGGCGCCAGCGCCGGCCTATCCGGGCGGGGCGCGCTTCGCCGTCGCCCTGACGCACGACATCGACACGCCCTGGCGCTGGAGCAGGCGCGGGGTCATGGGAGCGGCCTCGCGGCTCAAGCGCGCGGTCGCGGCGCGGGATGCGCCCGCTGCGCGCATCGAGGCGGCCGGCCTGGCGCTGGCTCCGCTGCACCGGCTGCGCGGCAGCGATCCCAACTGGTCGCACCGGCGCTTCGCCGCGCTCGAGCGCAGGCACGGCCACCGCTCGACCTGTTTCGTCCTCGCCGCCCACCGCGATCCGCACGACGGCGCGTCGCCCGAGGCCTACGCGGCGCGGCGCGCGCGCCTGGTCGGCGAGCTCGACCGGCTGGGGCTCGAGGTCGGGCTGCACGCGAGCTACACCTGCCTCGCGGACGAGGCGCTGATCGCGGGCGAGCGCGCCGAGCTCGCGCGCCTGCTGGGCGGGCCCATCGCCGGCAACCGGCACCACTACCTGCGGCTGCCCTGGCACGCGGGCATCCGGGCGCTCGACCGGCTCGGGTTCGCCTACGACACGACGCTCGGCCACGCCGAGCGCCCAGGGCCCCGGGCGGGCCTCTCGTTCCCGTTCCACCCCTGGGACGTCGCCGCCGGCACGAGGCTGCGCATCCTCGAGCTGCCGCTCGTGCTGATGGACGCGACGCTCGCCGAGCCGCGCTACCTCGGGCTCTCGCCCGAAGCCGCGTGGCCGCACGTCGAACGCCTGCTCGACCATCTCTGCGACGTCGGCGGCTGCGCGAGCGTGCTCTGGCACAACGACCGCTTCGACCGCGTCTACGGCCGCGGCTGGGATCGGCTCTACGCGCGCATGCTCGACGGCATCGCCGCGCGCGGCGGATGCGCCGGGACGGCGGACGAGCTCACGGCGCACTGGCGGGAGACGCGATGCGCGTCCTGATCGTGTCGTTCTACTTCCCGCCCGCGGGCGGCGGCGGGGTGCAGCGGGTGCTGAAGCTCTGCCGCCACCTGCCCGAGCTCGGCATCGACGTCGACGTCCTGGCGCCCGACGATCCCAAGTGGAGCGCTGTCGATCCCGGTCTCGCCGCCGACATCCCCGCGACGACGACCGTGCACCGCGCGCGGTACCGCGGGCCGTCGCACGCGCAGACGCCCGCAGCGCGGCTGGCGGCGGCACACGGACTGAAGGGCCTCGGCGTGCGCGCGGCGCTGCTCGGACGGCGCGTGCTGCTGCCCGACCCGGAGGTGGCGTGGTTCGCCGACGCGGTGCGTGCCGGCACCCGCATCGTGCGCGAGCGCGAGATCGACGTCGTGCTCTCGACCTCGCCCCCGAACTCGGTGCACGTCATCGGCGCCGCGATCGCACGGCGGGCGGGCGTGCCGTTGGTGACGGACTTCCGCGACTCCTGGCTCGCCAACCCGCACCGCCGCTACGAGCGGCGCAGCGTGCGCGCCAAGCGCGCCGTCGAGGGGCGGATCGCACGCGCAGCGCTGCGCCGCGTGGCTGCGGTGAGCGCGGTGACGCCCTCGATCGCCGAGGAGGCCGCCGCGCTTGCGCCTGCGGGCACGCCGGTGCGCGTGGTCGCCAACGGCTGCGATTTCGACGAGTTCGACGGGCTCACGTACGCCCGCGGAGAGCGCATGCGCATCGTGCACGCGGGCTCGTTCTTCGGGCAGCGCACGCCGCGGCCGTTCCTGACGGCGTTCGCCGCGTACCGCGCCGAGCGCCCCGGGGTGCGCGGCCGCGTGCAGGCGGTCTTCCTCGGGGAGCTGCGGCCTGCGGATCGCTCGTGGGCGCTCGGGCTCGGGCTCGGCGACGACCTCGCGCTCGAGGGCTTTCAGCCGCACGCCCGCGCGCTCGCGGCCATGCGCGCGGCCGATGTGCTGCTGCTGCTCGTGCCACGCGCCGGTGGCCGTGGCCTCACCGTCGTCTCGGGCAAGGTCTACGAGTACCTCGCCGCCGAGCGGCCGATCGTGGCCCTCGTCCCTCCCGAGGGCGACGCCGCGACGCTCCTGCGCGAGACGGGATCGGCCTGGATCGCCGACCCGGATGACGAGGCCGCCATCGGCGCCGCGCTCGCCGACGCGGTCGCGGCATGGGAGGCTGATCGTCTCGGGGAGCGGCGACTGACGGCGGAGTGGCGCGACCGGCTCGACCGGCGGACGCGCGCCCGCGAGCTCGCCGAGGTGCTGCGCGCGGCCGTCAGGCCGCCGGGCAGCTGAGCCTGGACACGCGGTAGCCGTCCGCAGCGGCGACGGCGTGGAAGGCGTGGCGCTCGCGGAGGGCGCCCAGGATGCCGTCGAAGAACCGCAGCCCGTCGCCGAGGACGAGGGGGGCCGCCTGCGTGACGACGTAGGTGCCGCACGGCACGTTGCGGGCCTCTCGGGTCAAGAGCTCCCGGCGTGGCTCGACCAGCATGTCCTGCTCGGCTGCGCCGATCGGCAGCACGTCGCTGCGCTGCAGGCGGATCAGCGCCTCGGTTGCGATCGTCGGCTCGGTGGCCACGAGCAGCGGCGCAGTGGGCGGAACGCTGCGGCGGACGAGCAGCTCGACGGTGCGGGCGTGCGGATCGGCGACCGGCTCGCTCGTGAGGACGCGGAGCTCGTGCGGGAGCGTCCGCCCGCCCGTCGCCGAGCGCGCGAGCGCCATGAGCGCGGAGTCGTCGGTCTTGCCGATCAGCGACGGCAACTGCTGCGCGACGAGCAGCGCGCCCGCGACGGCGCAGAGGCCGAGGGCCGCGGCGGCCGCCGGGTGCCGCCCGCGCGCCCACGCGCGCCACGCGAGCGCCGTCCAGAGCACGACCATGGCCACGAACGGCGGCGCGACGTGCGTCAGGTTGTTGGGATGCGATCGACCCAGGAAGTACGTGAACGCGCTTGCCCCGAACGCGGTCACGGCGATCAGCGGCACGATCGCCGCGGGCCGGGCGAGCGCAGTTCCGCGGGCCTGCCGGATGATCACCGCGATGCCGCAGAGCGAGAGCGCGTAGAGCGCGCACATCAGGTATCCGAGCGACCAGCCGGGGATCGGCAGGGTGCCGAAGCCCTTGACCGAGTAGAGGCGCAGGAAGTCGACGTAGCCGCCCGGCTGCGGGAGCTCGCCGCGCCCGATCTCGGTCGCCGCGACGAGCGCGGAGACAGCGGTGATCACGGCGACGGCGGCGGCGCCGAGGTGGGCGCAGGCGCAGCGGAGCCGCGTGCCCGGGGGGCCGGTCGAGGCCACGGCGATTGCGGTCGCTGCGAACGTGACGACGCTGTAGAAGGCCGACTCGAAGCTCCAGATGCAGGCCGTGCCGACCAGTGCCCAGGCGATCAGCAGCGGTAGGCGGGACGGGCGATCGCGGCGGTAGGCCACCACGAGGGCGCAGACGATGAGCCAGGGCAGCCCGAAGCGCAGGAACCCGGTACTCGGCACCTGCGTCGTCCGGCCCTGCGTCGCGATCACGCTGGCCGTGAGGGCGGCGAACGTCCCGAGCCCGGCGAACACCGCCGAGCGGGTCGCGACGCGGATGACGGTGTAGACCGCCGCGAACATGACCACGGTCAGGAGGCCGAGGACGAGCACCAGGCTGCCGTAGCCGAGCGTCAGGGGCGAGAGCACCGCGGCGAGGAAGTAGATGACGGCCACGCCGTACTGCGAGTAGTCGTCGACGAGCATGTAGCGGCCGTGGTCGATGTCGTTGACCGGCCCCAGGTAGAAGTTCTGGTGGTTCGGCAGCGTCTGGAACGAGACGTCCCACGCGAACAGCGCAAGCAGGAGCGGGATCGCCACCGCGAGCGCGATCCGGAGTCGCCGCCCGGGCGTGACGCGGCTGAGGGGAACGCCGACGGCGCCCATCCACGCGAGCAGGAGGACCGTGCTGACGAGCACGGCGGGCTCGCGCGAGGCGCGTGGCAGGAATGCGGCGATGCCGAGAAGTCCCGCGACGCCCACGGCAATGGCACCTGCACGGCTCGTCTGCACGGCCGCGGGGAGCTCGCGCAGTCGCGATCGCTGTGCTGCGAGCAGCAGGATCGGCAGGACGAGCACCGCGAGCAGGGACAGCGGCAGTGCTCCGGCAGCGCGGGCGAGTGCGAGCGATGCCGAGAGCACGACCAGCGCCGCCGCGGCGGTCGCCGGCAGCCGGCGCCGGAGGGCCGGCGGCGCGGATGCCCGCAGCAAATAGTTGGCGCCGAAGGCCGAGAGTGGTGCGACGACGCCGATCGCGCACATCCACCACACGGCCTCGAGGGTCTCCGAATGACCGACGGCGTCGGTCACCAGGGCGAAGGCGGCGATGGCGCAGGCCGACACGAGAGCCGTGGCGAGGACGACAGCGGAGGCGGGGTGGACGAGTCCCGGGCGCACGTCCCGCGGCTGGGGACGCGCGACGGCGCGCGCCCGGGCGATGCCCGCGCGCTCGGCGCCAGGTCGATGCATCGCCCTCACGACTCCAAACCTAGTCGGGAAGCGTGTATAGGTTTGAAAGCAGGCCGGTACGAGTTGTTATCCGGGCGTTCGGCCCCACCGGGACGCTGCACACGGGGAGTGTTCTTGTCTAACGCAACCGCGTCCGCGGAGGTCCTGAGCGACCGGATCCGCCGCATCGTGATCGAGCAGTCGAAGCGTGCCAACGTCGGGCACATCGGCTCGAGCCTGTCCGTCGCCGATATCCTCGGAACGCTGTATGCGGGCGTGCTGCAGGGCGGTCCGGCCGATCCCGAACGCGACCGCTTCGTCCTCTCGAAGGGCCACGCGAGCCTCGCGCTGTACGCGGCGCTGCACGAGACGGGCGTCATCGGCCCCGACGAGCTCGCGAGCTTCTGCGTCGACGGCAGCCGCCTCGGCACGCACCCCGACCACGTGCTGCCCGGGATCGACTTCTCGACCGGCTCGCTCGGCCACGGCCTCTCGCTCGCGACCGGCTCGGCGCTGGCCGCTCGCCTCGCGGGCAGTCCCCGCCGCACGTTCGCGCTCATGAGCGATGCCGAGTGCAACGAAGGATCGGTCTGGGAGGCGGTCATGTTCGCCGCCCACCACCGCCTCGGGAATCTCGTGCTCGTGGTCGACGTGAACGGGCAGCAGGCGCTCGGCTACACGCACGAGGTGATCGACCTCTCGCCGCTCGACGATCGCTGGCGTGCGTTCGGGTGGGACGTGCACACCGTCGACGGCCACGACTGCGCCGGGATGCGCGCCGTGATCGACGGCCTCGCACGCGGGGAGGTCCGGCCGCACGTGCTGCTCGCCCAGACCGTCTTCGGGCGGGGCGTCTCCTACATGGAGCGCGAGATCGCCTGGCACTACCTGCCGATGGACGATGACCACTACGCGACGGCGCTCGCCGAGCTCGCCGTCGCCGAGTCGGTGCGCGGGGCGGCGGCATGAGGAAGGCGTTCTTCCACGCGCTCGCCGAGCTCGCCGACGCCGATCCGCGCGTGCTGCTCCTGACCGGCGACCTCGGCTTCATGGCGGTCGAGCCGTTCGCCGAGCGCCACCCCGATCGCTTCGTCAACGTCGGCGTCGCCGAGCAGAACATGGTGGGGATGGCGACGGGTCTCGCCGAGTCCGGCTATGTCCCCTTCGTCTACTCGATCGCCACGTTCGCAGCTCTGCGCTCGTACGAGTTCATCCGCAACGGTCCGGTGCTGCACGACCTCCCCGTGCGCATCGTCGGCGTCGGACCAGGGCTCGACTACGGCCCCAACGGCATCACCCACTGGGCGCTCGAGGACGTCGCCGTCCTGCGCCCGCTCCCCGGCCTCGCCGTGATCGCCCCGGCCGACGATGCGCAGACCATGAGCGCCGTGGCGGCGACGCGCGACCTCGCCGGCCCGGCCTACCTGCGGCTCGCCCGCATGGGCCCCGCCATCGCCGGTCTCGACGGGCGCTTCGCCCTCGGACGCGCCCACGTGCTCGGCGACGGCGCCGACCTCGCGCTCGTCGCGCTCGGCAACATGGCGTCTGCGGCGGTTGCGGCGCGCGAGTTGCTCGCCGGCAGCGGCGTCGATGCCCGTGTCGTGATCGTCTCCTGCGTGCGCCCGGCACCGACCCACGACCTCGTGCAGGCGCTCGCCGGAGTGCCGCTGGCGATCAGCGTGGAGTCGCACTACGTCGACGGCGGAGTCGGCTCGCTGACGGCCGAGGTCGTCGCCGAGCATGGCCTCGGAACACGCCTGATCCGGGCCGGCATCCGCCGCTCGCCCGCGGGCGAGACGGGCAGCGCCGAGTTCCTGCTCGAGCGCCACGGACTCTCGGCGGACGCGCTCGCACAGACGGCGCTCGATCACATCGCGCGCCGGCCCCGCCCCCTGCGCAGGCCCGCGTGAGACCCGGCGACCGCATCCGCTCGCTGCAGGGCCCCATCCTCGTGCTGGGCGCGAGCGGCTTCGTCGGTGCCAACCTGACGCGCACGCTGCTCGAGCACCGTGCCGACGTCGTCGCGACGACGAGCCGCACGCCCGCGTGGCGGCTCGAGGATCTCCCGGCGCGCAACGTGCGCGAGTTCGACGCGCTCGTGACGCTCAACGTCGACCGCATGCTCGACGAGGTGCAGCCGCGCACCGTCTTCAACTGCATCGCCTACGGCGCGTACTCCTTCGAGACCGACGGCGAGCTGATCCTGCGCACGAACCTGATGAGCA
>CAZYYP010000101.1:0-11633 GCA_964651695.1 uncultured Gaiellales bacterium | reverse complement strand
CCCTGACCGCGGTAGTTCTTCGCGATCGACACCACCAGGCGCAGGTTCGACTCGACCATGCGGCGCTTGGCGAGCATGTCGCCGGCCTCGACGCGCTTGGCGAGCTGGATCTCCTCGACCTTGGTCAGCAGCGGATAGCGGCCGATCTCGGACAGGAAGCGCTCGAGCGAGTCGGTGGGGCCGTCGGCAACCGGCAGCACGACGGGCCCGCGCTGCTCGGCGTTGTCCTCGTCGCGCACCTCGATGCCCATGCCGTCGAGCTCACGGGTGGCCTCCTCGACGGGCATCGCCTCGTCGCCGGCCTCCGCGAGCGCCTCGTTGACCTCGGCCAGGGTTACGTGGCCACGCTCAAGCCCACGCTCGACAAGGCCCTCGAGTTCGGGCGCAAGTGCGGTGTTCTCAGTGGCGATCACGGTGTCTCTCAACTCCTCGGCGCTGCACGCCGTATCTGTCATCTGTTCAAAGCCCGGTACCGTCAGGGAGCTCTCCGGCCCACTCACGGTCACCCGTAGAGAAGAACGCCGCTCCGAGACGAGGTATTCCCCCGGATGGCTGATTTCCTAACGTCGGCGGGGCTTTCGCCTCGCCTGCCCAGTCTGCCGACAGCGGGGTTCAGGACGGGTTAAGGTTGAGTCGCCGGGCATCAAGATGCAGTCAAGATTGCCGCGCAAATCAGCGGAATCTGCCGGTTTCTCAGGGTTGATTCGACTTCTGCGCGCCCGTGCTAGGCTCCCGCTCGCATCGTCATCCCGAGCGGTCGAGGGAACTGGCCCGACGACACCGCAGCAACCGGGGCTCCGGCCCGCCAGGTGCTCCATCCAGCGCCGAGCGTCTCCGTCCCGGGTGCGCAGAGCGGAAGATGACAGCCGGTTCGTGGAACCTCCGCGACGCCGAAGGCCCCCCGGGACACGGGGGGCCTTTTTCGTTCCCGGGACGCGAAACGAGAGGAACAGCATGAGCGGACAGCGGGCAGAGACCCTCGCCCTCCACGCAGGCCAGTCGGCCGACCCGACGACGAACGCCCGGGCGGTGCCCATCTACCAGACGGTGGCGTACGAGTTCGACGACACCCAACACGCGGCCGATCTGTTCGCGCTCAAGGTGCCGGGCAACATCTACACGCGCATCATGAACCCGACCTGGGACGTCTTCGAGCAGCGCGTCACGGCACTCGAGGGCGGGCTCGCCGCCTGCGCCACGGCCTCGGGCCAGGCGGCGGTGACGTACTCGGTCCTGAACGTCTGCCGCGCGGGCGACAACATCATCTCCGTCTCGACGCTCTACGGCGGGACGTACAACCTCTTCGCCCACACGCTGCCGCAGTTCGGCATCGAGGTGCGCTTCGCCGACCCGGACGACCCGGGCGCCGTCGCCCGCCTCGCCGACGACAAGACGCGCGCGGTCTTCGCCGAGACGATCGGCAACCCGAAGCTCAACATCGTCGACCTGCGGGCCTGGTCCGACGCGGCACATGCCGAGGGCCTGCCGCTGATCGTCGACAACACCGTGGCGACGCCGATCCACTGCCGCGTCTTCGACCACGGCGTCGACGTCGCGGTGCACTCGGCGACGAAGTACATCGGCGGCCACGGCACCTCGATCGGCGGCATCGTCGTCGACGCGGGCCGCTTCGACTGGGCCGCCCACGCCGACCGCTTTCCGGGCCTCACGAAGCCGGATCCCTCCTACCACGGCGTGGTCTGGAGCGACGCGCTCGGGCCCGCGGCCTACATCGGCCGCGTGCGCACGGTGCTGCTGCGCAACACCGGCGCCGCGCTCTCGCCGTTCAACGCGTTCCTCTTCCTGCAGGGCCTCGAGACGCTGCCGCTGCGCATGGAGCGTCACTCGGCGAACGCGCTCGCGGTGGCGAAGCACCTCGAGGGCCACTCGGCGGTGGAGTGGGTCAACTACCCCGGCCTCGAGAGCTCGTCGTATCACGAGCTCGCCAAGAAGCAGCTCTCCGGCGGCTTCGGCGGACTCGTCACGTTCGGCATCTCGGGCGGGCGCGCCGCCGGCGAGAAGTTCATCGAGAGCCTCGAGCTCTTCAGCCACCTCGCGAACATCGGCGACGCCAAGTCGCTCGCGATCCACAACGCCACGACGACCCACTCGCAGCTCAACGACGAGGAGCTCGCGGCCTCCGGCGTGACGCAGGACACCGTGCGCCTGTCGGTCGGCATCGAGCACATCGAGGACATCCTGGCCGACCTCGAGCAGGCGCTCGCCAAGGCCCGGGTTCCGGTCACTGCCTGATGTCCGCAGTGCCGGGGGGCGTGGAGCGCTCGCTCGGTCTGGTGGAGACACGGCGGGTCGCGCTCTGGAACGAGCGCGACCCGCTGGTGCTCGAATCCGGCGAGCAGCTCGCGTTCGTCGAGGTCGCGTACGAGACCTACGGCGAGCTCGACGAGGACGCATCCAACTGCGTCTACGTCTGCCATGCCCTGACCGGCGACGCGCACGCCGCCGGCCACCACGGCGATCCGGCGCGCCGCGGCTGGTGGGACAACCTCATCGGCCCCGGCAAGCCGCTCGACACCGACCGGTTCTTCGTCGTCTGCGCGAACCTGCTCGGCGGCTGCCAGGGAACGACGGGGCCGTCGTCGATCGAGCCGGCGACGGGCAGGCCCTACGGCCTGCGCTTCCCGCTCTGCACCGTGCGCGATCTCGTCACCGTGCACCGCAGGCTGCTCGCGCACCTCGGCATCGAGCGGCCGCTGGCGGCGATCGGCGGATCGGTCGGCGGCATGCAGGTGCTGCAGTGGGCGCTCGACCATCCCGACGAGCTCGGCTCGGGGCTCGTGATCTGCGCGAGCGCGCGCCTCACGGCACAGAACATCGCCTTCAGCGCGGTCGCGCGCGCGGCGATCATGGAGGACGAGAGCTTCCACGGCGGCGACTACTACGAGCACGGCGTGCGCCCCGACAACGGGCTCTCGCTGGCTCGGCGGATCGCCCACATCACGTACCTCTCCGAGGAGTCGATGCGCGCCAAGTTCGGCCGGCGCCTGCAGCACGATGGCGAGCCGCTGCGCGGCTTCGGGATCGACTTCGCCGTCGAGAGCTACCTCGAGTACCAGGGCGAGAGCTTCGTCAACCGCTTCGACGCCAACAGCTACCTCTACCTCACGCGCGTGATGGACTACTTCGACCCGCTGGGCGACGTCGCGACCGCGATCGAGCAACTGCGCGGCAGCCGCACGCGCTTCCTCGTGCTCTCGTTCGACACCGACTGGCGGTTCCCGACCGAGCACTCGCGCGAGATCGTGCGCATGCTGACCGCGGCGCGCCTGCCGGTCACGTTCCGCGAGATCTCCTCGCCGCACGGCCACGACTCCTTCCTGCTGCCCGTGCCCGAGTACCACCGCACCGTTGCGGCGTTCGTCGAGCGCCAGCGCCTCGAGATCGGTGCCGCATGAGACCCGACCTCGAGGTCGTCGCGAACATGGTCCCGGCCGGCTCGCGCGTGCTCGATCTCGGCTGCGGCGACGGCGCTCTGCTCGCGCATCTGATCGCCGAGCGCGGCTGCGACGGTCAGGGCATCGAGATCGACGGCGACGACGTGCTGGCGTGCATCGCGGCCGGCGTGCCCGTCAGCGAGGGCGATATCGAGGACGCCCTGCGCGAGTTCTCCGACGGCGCGTTCGACGTCGTGCTGCTCTCGTGGACGTTGCAGACCACCCGCCGGCCCGCCGCGGTCCTGGCGGGGATGATGCGCGTCGCGCCCGTCGGCGTCGTCTCGTTCCCGAACTTCGGGCACTGGCGGCTGCGCGCGGGGATCGCGCTCGGCGGGCGCATGCCCAACTCGCGCACGCTGCCGCAGCCGTGGCACGAGACGCCCAACATCCACGTCTGCTCGCTCGCCGACTTCGAGTCGCTGACCACCGCGCTGAACCTGCGCGTGAGCGAGCGCGTGCTGCTCGGATCGGGGCGCGGGCCTGCCGGCGCCGCGGCTGCCGTGCGCCCCAACCTGCTGGCCGCGGCGGCCGTCTGCCGGCTCGAGCGAACCGGTGGTGCCGCTGCCGCGTAGAGGGGGCGTCACTCTCCGAAGGAGTCGCTGTGCGCCCATTCCGCCTGACCGCCGCCGCCGCTATCGGCGCGGCCGTGCTCGTCGCACCGATCGCCGCGAGCGCGGCGGCCCCGATCAAGGTGAGCGAGAAGGAGTTCTCGATCACCGGCGTCCCGAAGACGCTCAAGCACGGCGTGAAGTACACGGTCACGCTGACGAACAAGGGCACGTTCCACCACGACATGCTCTTCGACGGCAAGAAGCTCCACGACGTCGGCGTGCACAACAAGCACGCCGTCGCACCGGGTGCGAGCACCTCGTTCACGGTCACGTTCCCGAGCGCCGGCACCTACCACTTCTACTGCGCCATCAAGGGTCACGCCGCGAAGGGCATGGAGGGGAAGGTCAAGGTCACGTGATGGTCAAGTGGCACTCGCGGCGAGTGCCACTTGGTCGTGCACGCGGGCACTTCTAGCATCCGCGCATGATCGAGCTCTCCCGCGGGCTCGCCGCCGCGCTCGTAGTCCTCGGCGGCGAGCGCCGCCGCTCGCGTCAGGAGGTGGCGCCGACGGCGTCGAAGCCGACGTGCAGCGTCGCCTTCTCGCCCGGGCCGGTGAACCAGCGCGGGTTGTCCGGATTCGACCACGGAGCGCCGATCTCGGTGGGGCGCAGCGGTGCCGGGGCCGTCTGCAACTCGTCCCAGAGGGTGGCTGCGGCGTGCGAGCCCGGGCCCACGGGCTCGCCGTCGACCTCGCTGATCGTCGCCGCGCGGCCGTACCAGTGGTTCGAGATCTTGTGCGTGCCTGCGACGTGCTTCGCGTGGCCCGTCTTGATGATCGTGACGACGATGTGGTGGCGCTGCGCGATCCATGCGAGCAGCGAGATCAGGCGCTGATCGGCGACGTGATGGGCGATGTCGTCCGCGGCGGCCGGCGAGAACGCGATCGCATCGTTCGCGAGCAGGCTCGCCGGCGTCGCCGCCAGCGCGTCGCCCGGCGTCGACGGCGCCTCCGCCTGCGCGGTCGTGGACGTGGACGTGGACGTGGACGACGCGGCGGGCGCCGGAGTGGAGAGCGAGGCCTGCTCGGACTGCCGGAGCAGGCTGCAGGCGGAGTTCATGCCCAGCCGCGCGGCGCGCCGGAGGACCGTCCGGCGGTACGAGTGCAGCGCGTTGTAGCGCCAGATGGCACGCGGCCAGAGGTGCGCGCTGCCCGCGTCGTAGGCGATCTTCGCCGCCGCCGCCGCGATCTCGTCGTCGGCACTGTCCATGCGGTACGGCGGGTGGCCCGACGCCTTGCGCCAGATGCCCCAGGTGCCTCCGAAGCCCTGGTCTCCGGCCGAGTCGGTGCGTTTGGCGGCCTTGTTGGACCCGGCCTGGAACTGCATCGGCCCGAGGACGCCGTGCGTGTGGGGCTTGTACGCCGCGGCCACGCGCCCGTGGAGCGATTCGACCGAGCCGACGGCGGCCAGCAGCTGCCACGGCACGTGATAGACGCTGCCCCACTTCTGATACAGGGCGAGGTAGTCCGGTGGCACGCTCGCGACGGCGGATGCTCGCGTCACGGAGCTGCCACAGGCGGCCTGCGCCGTGGCCGGGGCGGCGATGGCGCAGACCGAGAGGGCGACTGCGATGCGGGTGGGGAGTCCGATTTCCACACTGCGGTTTTCGGCAGGAGGCATGCCGGACTTGAGGGTCAATGTCACCCTTTCGAGTGAGGCGGATCACCCCCAGTCTCGGCGGGCCCGCGCCGATGAGTGCTGCGTGGCCCTCGAGCGCCTTTTCACGCGAACTGCACGCGACCGCGTCGAGCGGACGGTGGTCTTCGCCGCCATCGGCCTCCTGGCGGCAGTGACCGGGATCTCCATCTGGGCCCAGCGGACGAGCCGCGATGAGCTCGCGACCACGACCGCGCACGTGCGCGCCGTGCAGGTCGCGCAGGTCAGTACCAGCGACCTGGCGACCGCGAAGACCCTCGCCGCACGCCGCCGAGCGGTCGCCCGCACCTCCGCGCGCCTCGCACCCCTGACCGGGACGCTGCTCGTCCGCGAGTCGCGAGCCGCGGCGAGCTCCGCGCGGCGGGCGCTCGCGCTCGGCCCCGGCGCGGCCGCAAGCCACGCACAGGCCGCGGCGGCGACGCGCCTCGTGGCCGACCTGAAGCTGCTGAACCTGACCGAGCGGGGCCAGGCGGTGAAGGCACTCACGATGCTGCACACGACGCAGGATCGCGCCTGGAAGATGACGCTCCTGTCCTTCATCTCGGGCCTCGGACTGCTTGGCCTGCTGCTCTCGTTGCTGCGCGTCATCCGCCGCCGCGCCCGCGCCGGCGCCGACGCCCAGCTCGCTCACCTCGAGAAGGTCGCGACGACCGATCCGCTCACGGGCCTGCGCAACCGGCGCACGTTCGATGAGGATCTCTCACGCGCTCTCGCGCGGGGCCGCGTCTGCCTGGTCATGCTCGACCTCGACGATCTCAAGCACACCAACGAGCGCCTCGGCCACGCGGTGGGCGACGAGCGTATCCGCGCCGTCTCGGCAGCCCTCCGCGCAGCCGACGGGAACGCGCTCGGCTACCGCCTCGGCGGCGACGAGTTCGCGGCCATCCTCGCCGGGCTCGGGGCCGACGCCGGGCATCGCTTCGCCCACCGCGTGCAGGACGCCGTGCGCGTGCAGCACGGCGGCGACGAGCCGAGCGTCGCGGTCGGCGTCGCGGTCGGCGAGACCGGCACGGCCAACGACGACCTCATCCGGCGCGCCGATACCGCCCTGCTCGCAGCCAAGCGCATGACCTCGCAGATCCGCGTGCACTCGCCCGAGCTCGACATGGCATCGCTGCCGTCGATCGGCGGCCGCAGGCAGGAGGATCTCGCGACCGCGCTGGCTGCCGCCGTCGACGCCAAGGACGGCAACGGCTACGACCACAGCGGCACCGTGGCCGAGCTGGCGGTGTCCATCGCGGAGCTGCTCGGACTCCCCCGCGACCGCGTCGACCAGATCCGCACCGCCGGCCTCCTGCACGACGTCGGCTACCTCGACGTCGACGACGCGATCTTCGCCAAGGGCGGGCAGCCGACCGATGCCGAGTGGGACGAGATCGCGTCGCACGCCGAGCGCGGCGCGCGCATCCTCGCCCGCTGCGGGTTCGGCGAGATCGCGACCTGGGTCCGCCACCATCACGAGCGCGTCGACGGCGAGGGCTATCCCGACGGCTTCGCCGGCGAGGCGATCCCGCTCGAGTCGCGCATCCTGCACGTGGCCGACGCCTACGAGGCGATGACCCGCGGCCACAGCTACCAGACCAGCATGACCGCCGAGGACGCGATGGCCGAGCTCGATCGCATGGCGGGCGTGCAGTTCGATCCGGACTGCGTCGCAGCGCTGCGGGGCTCGACGACCGTTGCGCAGGCTGCCTAGGCGTCGATCGGGATGTGGCCGGGCTCGGCCGCGACGCCGGCGATCCACGCCTGCACCGCCGGGAAGCGGTCGAGGTCGAAGCCGCCCTCGCCCGCCACGTGGGTGTAGCCGTAGAGCGCGATGTCGGCGATCGTGAGCCTGTCGCCGACGAGGTAGCTGCGGCCCGTGAGGCGCCGCTCCATGGCGGCGAGCGCGCGGTACCCGCCCTCCTGGCGCGCCGGCAGCACATCGGCGTACTGCTCGGGGTTGTCGGCGAACAGCAGCCAGAAGCGGGCCACGGCGATGTTCGGCTCGACGTCGTACTGCTCGAAGAAGCACCACTGGAGCACCTGCGCCGCGTCGTAGGCATCCTCGGGCAGGAAGCGCGTGCCGCGCGCGAGGTACCAGATGATCGCGCCCGACTCGCCGAGTGGCCGGCCGTCGTCGAGCACGAGCGTCGGCACGCGCTGCGAGGGATTCTTGTCGCCGATCACCTCGGGGCGGTTGGAGCGGTCGACGACGTCGAGCGGACGGCGCTCGAGCGGCAGGCCGAGATGAGCGGCCAGGAGGCGGACCTTGTAGCAATTGCCCGAGACGGGCGAGTCGTAGAGGATCACGCCGCGACGATACCGGCTCGCGGCGCCCTCATCGATGCGGATTTCGGCTGGTCCGCGCGCATCGTGCGATCGACCGTCAGGCGCCGATCGCGAGCAACTCGTGCCGCAGCGACTTGAGCTCGTCGCGCAACTTCGCGGCGTACTCGAAGCGGAGCTCCTCCGCGGCCGCGAGCATCTCCTGCTCGAGCGTCACGACGAGCTCCTCGATCTCCTCGCGCGTCATGCCCTCGACCTTGCCGGAGGCGCGGCGCTTGCTCGGGACGTGCGGCGCGTCGCCGAGCGAGAGCAGCTCGAAGATGTCGGACACGCCCCGGACGATCGACGTCGGGGTGATTCCGTGCTCCTCGTTGTATGCGAGCTGGATGGAGCGCCGCCGGTTGGTCTCGTCGATCGCCGCGGCGATCGCCTGCGTCCGCTTGTCGGCGTACATCACGACGCGGCCGTTGAGGTGGCGCGCCGCGCGCCCGATCGTCTGGATCAGGGCCGTGTGGCCGCGCAGGAACCCCTCCTTGTCGGCGTCGAGAATCGCGACGAGCGACACCTCGGGCAGGTCGAGGCCCTCGCGCAGGAGATTCACGCCCACGAGCACGTCGTACTCGCCGAGGCGCAGCTGGCGGATGATCTGGATGCGCTCGAGCGTGTCGATCTCGGAGTGCAGATAGCGCGCGCGGACGCCCGACTCGATCAGGTAGTCGGTCAGGTCCTCGGCCATCTTCTTCGTCAGCGTCGTGACGAGCACGCGCTCCCCGGCCTCCTCGCGCAGCCGGATCTCGGCCAGCAGGTCGTCGATCTGGTGGCGCGTCGGCCGCACCTCCACCTCGGGGTCGACGAGGCCCGTCGGCCGGATGATCTGCTCGACCACGCGCGACGAGACGCGCATCTCGTAGGGCCCGGGCGTCGCCGAGACGAAGATCGCCTGGGGAACCCGGTCGAGGAACTCGTCGAAGCGCAACGGCCGGTTGTCCATCGCGAGCGGCAGGCGGAAGCCATGGGCGACGAGCGACTCCTTGCGCGAGCGGTCGCCCTCGTACATGCCGCCGATCTGGGGCACCGTCTGATGCGACTCGTCGATCATCACGAGGAAGTCGCCCGGGAAGTAGTCCAGGAGCGTGAACGGCGCCTGTCCCGGGGCGCGGCCGTCGAGCACCCGCGAGTAGTTCTCGATGCCGTTGCAGTAGCCGAGCTCCTGCATCATCTCGAGGTCGTACTCGGTGCGCTGGCGCAGGCGGTGGGCCTCGAGCAGCTTGCCCTGCTCCTCGAACTCGGCGACCTGGCGCTCGAGCTCCTCGCGGATCCCCACGGCGGCGCGCTCGATCGTCGGCGGCGTCGTCACGTAGTGGGTCGCGGGATAGATCGTGATCTCGTCCTCGCGCGCGTAGACCTCGCCGCTGAGCGGATCGAAGTGCGTGATCGACTCGACCTCGTCGCCGAACAGCGAGATCCGGTACGCCGTCTCGGAGTAGGCCGGCTGCACCTCGATCACGTCGCCGCGCGCCCGGAAGCGCCCGCGGCCCATGACCATGTCGTTGCGGCGGTACTGGATGTCGACCAGCGCGCGCAGGAGCCGCTCGCGGGGGTAGCTCTCCCCCATCTGCACGGTCACGAGCTGCTCCTCGTACTCGCTCGGCGATCCGAGCCCGTAGATGCACGAGACCGATGCGACGATCACGACGTCGCGGCGCCGCAGCAGCGAGGAGGTCGCGGCGTGGCGCAAGCGGTCGATGTCCTCGTTGCGCGAGGAGTCCTTCTCGATGTAGGTGTCCGACGACGGCAGGTACGCCTCGGGCTGGTAGTAGTCGTAGTACGAGACGAAGTACTCGACCGCATGCGTCGGGAAGAACTCGCGGAACTCGTTGCAGAGCTGGGCCGCGAGCGTCTTGTTGTGGGCGATCACGAGCGTCGGCTTCTCGACCGCGGCGATCACGTTGGCCATCGTGAACGTCTTGCCCGTGGCCGTCGCGCCGAGCAGGGTCTGGTACTGCAGACCCTCGCCGACGCCGGCCGACAGCTCGGCGATCGCGCGCGGCTGATCGCCGGTCGGCTCGTAGCCCTCGCTCAGCTGGAAGAGTCCCACCCGTGCAGTCTAGGACACGTCATTTCGAGCGCTTTCCGAGCCCGAGCTCGGTGGCGTAGAGCCGCCGGTAGACCCCGCGCGCGTGGTCGATCCGCTTCAGGTAGGCGCTCGTCTCGGCAAACGCGGGCGGTATCTGGAGCGCCTGGCCGGCCCGCGTGTGCCGGACCCACGCATCGACGTTCGCCATCCCCGCGTTGTAGGCCGCGAGCGCCAGCGTCATCGAGTCCGGAAGGCCCTCGTAGTGCTGGCGCAGGTGCTGCAGGTACCAGGCGCCGTAGCGCACGTTGATCTCGGGGTCGTCGAGGTCGGAAGCCACGAACTTCGTGCCGCCCGTGCGGGTCGCGATGCCCTTCGCAGTGCTCGGCAGCAACTGCATGAGGCCGATCGCGCCGCTCGTGCTGCGGGCGTGCGGGCGGAAGCGCGACTCGGTGTAGATGACCGCCGCGAGCAGCGCCGGATCGATGCCGTAGTTGCGGGCGTGCCCACGCACGATCGCGGAGTAGTGGAGCGGGTACTCGGTGCGCTCCAGCAACTCGCGGCCCTTGGCGCCGAAGAGCCCGTACAGCACGGCGGCGACGACGATCAGACCGCCGAGGAGCCAGGCGAGTCGCTTCATGCCGCGCGCAGGCTGGCCACGAGCTCGGCCACCCAGCGTTCGAGATCGGCGGCGGTTCCGTCGTTGACGTACACGTAGTCGGCGCGCGCGACCTTCTGCGCCTCGGGCAGCTGCGCACCCGCGCGCTCGTCGAAGCGCTCGGGCGAGCGCGCACGCCGTACGTCATCCGGGGCGGTGATCACCACCACGCCGTCGTAGCGGCCGGCGAGCCCGGCCTCGTAGAGCAGCGGCACCTCGTGCACGAGCAGGGCGGCGGGATCCGCCTCCTCCCGCTCGGCCCGCCAGACCTCGAGCGCAGCCGCGACGCGCGGGTGCAGCAGGCGCTCGAGCCAGCGGCGTGCGATCTCGTCGGAGAACACGCGCGCAGCGACCGCCGCGCGCGCGACCTCTCCATCGGGTCCGAGCACCTCGGCCCCGAAGCGCTCGACGACAGCCGCGCGCACATCCGGTTCGCGATAGAGGTCGCGCACGATCGCGTCGGAGGACAGGGTCGGGCAACCCTGCCGGGCGAACGCGTCGAGCGCGGTGCTCTTGCCTGCCCCGATACCCCCGGTCAGGCCGAGGAGCACGGGCTACTCGGCGTCGGGGACGGCGGCCTCCGCCTCGACCTCGACCTCGGCCTCGTCGTCTGCGGCGGCATCTGCTTCCGGGGCGTCCTCGGCCGGCGCTTCCTCGGCGGCGGGCGCCTCGTCGGCGAACACCTCGTCGGAGAGACCGAGCGTGGGCTCCGCGGCGGGGGCGGTGTCCTCCTCTGCGGATGCGACGACCTCCTCGGCCTCCGCCTCGGGCTCGGGCGCCGATGCGTCCTCGACGACCTCGGCCACCGGCGCGTCGTCCGCGGCGACCTCCTCGGACGCGGTCTCCTCGACCGGCGCCTCGACCTCGGCTGCGGGCTCCGCAGCGGCCTCGGGCACGTCACCGGCGTTCTC
>CAZYYP010000100.1:0-11661 GCA_964651695.1 uncultured Gaiellales bacterium | reverse complement strand
CGTCGTAGCGGAAGCCCTCGAGGAACTTCGTCACGTTCGTGTGCACGTAGGTGTGGTTGCGGACGTCCTCTTCCCAGGCCGTCAGCTGCGGTGCCGTCGGCAGTTCGCCCTCGAGCAGCAGATAGGCGGTCTCGAGGAAGCTCGCCTGCTCGGCGACCTGCTCGATGGGATACCCGCGGTAGCGCAGGATCCCCGCGTCGCCGTCGATGTAGGTGATCGCGCTCCGGCACGACGACGTGTTGAGGTAGGCCGGGTCGTAGGAGAGCAGCCCCGCGCCATCCTCGGTCCCGATCTTGGCGAGGTCGGTGGCGCGGATCGCGCCGTCCACGATCGGGAGCGAATACTCGCGGCCCGTGCGGTTGTCGACGATCGTGAGCGTGTCAGACGGCAACGCGGCTTCCCCTGGTTGAATCACCTGGAAGCTGGAACGTACCCGTTTCCGGAGGTCGCGAGACTCAGACGGGTCCTGCGAGGGCCTGCTCGAGGCGTGTCACGAGCAGCGCGAAGGCAGAATCCGTGAGCGCGGGCAGGAGGTCGCCGGCCGCCGGGACGGCCGGCGCTCCGCCGTCTGCGGGCGCACGGCCCGCGGGTGCGGCCCATGCGCGGACGACGAGCGCGTGCAGGCGCTCGCCCCCGGCCATGCGCCGCGCGAGGTGGGCGTCCGACCAGACGTGCATGCCGGCGACGCGCCCGAGCGCCGCGTGGTCGAGCGGGTAGGTGGCGACGACGTCGCAGCGGCAGCGCACACCGGGTGCGTGCGCCGCGATCGCGGTCGCCTCGCGCTGCCAGGCCGCCGAGACGGCCTCGGGCTCGTTGCCGTCGGGCAGCAGCCACACCTGCTCGCCGGGGCGCGGCGGCGGGTCGCCCGAGTAGAGCGCGAACAGCAGGTCGCCGCGGGCGATCGCCTCCGCGGCGACGGCATGCTGCCGCAGCGTCCCGGCGGTCAACCCGGCTGAGGCGCCGAGGGGTCGCCGCGCTCGGCACGCGACGTGCCGTGACCGAGGGCGTCCAGCACCGCCAGTCGCTGCTCCGCGTACGCGCGCACGAGATGATCTGCGGGCAAGCCTGCGACCAGGCGCTCGACCCGCTCGCGGATCTGGTAGGCGAAGTGCGGCGTGGAGGGCCCGATCAGGGCGTCGATGTCCTGCGTCGTCGGCTCGCGCATCGGCCGGAGCTTAGCCGCAACGGAGCCGTGCGCCGGGCAGCGCAGGTCAGGCGGCCGCAAGCTCGGCGAGCAGCGCGGCGAACGCCTCGGGGCGCTCGACCATCGGCAGGTGGCCGCAGGCGCGCAGCAGGTGCAGCGTCGCGGAGGGCACGGCGCGCAGCAGGCGCTCGGCGTGGGCCGGCGGCACCATGCGGTCGCGGTCGCCCCAGATCGCAGCGATCGGCGCGGCGACGGCGCGCGCCTCGTCGGCGAGGCCGGTGTCGAGAGATACCCTCGCCGCGCTCGGCAGCTCGCGGGCCTCGCGGGCGCCGTCGACGAGCGAGCGCGCCAGCGCGAGCGACACCGTCGCCGGATCGTTCACGAGCATCCCGAGCGCGGCCTGGCGCAGCGGACGCACGCGCAGGAGGCCGCGCTCCCAGGGCACCGGCGCCCGCCGCAGCACGTCGTAGGCGGGCACCAGCGTCAGCGCGCGCTTCTGCCACGGCGGCGTGGGCTCGATCCCGCTCGGGCCGACGAGGACGAGGCGCGTTGCGACATCGGGATGGGAGCGCGCGAGCCGCACGGCGAGCGGCCCGCCCAGGGAGTGGCCGCAGATCACCGCCGGGCCGGTGCCGAGCGAGCGCATCGCCGCCGCCAGACCGCCGGCCGCCGAGTCGAGGGCAAATCCGCCGGGGGATGGGTCCGACTGCCCGAAGCCCGGCAGGTCGAGCGCGATGCAGCGCGCGCCGCCGGCGAGCAGCGCCATCGCGGGGGCCCAGTACCGCCAGGTGCCGCCGAGCCCGTGCAGGAGGAGGAGCGGCGGACCGGACCCCGTCTCCGCGCCGGCGACCGAGCGGCCGTCCGCGCCGACACGGATGGGGTGGAACCCGCGCGGCAGCGCGCCGTCAGGCAACCGGGCGGCCCGCACGGCTGCGGGCGACGGTCAGGAAGCGCGCCATGAGCGCGCGCGAGAGCGCGACGTACTCGGCGTCGTAGGCACGGGCGCGCACCACGAGCTCGGCGGGCTCGGCGCCGCGCGCACGCACGATCTCGGGCACCGCCGCCGACCAGCGCTCGACCGAGTCGGCATCGACGTCGATGTGGAACTGCACGGCCCAGACCGCATCGCCGACGCGGTAGGCCTGCTGCGGCGCGCGCTCGGAGCGCGCGAGCGGCAGCGCCCCCGGAGGCAGCTCGCAGCCGTAGTCGTGCCACTGGAAGACCTCGCACGCGGGCGCGAGCGGTCCCAGCAGGGCGTCCTCGGCTCCCGCGGCGGTCAGCTCGACCGAGAACCAGCCGAGCTCGGGCTCGGCGAGCCGCGGAGCGCCCGCACCGAGCGCCTGGCCGAGCAATTGCGCGCCGAGGCAGATGCCGAGCACCGTCAGGTCGCGCTCGACGGCCTCGGCGAGCGTTGCCCGGACCTCGGCGAGAAAGGCCAGGCGCTCGTCGTCGTCGGGGTTCATGGTGCCGCCGTAGGCGACCACCGCGTCGATGCCGTCGAGGATCGGGCGGGGCTCGCCGGCGTGCGCGTGCCAGTGCTCGATCGCCCATCCGCCTGCTCGCGCAGGCGCCAGCAGCGTGCCCCCGTCGGAGGTCGGCTCGTGATGGATGCAGAGCAGTCGCACGGCCGGATCGTAGCCCTCGCCGAGGCGCGCCGACTACCATCCGACCGTGGACGCGGAGCATCCGATCGGCATGTTCGACTCCGGCGTGGGCGGCCTCACCGTGCTCCACGAGTGCCTCGTCACCATGCCCCACGAGGACTTCCTCTATGCCGGGGACACGGCGCACTTCCCCTATGGCGGCCGCTCGGCCGACGAGTTGCGCGGCTACTCCCAGGAGATCGCGGGCTGGCTCGTGCGCGAGGGCGTCAAGCTGATCGTGGTCGCGTGCAACTCGGCCACGGCGACCGCGCTCGGCGAGCTGCAGCGGACGCTCGACGTCCCGGTGATCGGCGTGCTCACCCCCGAGGCGCGCGCGGCGGTGCAGCTCACCCGCAACCGCCGCATCGGCCTGCTCGCCACCGAGGCCACGATCGCGACGGGCCGCTACAGCGACGTCGTGCACGGCCTCGACGCGGGCATCGAGCTCATCGAGGTCCCGTGCCCCGGTCTCGCCGACGCCATCCAGCGCGGCGAGACCTACGACGAGACGATGGTCGCGCGGGTGGCCGCGCACTGCGCGCCGCTGCGCGCCGCGGGGGTGGACACCGCCATCCTCGGCTGCACGCACTACCCGCTGATCCGGGGCATGCTGCAGCGCGAGCTCGGCCGCGACGTCACGCTCGTCTCGGCGGCCGAGGAGCTCGCCGAGGAGGTCGCGGCCACGCTTGCACGCAAGCGGATCGCGCGCGATCACGGCCGGCGCGGGTCGTACCGCTTCGCCTGCACGGGCGACGCCGAGGCCTTCGCGACCGTCGGGCGGCGCTTCCTGCAGTTGCCGATCTCGAGCGTGCGCTCGCTCGGCGCGGGCGAGCTCGCCGGTCTCGCCCTCACCACCTAGGATCACCCACCGCCTAGACTCCTGCGATGCGACACGACGGCCGCGCGCAGGACGAGCTGCGTCCTCTCGACCTGCTTCCGGGCTTCGTCGCGACGGCGGACGGCTCCGTGCTGTTCTCCATCGGGCGCACGCGGGTGATCTGCACGGCCAGCATCGACAGCGACACGCCGCGCTGGCTGCGCGGCACCGGCCGCGGCTGGGTGAGCGCCGAGTACGGGATGCTGCCGGCCTCGACCGGGCAGCGGAAGCAGCGCGACTCCTCGCGCGGGCGGCCCGACGGCCGCTCGATCGAGATCCAGCGGCTGATCGGCCGCTCGCTGCGCGCAATCGTCGACCTCCAGGCGCTCGGCGAGCGCACGGTCTGGGTCGACTGCGACGTGCTGCAGGCCGATGGCGGCACGCGCTGCGCATCCATCTGCGGTGGCTACGTCGCGCTGCACCGGGCGCTCAGCGCGCTCGTCGACCAAGGGACGCTCGCGGAGCTGCCCCTGACGGCGGGCGTGGCCGCCGTCTCCTGCGGGATCGTCGAGGGGGAGGCGGTGCTCGACCTCGACTATCGCGAGGACTCGAGCGCGGAGGTCGACCTCAACGTCGTCATGACGAGCGGCGGGCGCCTGGTCGAGGTGCAGGGGACCGCGGAGGGGCAGCCGTTCGATCGCGCGCAGCTCGACCGCCTGCTCGAGCTCGGGGCCGCCGGCATGGAGCGCATCGAGGCCGCGCAGCTGCTGGCGGTCGCCGCCCCGCGATGAGCCGGTTGCGCGCGGTTCTCGCCACGGGGAACGCCGGCAAGGCCGCCGAGCTCTCGCGTCTGCTCGGCGCCGACGTGGAGGCGCAGTCGATCGACGTGGTCGAGGATGCGGGCTCCTACGCGGGCAACGCGCTGATCAAGGCGCGCGCCGCGGCGGCCGTGGCCGGCGGGCGCATCGGCCTCGGCGACGATTCGGGCATCGAGGTCGCAGCGCTCGGCGGGGAGCCCGGCCTGCATTCCGCACGCTGGGCGGGCCCCGGCGACGCGGATCGCAATGCGGCGTTGCTCGCGCGTCTGGACGACACGGCCGATCGCTCCGCCGCGTTCGTGTGCGTGCTCGCCGCCGTGCTGCCCGACGGGCGCGAGATCGTCGCCGAGGGCAGGGTCGAGGGCACCCTCGCCGAGGCGCCCCGCGGCGCCGGGGGGTTCGGCTACGACCCGCTCTTCGTGCCGCGTGGCGACACGCGCAGCGTCGCCGAGCTGACGGCGGACGAGAAGGACGGCGTGTCGCACCGGGGGCGGGCGGCGCGAGCGCTCGCGGCCGCGCTCGCCGAGGCGGGTGCGACGTGAACCTCGCCGCGCTGCTCGTGCCCTTCGTCGTCGCGCTGCCTCCGGGCACCGTCGCCCCGCCACCCGGGGCGGTGTCGCCGGCTGCGCACGTCACGGTGCTCGACGGCCAGCTCGGGCTGGTCGCCGTGCGGCTGCCCCGGCGCGGTGTCGCCCAGGCCCTCCGCCGCCTCCGCGCCGCACCCGGCGTCCGCTACGTCGAGCGCGACGCGCCGATCCAGCTCGCGGGCGAGGGCTGCCAGATCGTCGGCAGGGATTCCGAGCAGCCGTATCCCGCCTGGCGGACGGCCATCCACCTGAGCAAGCGCTCGGCGGCGGGCATGCTGATCGGCATCGCCGACTCGGGCGTCGACGACGACCGCCTCGCGCCGCAGCAGCCGCCGCTGTCGTTCCTGGCCGCCGGCGGCGCCCGCCGGCCGCAGGATCCCTTCGGGCACGGCACGGCCGTCGCCAGCCTGCTGGTCGCGAACCGGCCCGACGTCGGCGTGGTGGGCATGGTTCCCGACGCGACCCTGCTCTCGGCGCGCATCGCCCGGCAGGGCGCGTGCGGCAGCTCGGTGCTCGAGCACGGTCTCATCCGGGCGCTCGGATGGCTGCGCCGGCAGGGCGCCCAGGTCGTGAACATCTCGGCCACGGCGCGGCCGACGCGCGCGCTCGTCGACTCGCTGCGCGCACTCCAGCTCTCGGGTGCGCTGGTCGTCGCCGCCGTGGGCAACGGCGGCTCGATCGCCCCGCCCGACGCGTTTCCCGCCTCGCAGCCGGGCGTGCTCGGCGTCGGCGCGCTCGCGCCGGGCTCGGCCACGGTCGTCGCGCCCAGCTCGACACGTGGCCCGCAGGTGGATCTCGTCGCGCCCGCCGAGGGGATCAAGGTGGTCGCCTCCGGCTTCGTCACGCCGAGCGCCGAGACGGCGACGACGCCGATCGGCACGTCGTTCTCGGCCCCGCTCGTGACCGCCGCCGCCGCGATGGTGTGGGCGACTCATCGCGGCTGGAACGCCGCCGAGGTCGCGAGCGCGCTCGTGCGCAGCGCCACGCCGCTCGGGCGCGGCACGCCGAGCCGCGATTGGGGCTCCGGGCGCCTCAACGTGAGTCGCGCACTGCGGACGACACGCCTCGCCGATCCCCACGAGCCCAACGACTGGGTGGCGGCCGCCCGCGCCCAGCGACCGCTGCGTCCGGGCGCCGTGGTCATTGCGACCCTCGGCTACGCGGGAGACTCCGTCGACGCCTACCCCATCGACGTCCCGGCCGGGGTGAAGGCCCGTGCCGTGCTGCGGCGCGGTGGCCCGGGCCTGACGATGCGGGTGCTGCCGCTGCGCACGACGGACGCGGCGCTCGCCGCCGTGGCGCGAGCGCGGCCGGCCGGCTCGCAGATGGCGTTGCCGCCCGGGCGGCACCTGCTGGTCGTCGCCCGCGCCAAGGGGGCGGGGGCCTACACGCTCGCGCTCCCCCGCCGGTAGGCGCCGGGCGCTCGCCCCCTTCAGGGCCGGTGCGCCGCCTCGCCGGCCGCCGCGTCCGCGTCCGCGGCGCGACCGCGCGCGGACCACCACGTGACGGCGCCGCCGATCAGCACGACGTTTCCCATCAGGTAGAGCCAGATGAGCAGCACCAGCGCGCCGCCGAACGCCTTGAGCGCCGGCAGGCCCTCGACCGAGCGCACGTAGAGCGGCACCGACTCGAACGTCAACTGGAGGAGCACGGTGCCGATCAGCGCGCCGGGCAGCACCTGCCGCGTTCGCAGTTCGGTGTTCGGGAGCGTGCGGTAGACGAGCATCAGGAAGGCGAACGTCGTCAGCGTGCTGATCGCGAGACCGATGCCGATGCGCCAGGCCGCGTAGTGCGCGAGGCCGGGTGCGATCTGCGAGAGCGCGGTCTGGCTCGTGACGACGATCGTGAGCCCGAGCAGGAGGGCGATCAGCGCCGTGCCCAGGAGGCCGAGCATCACGAGCTTCTGGTGCAGGAAGCCGCGGTTGGGAAGCCCGTAGATCACGTTGAGGCCCGATTCCAGCGCCGAGAGGAACCCGAGCGACGACCACAGCAGGCCGACGCCGCCGATCAGCCCGATCTCGGTGGCATTCGCCTCGAGGCTCTGCACGAAGAGCGCGAGATCGTGCGCAGAGGTGCCGGGCAGCACGTGGCTGAGGTCGCGCAGGAAGGCCGAGCTCTCCGCGGGACGGCCGATCGCGCTCACGAGCGAGGCCGCGAGGAAGACGGACGGGACCAGCGAGAGCAGCGCGTAGTAGGCGAGCATCGCTGCCAGATGCGGGCCGCGGGAGCCGAAGTAGCGGCGCAGGATCGCGGAGGCGGCGTGCACCGGCTGCATGCCGCGGCCAACGATGCGGGAGCGCTTCATGGGGGCATTGAAGCGGGCCGGGCGGCGCCCATCCCCGGCTGCCGTCGCGCCCGAGGGCTGCGGCACGCAGTTCCGGAGGCCGCGTTCGGAGCCGGGAGGACGATTCGCGGCGGCCGGGCACCGCGCGGCATTTGCAGCGGTTCCCAGCGCCGGTTTTCCCCGGGGACGTCAGCTTCGTGTGGTACGGTCACGCCAGTTTCCTGGGCCTGGAAAGGGTACGTATGGACGGGCATGAAGCGCTCGCCGACCTCAAGCAGATCTCCGTGCAGATCGAAGCCGCCGTGATCGCGGATCATGGCGGCGCGGTCGTGGCGTGCTCGCCCGACGACGCTGCGACGGGCGACCTGCTGTGCCGGCTCGCCCGCGAGATCTGGGAGGCCGCCGACGCTTCGCGTCGCGATCTCGGCCGCGATGCGCTGACGCAGGTCGAGCTCTCGACCGCGCAGGGCAGCGTCTTCGTCGTGCGCGACGAGCGCCATGTGCTGCTCGCGACCACGGCGACCGATCCCACGGTCGGGCTCGTCTTCTACGATCTCAAGTCGGCGCTCCACGCGCTCGACGGTCAGCCGCGGCCCGCCGAGCCGACCGTCGTCTGGCAGGCCGACAGCGGCTCGAGCGCAGAGGAGCGCGGCGATGGCGCGACGTAGGCGCAGGGTGCTCGGAGCGGTGACGCTCGCTGTCGGATCCGCAGGGTCCCTGCTGATCTTCAAGCGCAAGCGGGACCGGGGCGCCAGCCGTGCCGACCTCTACTTCGAGGACGGCTCGATGCTCTCGCTCGCCCAGGGTGCGCCCGAGGCCGACCGGCTGCTGCCGCTCGCCGCCGAGGCGCTCGCCGTCACCGGCCGGTGACGCGCGCCGAGCTCGCCGCGCGCGTCGCCGAACGCGCGCTTCTGCACGGCGATTTCACGTTGCGCTCCGGCAAGCGCTCGTCGGTCTATCTCGACAAGTACCGCTTCGAGACCGATCCGGCGCTGCTCGGGCCGATCGGCGAGGCGCTCGGCGAGCTGGCGCTCGCGAACCCTCACCGGCCCGACCGCCTGGCCGGCCCCGAGCTCGGGGCCGTGCCGCTGGCTGCGGCCGCCGCGCTGCACTGCGGCATCCCGTTCCTGATCGTCCGCAAGGCGACCAAGGGCTACGGCACCGAGGGCCTCATCGAGGGCGTCTGCGAGCCCGGGGAGCGCGTGCTCGTGATCGAGGACGTCGTCACGACCGGGGGTGCGCTGATCGCCGCGATCGAGGCCTTGCGCAGTGCCGGCCTGGCGGTCGAGAACGCGCTCTGCGTGCTCGACCGCGAAGAGGGCGGAAATGAGGCGCTGGCGGCGCTCGGCGTGCATCTGCAGCCACTCTTCCGCCGCGCCGATCTCGGGATGCCGGTCGCGTGAGGGCGACGATTCCGCTGCATACGGCGGAATCGGCAGCGCGAGCGCAGGTGTGGCATGGCCCGAGGCGAGCGGCCGGCGCGCCCTCGCTCGTGGTGTTCTCGCGTACCTCGCGGACGGGAAACCGCATGACCATGCGGTTTCGCGTCCGATGCCTTTGCTAGCGTGACCGCCGGTCCCTAATCGAGGAGGCATTCCACATGACCAAGGGTGAGTTCATCGACGAGGTGGCGAACCGCACCGGGCTGTCCAAGAAGGACGCCGGGGCAGCGGTCGACGCCGTGCTCGCGACGATCAGCGACACGCTGAAGGGTGGTGGCGACGTCGCCTTCACCGGTTTCGGCAAGTTCCACGTCACGAAGCGCTCGGCACGCACCGGCGTGAACCCGCGGAACCCGGGTCAGAAGGTCCAGATCCCCGCGGCGACGGTGCCGAAGTTCTCCGCCGGCTCGACCCTCAAGGCCGCGGTCCGGGGCTAGTCGGCTGCTGGAGGTGGCGTCCGGCCGCTGTGCGAACATGTGTTCGCATGGCAGGCCGGACGCCACCACCTCGCGGGCCACGCTGTGCCCCGCTCCAGCTCGAGCTGGGAGCCGCTGACCGGCTCGCCTCGCTGATCGAGGAGACCGGCGAGCCCCTTGCGCCGGAGCGCGCGGCGGGAGCGCTCCTCGCGCTCCCGCGGGTTCCCGGCGAGCTCGCCCGGCGCGTGCTCGAGGAGGTCGTCAGCGACGACGCCCGCCTCGTCCGGCATCCCGACGGCCGCGTCGGCCTCGTCGGTCTCGCGCCGCCGCCCACCACGCCGCTGGCCGAGGCGTCGTGGACGGTCGTCGATCTCGAGACGACCGGCGTCGGCGCCACGGCGCGCATCGTCGAGATCGGCGCGGTGCGCATCGACGGTGTCGAGCAGGTGGGGACGATCTCTCGCCTGGTCGACCCGGGCATCCCGATGCCACCGCGCATCAGCGAGCTGACCGGCATCCGCGACCGCGACCTGCGGGGCGCAGGACCGCTGCGCCCCGCGCTCGCCGAGTTGCTCGCGCTGGCCCGCGGCAGCATCTTCGTGGCCCACAACGCGAGCTTCGACGTCGGCATGCTCGACCGCGCGCTGATGCGGCTCGACGGCACGCGCATCGGCATGCGGGTGCTCGATACCGTGGGCCTCGCGCGCCGCCTGCTCGCCGGGCGGATCGCACGCTTCGATCTGGGCAGCGTCGCGGAGCGCTTCGACGTGGCGGTGCGCCCGTGCCATCGCGCGCTGCCCGACGCGCTCGCGACCGCCGAGGTCCTGCTCGCGCTGATCGGGCTCGCCCAGGAGCGCGGCGCCGAGAGCGCGGAGGACGTCATGGCACTCGCGCTCGCGGCTCCCCGCCGGGCGCGTGAGCGGCGGCACCTCGCAACCGGCCTGCCCGCGGGGCCCGGCGTCTACGTCATGCGCGACCGCCTGGGTCAGGCGCTCTACGTCGGCAAGGCGGGCGATCTGCGCACGCGCGTGCGCTCGTACTTCGGCCCGCGCCGCCAGCCGCCGCGGGTCGAGGGCGCGCTTGCGGCACTCGCCAAGATCGACGCGGCACCGACGGGCTCGGAGCTCGAGGCCGCGCTCTGCGAGCTCGATCTGATCCGCCGCTGGCGACCGCCGGGCAACGTGCGCGACAAGCGGCCCGACAGATCGGTCTACCTCCGGCTCGCGCTCGCGGATCACGCCCCGGCACTCGCCGTGCGCGAGGCCGTTCGCGATGACGGCGCGGTGTACGCCGGCCCGTTCGCCTCGCGCCGGCTCGCGACCGAGGCGGCCGAGGCACTGAGAGACGGCTATCTCCTGCGCACGTGCCGGCCGCGCGTGCCGGTCGACGACGGGCGCTGCCTGCGCGGTGCGGCGGGGCGCTGCCTCGCGCCCTGCCGCGGCGATGCCGAGTCGCTCGCCTACGCGCGCTCGGTGCGCTCGCTCGCCGCCTGGCTGGCAGGCGAGGAGGCGGTCCTCGATGCGCCACTGCGCGCCCGCGTCGCGCGCCTGATCGAGCAGCAGCGCTTCGAGGACGCGCGCCGGACGACGCGCCTCATCGACGCGCTGCGCGCTGCGGATGCCCACGTTGCGACGATCCGGCGCGCCGGGCGGCGCACCGGAATCCTGCTGGCATCCGATCTCGACCCCCGTCACGTCGTCGCCTTCGCGGTGGTGCGCGGCGCGCTCGTCGCCAAACGCCGCCTTCCGCGCGCGGGCGATCCGGGGCTCGAGCTCGCCGCTCTCGCGCGTGCGCTCGAGCGTGCGCTCGCCCCGGCCGCGTCGATCGAGCCGCGGGCGCAGGGCCCCTGGCTCCCCCCGGAGCGCTACGCGGAGGCGCTCGTCCTCGCTCACGCCTTCGCGGGGCGCGCGCGCGGCGTGGTACCGATCGCGTGCACGGCGCCCGATGCGCTCGCGCTCCGTCGCGTCGGCGCCGCCCGGCGCCGCGTGCCCCTGCGCGAGCCCGTGCCCCCGGGGCGCTACCCGCGTGCCGAGGAGCTCGCCGCCGTCGCGTAGTGCCGGTAGCGAAGTTCAAGCGTCGCGTTCGTGGTCTCGAACGCTCCGCGACGGTTGCCGCCGGCTCCCGGCGGCCGTGACTCGCGCGACCCACCCGGTAGCCTGATGGCGTGACGAACAGCTTCCGGGAGCGTCTCGAGCGGCTCGCGGCTGAGCGGAGGAGCGTGCTGTGCGTCGGGCTCGACCCGAGGCCCGAGCTCCTGCCGCGCGAGGTGTTCCGCGGTGTGCGCGACGGCCCTGCCGGTCTCGCACGTGCGATGGAGCGCTTCTGCACGGGCATCGTCGAGGCCGTGTCCGAGCACGCCGTCGCCGTGAAGCCCCAGCTCGCGTTCTTCGAGGCGGCGGGCCATCACGGGCTCGCGGTCGTGGATCGGGTGTCCGCGCTCGCGCGCGAGCGGGGCCTGCTCGTGATCGCCGACGGCAAGCGCGGCGACATCGGCTCGACCGCGGAGGCCT
>CAZYYP010000099.1:0-11768 GCA_964651695.1 uncultured Gaiellales bacterium | reverse complement strand
AGGTTCGCGAGCCACAGGTCGACGGCCTTCGGGAGCTCGTCGTAGAGCGCGTCGGTCTCCCAGACCTGGATCTCGCAGCCGTTGCGCGCGGCGTTCTCGCCCGTCGCCTCGACCGCCGCGGGATCATCGTCGCAGGCCAGCACCGGAGCGTGCCCGAGACGCGCCGCGGCGATCGCGAGCACCCCCGAGCCGCACCCGAGGTCGAGCGCAGGGCCGGCGGGTTGCTCGAGCAGGAGCTCGAGGCAGAGCAGCGTGGTCGCGTGCGAGCCCGTCCCGAAGGCGCGACCGGGGTCGATCACGACCCCCGGCACCCCGGCCGGCGGCGTCTCCCAGGGCGGGCCGACCCAGAGCCGCCCGCCGACGACACGGCCCGTGTGGAACGCGCGCCAGCCATCCTCCCAGCCGTCGGCGACCTCCTCCTCGCTCCACGTCCCCGCAACCTCCGGCAGCTGCCCCGGGCGATCGGCGCAGTAGATCGCCAGCTCCAGCCCGCCGCCGGCGGCGCGGCGCTCCTCCACGCCATCGGTGAAGCGCTCGAGCACCGCCGCGCGCGCGATCTCCTCGGCCTCGTCGCCGGGCGCGCACGCGAGCACGAGCCGGATCACCCGAAGGCCCGCCGCAACCGATCGCGCAGGCCCCCGCGCGAGCGTTCGGGATGCGCGTAGTTGCGCTCGTCCTCGAGGTCGCGAAAGCTCTCCACGGCCTTGCGCTGCTCCTCGTCCAGCGCGCGCGGCACCTGCACGTTGGCGACCAGGCGCAGATCGCCGCGCGCACCGCCGCGCAGCCGCGGCATGCCATGGCCCCTGAGGACGATCACCGTGCCCGGCTGGAGGCCCGCCTCGATCTCGACCTGCTCCTCGCCGTCGAGCGTCTCGACCGCACGAGTGGCGCCGAGCACGGCCTCCGAGAGCCTGAGGTCGAGATGGCCGATCAGGTCGAGCCCGTCGCGCTCGAAGCGATCGTCGGGCTTCACGTGCACGCGCACGTAGAGGTCGCCGGCCGGGGCGCCGAGCTCACCGGCGTGCCCGAGGCCGGTCAGGCGCAGGGCCTGGCCGTCGTCGATCCCGGCCGGGATGTCGACCCCCAGCTTGCGGCGCTGCGGGCGCCGCCCGCGGCCCCGGCAGTCGGGGCAGGGCTTCTCGGGAATCCGCCCGCGCCCGCTGCACGTGCGACACGGCGTCGTGCGCACCAACTGGCCGAGCGGCGAGCGGACGACCTGTCGCACCTGGCCGGCGCCGTCGCACTCGTCGCAGGTGTGCACCGCGGAGCCGGGCGCCGCGCCGTCGCCCTCGCAGACCTCGCAGGTGGTGACGAGCTCGAGATCGAGGTCGAAATGCGTGCCCGTGAGCGCATCGGCCAGCTCGATGTCGACCGCGGTCTGAGCGTCGGCGCCGGCCTCGGGGCCCGTCGAGGTGCCGAACCCGCCGCCGAAGAGCGAGCCGAGCAGGTCGTCGAGGAAGCCCATGTCCATGAAGCGCTCGGTGTGGAAGCCCTGGCCGGCGACACCCTCGTGACCAAAACGGTCGTAGCGCGCGCGGCGCTCGCCGTCGGAGAGCACCTCGTAGGCCTCGGCGACCTCGCGGAAGCGCGCCTCCGCGTCCGGCTCCTCGGAAACGTCGGGGTGCAACTCGCGAGCGAGGCCGCGGAACGCCTTCTTGATCTCGCCGTCGCTCGCGCCGCGGCTCACGCCGAGCACGTCGTAGTAGTCCTGCTTCGCCATGGGGACGGAATTCTAGGGGCTGTCCCCGCGCACACCCTCAACCTCACACTGAGGAATGGGAGATCGGGGTCAGACCCCGGTCTCCCGCCGGCAGGGGCAACGTCAAGGCCAGACCCCGAGCGCTGCGAGGTCAGGCGTCGTAGATCTCCTCCACGAACTCGGAGAGCGCGGCCGCCGCCCCGCGCACGGCGCGCATGGCGCCGACGTAGTCCATCCGCTGCGGCCCGATCAGCGCCACCGTGCCGAGGTTGCGGCTCGCCACGCCGTAGTTGGCGGCGACGAGCGAGAGCGAGCGCAGCGCGGGCGCGACCGAGTCGTCGCCGACGCGGATCCAGCCGCGATCCGCGTCGAGCACCTCGCGCAGCGCGGCCAGCAACTGCAGCCGCTCCTCGAGTGCGCTGACGACCTCGCGCAGGGATGCGAGCTCGCCCGAGCGCAGGTCGGCGAGCAATCCCGCCGCTCCGCCGAGGTAGAGCGAGCCCTCGTCGACGAGCTGCGTGAAGACCGGCTCGAGGCGCTCCAGGATGCCGCGCTCCGCGCTGCCGAGCGAGGGGTCCGAGAGCCGCAGGCGGAGCGTGCGCGCGCCCAGCCGCAGCCCCACGATCGACTCGTTGATGTAGTCGCGCGCCCACTCCAGCAGACCGGCGTCGACGGCCTGCTCGAACACGAACAGGCGCTTGGCGACACCGCCGGAGGCGGTGATGACCACCGCCATCACGAGCTGCGGCTGCAACGGCACGAGCTCGACGTGGCGCACGACGGTGGTGTCGAGCGACGGCGCCGAGACGGCGGCCAGCAGATCGGTCGCCTGCGCGAGCGCCTCGGCGGTGGAGCGCAGCGCCGAGTCGAGCTCGCCGCGCGCGCCGCTCAGGTCGACGGCGAGCGGACGCGCCTCGACGCCGCGCCGCTCGAGCAGCGCGGCGTAGTAGCGGTACCCCTCGGTGGTCGGCACGCGTCCCGCGGAGGTGTGCGGATGGCCGAGCATGCCGAGGCCCTCGAGCTCCGCGAGCTCGTGCCGGACGGTCGACGGCGATGCCACGACCGCGCCGCGCTCGACGAGCGTGCGCGAGCCGATCGGCACGCCCGCCTCGATGTAGGCCTCGACGACGCGCAGGAGCAGCGCTTCCTGGCGCGGGGAGAGCGGCCGGTCGGGGCTCATGCGATCACGTTGGAGACGACGTCGTTGGCGAGCAGGCGCCCGCGCGGCGTGAGGGTCAGGGTACCCTCCCCCGGCTCGACGAGCCCGAGCGAGGTCATGCGCGCGAGCCCGTCAGGGTCGATGGCGTGCTCGAGCTCGCCGATCGCGAGCGGCACGTCGAGCCGCAGCCCGAGCAGCAGGCGCTCGCGGGCGCGCTCCTCCGGCGTGAGCTGCTCGAGCGAGCGCGGCGGGGCCTCGCCGCGCTCGAGCGCGTCGACGAAGCCCGCGAGCGAGGGCCGGTTCGTGCGTCGCTCGAGGCCGATCGTCGAGACCGCGCCGATGCCGATGCCGAGGTAGTCGCGGCCCGTCCAGTAGGCGAGGTTGTGCTGCGCCCGGCGGTCGTCGCGGCAGAAGTTGGCGGTCTCGTACCAGCGGTAGCCGGCCTCGCCCAGGCGCGCGATGACGTGCTCGTAGTGATCCTCGAGCAGTTCGGCCTGGCGCTTCAGACCGGCACCGTGACGGTGTGCGAAGCGCGTGCCGGGCTTGGCTTCGAGCTCGTAGCACGAGAGATGCTCGGGATTCAGGGCGAGCGCCTCGCCGAGGTCGCGGTCGAGCTCCGCACGGCCCATCCCCGGCACGCCGAAGAGCAGGTCGAGCGAGAGGTTCGCGACCCCGGCGGCGCGCAGGCGGGAGACGGCCGCCCGCACCTGATCGGGCGTCGCGCGGCGCTCGAGGACGGCGAGCTGCTCCCGGCCGAACGACTGCGCGCCCAGCGACACGCGAACGCCGCGATCGCCGAGCACCGCGGCGAGGGCGTCGTCGACGGTCTCGGGGTTGCACTCGACCGTCACCTCGGGCGCGCCGGGGAGGCCCTCGAGGAGCCGGCCGAGCAGGTCCGCGCCGAGCAGCGTGGGCGTGCCGCCGCCGATGAAGACCGTGGCGAGGGCGGGCGCGATGCGGTCGCGCTCCTGGCTCAGCTCCGCGAGGACGGCGGCGACGTAGCGCTCGTACAGATCGGCGTGCCCGGTGACCGTGACGAAGTCGCAGTAGCCGCAGCGGTGTGCGCAGAACGGCACGTGCACGTAGAGATGGCGGATCAGGTCGGCCCGCCTCCGCGGCGCGTGAGCTGGGCCGCGGCGGCGCGCGCCGCTCCCGCGAGCGCCGCGTCGCGCCCGGCTCCGCGCGCGAGCTCGAGCGTGAGGGATGCCATGAAGACGTCGCCGGCCCCGTAGGCGTCGACGATCGGGCCCGGCGGCGCGACGGCCTCCCAGCGGCCCTCGGCGCCGTCGTCGGCGAGGTAGTGCCCGCCGCGCGCGCCGTCGGTCCAGACGCACAGCCGCGGCCGTGCCGGCAGCGCCTCCAGGTCGTACTGCTCGCCGAGGTCGCTCGCGGAGCCCGCCAGCACATCGACGCGAACGCCGCTCGCGATCACGCTCTCCAGGCGGCGCGCGGTGACGACGAGCACGCGCGCGGCGCGCGCGGCGACGACTGTGCGCGGATCGTCGCCGGTGTAGAAGACGCCGTCGAACTCCGCGAGCTCGTCCCAGGGCAGCGGATCCTCGATCGTCGGGTGGTCGTTCGGCCCGTGGATGAAGATCGTGCGCTCACCGGTGGCGTCCGAGATCGTCGTGACGCGGTTCTGCGGATGCGGGCGATAGGCGGCGCACACCTCGCAGCCCTCGCTCCGCAGGACGCGCTCGGACTCCGCGCCGGCCTCGTCATTGCCGAGCGCCGTGTAGAAGCGGGTGTCCGCGCCGAGCGACGGGAGCGCCCGGGCGGCCACTCCGCCACCTCCGCCGGGCTCCTCGAACGTGTCGTGCAACTGCACGATCTGGCCACTCACGACGGGCTCGTGCGAGCGCGCCTGCAGGATCCACTCGACGTGCCCGATGACCGCGACCCGGGTCACCCGCGCAGGACCCGTCTCACTTCGACCTGGCGCCCTCGCCGTCGAGCGAGAGCACCGCCAGGAAGGCCTCCTGCGGCACCTCCACGGTGCCGACGATCTTCATGCGCTTCTTGCCCTTCTTCTGCTTCTCGAGCAGCTTGCGCTTGCGCGTGACATCGCCGCCGTAGCACTTCGCGAGCACGTCCTTGCGCTTCGCCCTGACCGTCTCCCTCGCGATCACGCGCGAGCCGATCGAGGCCTGGATCGGCACGTCGAACAGCTGGCGCGGGATCACCGTGCGCAGGCGGTCGACGAGCGCCTTGCCCGCGGCGTAGGCGCGGTCGCGGTGGACGACCAGGCTGAGCGCGTCGACGGGCTCGCCGTTGAGCAGGATGTCGAGCTTGACGAGGTTCGACGCACGGTAGCCCGAGAGCTCGTAGTCGAACGAGGCGTAGCCCTTCGTCCGGCTCTTGAGCTGGTCGTAGAAGTCGAGCACGATCTCGGCCAGCGGCAGCTGGTAGATGACCTGCACGCGCGTCTGCGAGAGGTACTCCATGTGGTCGAACTCGCCGCGCCGCTCCTGCGCCAGCTCCATGACGGTGCCGACGTACTCCTTGGGCACGATCAGCGAGGCCTTGACGTACGGCTCGTGCGTCTCCTCGATGGAGTTCGCATCGGGCATCTGCGACGGGTTGTGCACCTCCACGAGCCCGCGCGTCGTCAGGACCTCGTAGGCCACGTTGGGCGTCGTCACGAGCAGGTCGAGGTCGAACTCGCGCTCGAGCCGCTCGCGCACCACGTCCATGTGGAGCAGGCCGAGGAAGCCGCAGCGGAAGCCGAAGCCGAGCGCCTGGCTGGTCTCCGGCTCGTAGATCAGCGAGGCGTCGTTGAGGCGCAGCCTGTCGAGCGCGTCGCGCAGGTCCTGGTAGCCGTCGGCGTCGGTCGGGAAGAGCCCCGCGAACACCATCGGCTTGACCTCGAGGTAGCCGGGCAGCGGCTGCGTGGCGCCTCCGCGCACGTGCGTGAACGTGTCGCCCACGCGCACCTCCGACACGTCCTTGATGCCGGTCACGATGAAGCCGACCTCGCCGGCCGCGAGCTGCGGGATCGGCTGCAGGCTCGGCGTCATGACGCCGATCTCCTCGACCTGCATGCGCACCTTGCTCTGCAGGCCGATGATCTCGTCGCCGGCCTCGAGCGACCCGTCGACGACGCGCACGAAGGCGATGACGCCGCGGTACTGGTCGTAGGTCGAGTCGAACACGAGCGCCCGCGCGGGTGCATCCAGATCCCCCGCCGGCGGCGGGATGCGCTCGCACACGGCGTCGAGCACCTCGGCCACGCCCACCCCGGTCTTGGCGGAGATGCGCAGCACGTCGTCGACGCTGCCGCCGAGGAAGTCGACGACCTGGCGGGACACCTCGTCGGGATCGGCTGCGGGCAGGTCGATCTTGTTCAGCACCGGCACGATCTCGAGGTCGTTGTCGAGCGCGAGGTGCGCGTTGGCGAGCGTCTGCGCCTCCAGCCCCTGCGCGGCGTCGACGACGAGGATCGCGCCTTCGCAGGCGGCGAGCGAGCGCGACACCTCGTAGCTGAAGTCGACGTGACCGGGCGTATCGATCAGGTTGAGCTCGTAGACCTCGCCCTGGTAGGTCCAGGGCACGCGCACGGCCTGCGCCTTGATCGTGATGCCGCGCTCGCGCTCGAGGTCCATCGAGTCGAGCATCTGCTCGCGCATGTCACGCTCGGCGACGGCCCCGCTGAGCTGCAGGATGCGATCGGCGAGCGTCGACTTGCCATGGTCGATGTGCGCGACGATCGAGAAGTTACGGATGCGGGACTGCTCCACGACCCAATCTTGGCAGGCCCGCCTGGTTGCGGGCGCGCCGCTCGTCCTGCGGGAGACCGGGGTCTGACCCGCGAATCGCGGGTCAGACCCCGGAGTTGGAGCGTTTCGAGCCGCCGCGGCTCTCAGGCCGCGGCGCCGCGGCGGCGGCGGATGAGCGCGCGCATGTCGTCGAGCTCCTCGATGTGCATCGCCTGCGCAGCCAGCAGGTAGACGCCGGCCGCGACTCCGAGCCCGGCGCCGAGCGTGATGAGCTGGACGACCACGAACTCGCCCAGGAGGGCGTCGAGAACGCGCCAGACGCCGTACCCGGCACCGACTGCGAGGCCGCTCGCGATCACGATGCGCACGAGCGCCCGCACGAGCTCGCGCTCGTCGAGGCGCCCGGCGCGCGGGCGCAGCCGCGTGTAGAGCAGTGCCACGCCGCAGATATTCACGATCGACGTCCCCAGCGGGATGCTCCACACGCCCAGGTTGAGCGGGCTCGTGAAGACCCAGTCGAGCACGCCGTTGAGGATCAGGTTCGCGATCGCGATCGACGTCGGCACCCACGCCATCTGCATGCCGAGGTAGGCGCGGTTGAGGAGCAGCATCGCGCCGTTGAAGACGAGTCCGCCCGAGAACGCGGCGAGGCACGACGCGACCACCGTGGTGTCGTGCGGCGAGAAGTTACCGTGCTCGTAGAGCAGCCGCACCATCGGCGTGGCGAGCGCCGCGCAGAGCGCTGCCGCCGGGACGAGCAGGAACGCGATCTGCCGCAGCCCCGCTCCCAGGAGATCGCGGAAGCCCGGGCCGTCGCGGGCGGCCGCGCGCCGCGCGAGCGCCGGGAAGAGCACCGCGGCCACGGCCACCGAGAACATCCCCTGCGGCAGCATGTAGATGCGGAACGCCTTGTCGACCGCGGCCGGCCCGATGTCGTGGTTCACGTTGGCGGCGAACCAGGTGTCGACGAGCACGTTGAGGTTGATCAGCCCCAGCCCGAGCGTGACCGGCAGCATGAGCGCGAAGACGCGCCGCACCGCCTCGTCGCTCGGGTCGCAGTACCAGGCGAGGCGCCCGAGGCGGCGCATGGCGGGGTACGGGATCGCCAGCTGGACGACGGTGCCGAGCAGGATGCCGATCGCATAGGCGTAGATGCGCGTGTCGGTCGTGTGCAGGAACGGCAGGCCGAGGGCGAGCGTGCCCACGATCACGATGTTCCAGGCGACCGGCGCGATGGCCGGCAGGAAGAATTCGTCGAGCGCGTTGAGGATCGCGCTCTGGAGGCCGTTCAGGCCCAGCAGCACCACCGTCGGGAAGATGATCCGCGCCAGGTTGACCCCGAGTCCGCCGTGGTAGCCGAAGAGCGCGAGCAACTGCGGCGCGAGCACCATCGCGACGCCGGTCACGGCCGTGAGCGCGGCGAAGGACAGCCACCACACGGTCGAGGCGACCCGCCAGGCGCGCTCGCGCTCGCCGCGGGTCAGCAGTTCGCTGAAGATCGGGACGAAGGCCGCGCCGAGCGCCGCGTCGGCCACGAGCGAGCGGATCAGGTTGGGGATCTGGTACGCGACGGTGAAGGCGTTGATCGCCTCCCCCTGCACCGTGAAGATCCACGCGGCGGCAGCTTCTCGCAGCATGCCGACGAGGCGGCTCGCGCCGGTCGCGGCGGCGAACAGCGCCGTCGACACCGCCATGCGGCGCCGCTCGGGTGCCTCGGGTGCGGCGCCCCTGCGAGGCGGCTGGTTCACGGCTCACCAGGATAGGTGGGCGCGGCCGCACCCGGTGCGGTCGCGCCCACCCATCCCGGCGTGTGACGCTAGAGAATGCCCGTCAGGCCCGGAAGCGCGCCCGATTCGATGCGCGCGATCGAGACCTTGATGCGCCCGTCGCGGACGGACAGCTCCGCCTTCGAGCCCGTGGGCGTGTACCAGACGCGCAGGCGCGTCTCGGCGACCCGCGAGCCGGCCTCGGTCGAGAACGGGGCCTTCAGCAGCTGCGCCCTGCTGACGGTGAGGGAGAAGCGGATCCTGCCCGTGCGCCCCTTGGGCACGACGATCCTGCCGCGCGTTCCGAGCACGACCCTGCCGTCGCCCGGCAGCGGCGTGACGGCATAGAGGCGGCGGCCGTTGCGCGTGCGCAACTCGGCGCGCAGCGTGCACGGCGCCGCGCTCGTGCACGCCTGCGGGAGGGTGTACTGCACCTCGATGCGGAAGCCCTTGCCGCCCGGGCCCGACTGCAGCTGCGCGTCGCGCGGGCCGGGCGCGGTGGTGACGGGCGCCGGCGGCGCCACGGTGTTCACGAAGATCGCGAACGGCGTCGCGTCGCCCGCCGGCTTCCAGGCGTAGTTCGCCGCCAGCAGCAGGTTGTCGCCGACGGCGATGCCGGCGAGGGCGAACGCGCCCGTCGCGGCCCCGGTGGGCACGCCCGCATCGTGCGCATCGCCGCCCGCGCCGGTCGCATCGCCGAGCGAAGCTCGGTAGGTCTTGCCGTCGAACCAGGCCACCCAGAGCCGCCCGTCGGGGCGGTAGGCGGCCGTGAGGACGCGACCGGCGCCCTGGCCGGTGCCCGCCAGGTTCGCGATCGTCGCCGGGGCGGACTGCCCCGGCCACCACGAGACGATCAGGTCGGTCGGGCTCCCGGCGGGCGCGTTGCCGTAGACGAGACGGCAGGTCGCCGCGCACGCGAGCGCAGTGCCGAAGCTGTTGTTGTCGGTGCTCTCGCTTTGCGGCGCCTTGGCCGGCGGGCCGAGTGGTGCGGCCGTTGCGGGGTCGAGCTGCTGCACGTAGAGGCCGGTCGCCCCCGCGGCGTTGGAGTACCACGCGGCCCACAGGTGTCCCGCAGCGTCGAGCGCCAGCCTCGGCTGGTAGCCGCAGCAGCCGCCGAGCTGCGCCTGGAGGTCCTGGTCGACGGCGCCCGGGGCGTGCGCGACACCCGCGTTGAAGAGGCTGACGCCCCCCGTCGCAGTGGTCGCGATGAAGGGCGCCGCTCCCGGGACGGCCGACCACGGACTCCCGCCGCTCGTGGAGCCCGTGACGACGAACGGCGCAGCCCACGTGCCGTCCGCATTGCGGAGCGACGTGAACAGGCCGGCCAGCGTGTCGCCGACGGAGGTCGAGCGGGTGCCGGCGAATGCGAGCTGGAGCCCTCCGCCGGGCGCGGCGAAGAGCGCGTGGGTGAAGTCGAGCTGCGCCCAGGCGGCGGCGACCTGCGAGCTCGCCGCGCCGATCACGTCTTGGGTCGGCGAGGTCGTGAAGCTCAGCGTATTCAGATCGCTCGCCTCGGGCCCGGTCTGCTGCGTCCACGCGACAACCGCAGTCGCCCCGGTGAGTCCGAGTGACGGCACGACCGTGTTGTCGCTGTAGTCGGTCGAGACCTTCGTCCACGTCGTATCCGCGCCCGCGCTGGGCGCCCCTGCCGCGCACGCCGCCAGAACGGCAGCGACGGCGGCGATCCGCGTCACGCCTCTCACGCTTCCCTCCCGGTCGTGTCCCCCCTCGGGAACTGCCGCTCAGCCTATCTGCGGCGTGGTGGTCGTCTTCGGCGGCGGCGGCGGCGGAGACGTCGTCGTGGTGGTGGTCTTGGGCGGCGGCGGGGGCGGGGGCGGCGTCGAGGTCGTGGGCGTCGACGTGGTCTTGGGCGGCGGCGGCGTGACGACCGGCGTCGGCTTGAGCGTGATGACGAGCTTGTGGCCGCCGCCCGCGAGACTCGCGGCGGCCGCGGTGAACGCGCTCGCCTTGGCCTTGAGCCTCAGCACCAGCCGCCCCGTCGAGGCCCCGACCGCGAGTGTCGCGCCCGCCGCAGTCGCCGTCTGTGCCCGCGCGCGCACGCCGTCGCGCCAGACGGTGATCAGCGCCGTGCCCGAGCGGATGCCCGCGGCTGCCGAGCTCACCTCGCGCGCGGTCAGCGCGGGCCCGCTGAAGGCGACGGTGAAGACCACCGCGGCCGTGCTCGCCTTGCCGGCGACGCTCGTCGCCACCGTCGGGGTGACGATCGGACCCCGCAGGACCGCGACCCGGTGCGGGTCGCCGACGGGATCGCCGCTGGCCGCGGAGAGCAGCGTCACCGTACGCGCCGCCGTGTTGGCGACGTACACGGTGCCGCCGAGCCCGGCGATGCCCTGGGGGCGGTGCCCGACCGGGACGATGCGTACTGCGCGGCTCGCGCCCGCGAGATCGACGACCGCCACGCCGTCGCTCGCCGGCAGCGTCGCGAAGAGGCGCCCGGCAGGCGAGATCCAGACCTCGTCCGGGCTGGTGGGCAGCGCGATCACCGAGGTCTTGGCCTTGCCGGCGAGATCGACGACCGCGAGCCCGCGGTGGATCGGGACGTACAGGAGCCCCCTGAACGCGAGCAGGTTGCCGTGCGCGCCCGGGCCGGCCGGGATCGATCTTCCGGCGATCAGCCGGCGGCCCTTGCGCCGGAAGCGCACGAGGGTGCCCGTCGAGGCGTTCGCCACGACGACGCTCGAATCGGCTCGCACGACGCCCGCGCCACTCGCTGCGAAGCCCTTGGCGAGGTCGCCGCAGGCCACGGTCCCGGGATCGACGAGACAGACCCGCGAGCTGCCGACGGCGGCGACGGGCGCACCGTCACCGCCTGCCAGCAGCCTGGCGCCGGTGAGCGCCGTCGCCGCCGGCACGGGAGCGAACGTCGTGCGCGCCAGGCCGGTCACGCCGCCTGCGCTGGCGATCACGAGGCGTCCGCCGCTGAGGGCCAGCGCGCGGGGGCGCACGCCGTCGGTCGCGACCTTCTGCGGCGCCAGGGTCTTGGGGTCGAGTCGTGCGATGTACCCGCGCGGCGTGACGAGGTAGAGCGCGCCGCCGCCGGCGAGCAGGCCCACCTGTTGTAGCGCCGGCACGGTGACGTCGGCGATCGGCTTCGCGGTCGTGGTCGCCGGGCCTGTCGTGACCGGCGTCGAGGCCGTCGTGGCGGTCTTCGACGAACCCCCACTCGTGAGGAACGCCGCGGCGGCGGCCAGGCCTCCGCCGCCGACGACGAGCAGGCCCAGCCAGGCGACGAGCGGCACCTTGCGCTTCGGCGGAGCCTCCGGCTGCCGCGCTGCGGGCCATTCGAAGCTCTGCCCGAGCGGGACGCCCGACGGGGGGAGCGTGAGGTTGGCCGCCGCGCCCGCGACCAGGGGCTCCGCTTCCCTCGCCGGTTCCGGCTCGGACGTCGTCTCGGGTTCCGGCTCGGG
>CAZYYP010000098.1:0-11835 GCA_964651695.1 uncultured Gaiellales bacterium | reverse complement strand
CCGCAGAGCCGCTTGAGCTCGCGCGCGAGGTCGGCCGCCTGCGCCGGCGACGCGCCGCTGATCGTCGTCACGGTCTTGCCCTTGCGCCCCGAGGTCTCGCGCCGCACGCGGAGGATGCCGTCACCCGGCACCCTCCCGGCCTGCACGCGGCAGGGGCAGCGCCCGGCGTCGGCGAGCGGCCGGCCGCAGTGCTGGCAGCGCCGCACCCGGCCCTTCTCGGTCGAGTAGACCAGGCCCATCGCCGCCCACGGTAGCGTGCGAGCGGCGTGTATGCCGGCCGTTACGCACCGAGCCCGACCGGGGATCTCCACCTCGGCAATGCCCGCACGGCGCTGATCGCCTGGCTCTGGGCCCGGCACGCCGGCGGGACCATCGGCCTGCGTTTCGAGGATCTCGATCGCGGCCGCGTGCGCGCCGGCTGCGCGCAGGAGCAGGCCGCCTCGCTCGCGTGGCTCGGCCTCGACTGGGACGGCGATCCGGTCTCGCAGTCCGACCGCGCCGGCCTCTACGAGGATGCGATCGCGAAGCTGCGCGCGCGCGGCGTCGCCTACGAGTGCTTCTGCTCGCGCGCCGACGTGCGCCGGGCGGCGGCGGCCCCGCACGGCCCGGACGGCCCGCTCTACAGCGGCGCCTGCCGCGACCTCACGGCACGCCGGCGCGCCGAGCGCCTGGCGCTTGGCCGCGCTCCGGCGCTGCGCGTGCGCATGGAGGGCGAGATCTCGTTCTGCGACGACCTGCTCGGCGAGCGGCACGAGACGCTCGAGCGCTCGAGCGGCGACATCGTCGTGCGCCGCAGCGACGGCGCAATCGCCTACCAGCTCGCCGTGGTCGTCGACGATCATGCCCAGGGCATCACTCACGTCGTGCGCGGCGCCGATCTGCTGGCCTCGACCGGACGCCAGCTGCGGCTCTACGAGCTGCTCGGGCTCGCTCCACTTCCCGGCCACGCGCACGTCCCCCTGCTGCTCGGCGACGACGGCGACCGTCTCGCGAAGCGCCACGGCGCGGTCGGGCTCGCCGAGTTGCGCGAGGGCGGCGCCGACCCCCGCGCGATCGTGGGCTGGCTTGCCCACAGCGCCGGCCTGCGAGAGCACGCAGAGCCGTGCTCCCCGGGCGACCTCGTGGCATCCTTCGCTCCGTCCGCGCTGGTGCACGAGGCGACACGCATCGAGGGGCACGCGCTGCACTGGTAGCCTCGCGCCGTGCTGATCTGGGTCATCGCAGTGCTCGTCGTCATCGTCGTCGCGGCAGGGGTGCCGGCGTACAACCGCCTCACGCGCGCACGCAACCGCACGCATGCCGCGTGGGGGGACGTCGACGCCGAGCTGCGGCGGCGCGCCGACCTCGTGCCCGAGCTCAACGCCGCGGTCGAGGCCTACGCCGAGCACGAGCAGTCGGTGCTCGAGGCCGCCGCCCAGGCGCGTGCCGAGGCACATGGCGACGAGCCGGTCGCGCGGGCAGCGGCCGAGCAGCGCCTCGGCACGGCGATCGGCGGCGTCGTCGGCATCGCGGAGGCCAACCCGGAGCTGCGCGCGTCGGAGCGCTTCGCCCAGCTCGCCGAGCAGCTCTCGCAGACCGAGGATCGCATCGCGCGCGCGCGCCTCGTCTACAACGACACGGTGCAGACCTACAACAACGCGATCCAGGCCCTCCCGGCGAGCCTGCTCGCCGGCCCGCTCGGCTTCCACCGCCGTGCGCTCTTCGAGCTCGCCGACGGTCCGCGGTGAAGCGCCTCGCCTGGATCGCCCTGGCGGCGCTTGCGCTGCTCGCCGCGCCCGCCTCGGCCTCTGCCGGCAAGAGCTTCACCCAGCCGCGGGCATTCGTGACCGTGACGCTCGCGCGCACGGGCGAGGTGCTCATGCGGGAGGACCTGACGTTCGACTACTCGGGGTACTTCAGCGGCGCCTACCGCGACATCCCGCTCGCCAAGGACGTGCAGGTGGGTGGCGTCCAGGTGAGCGAGGCCGGCACGAACTACGCGCCAGGCGGCACGACGGCGCTCGGGAGCAGCGACGCCGCCGGCCGCTTCGGGTTCGTGCGCATGCCGCAGGGCCTCCGCATCGTCTGGCACTACAGCCAGACAGACGGCGAGCGCACGTTCACGCTGCGCTATCGCCTGCGCGGCGTCGTGATCGCCCACGACGACGCGGTCGAGGTGGCGCCGCAGGTCTGGGGCAACCAGTGGAAGAGCGGGCTGCACCAGCTGTTCGCGAACGTGCTCGCCGCGGGAACGCTCCCAGGGACGCGCGCGTGGATCGAGCCCGCGTGGCTCGGCCATCGCCTGACCATCCGCGGCGGCCGGATCCTGACGGTGACCGACGACGTGCCGAGCAAGCAGTCGGTGACCCTGCGCGTGCTCTACCCGCCCTCCGCGCTCGAGCCGAACGCGCCGTACGCGCGCCACGTCCACGACGACGTGCTGCCTGCGACGATCGCCCGCGAGCAGGCCGCCAGCGCACGCGCCGCGCGCGACAAGCGCCAGCTCGAGGACACGCTGCACCACCCGGCGGCCTGGATCGCCGCGCTTCTCGCCCTGGCCCTGCTGCCCGCGCTTGCGCTCGGCGCCTTCGCCTACGTGCGCTTCGGCCGCGAGCACCCGACCGGTTCGACGCCCGAGTACCTCCATGACCCGCCGGACGATCTCGCGCCCGCCGTCGTCCCCTCGCTGCTCGCCCAGCGTGTCGTGGCCGGCGGCGATCAGCTCACCGCGACGCTCTTCGAGCTCGTTCGCCGCGGGCGCTTCAAGATGACGCCCGTCACGCGCGAGGAGTCGTCGATGCTCGGCCTGCGCCACAAGGAGATCGACGACGTCGATCTCTCGCGCGGCGACGAGAGCATCGCGCTCTCGGCCGTCGAGAAGCCCGTGGCGGCGATCTTCGACAAGCTGTCGGCGACCGAGCCCGTGGCGCTCTCGCACGTCGCCAAGACCGTCAAGGACCTCCCGGAGACCGATCGCGTGTGGTTCCACAGCCAGTACGAGTCGTTCGAGAAGGCCGTCCGCAACCAGGTCAGACAGCGCGCCTTCTGGAGCGGCCGCGGGATGCTCGTCAAGTGGCTGTCCTTCGTCTCGTTCGCGCTCGCAGGTGGCCTCCTGCTCGTGCTCGGCATCGCGGGCATCGCCGACCCTCCGCTCGTGCGCCAGGACCTGATCATCACCGCGGCGGGTGGAGCGCTCGTCCTCAACGCCCTCGTCGTCCTGCTGCTCCCCGCGCCGATGTGGCGCCGGCGGCGGCCCGAGATGCAGGCCTCGGCCGAGCAGTGGGAGGGCTTCCGCCACTATCTCACCGACTTCCCGAGGCTCGCCGACAAGCCCGCGGACACGCTGCCGCTGTGGGAGAGCTACCTCGTCTTCGGGATCGCCTTCGGCATCGCCGACCGCGTCCTCGAAGCAGCCAAGGTGTCGTTCCCCGCGATCTCCACCTCGGCGGTGTACGCGCCGGCCCTCTACCTGCCCTCGTTCAGCAGTTCGGACTTCGCGTCCGGCCTCGGCGGTGCGTTCCCGTCGCCGTCGAGCAGCAGCTCGGGCGGGGGTGGCGGCGGCGGATCGTTCGGAGGCGGGGGCGGCGGCGCCTGGTAGGCACTAGAAGCCGCGCAGCCTGGTCGCCGTGATGCGCAGCGGCACGGAGTAATCGGCGGCGAAGCTCTCCGGCGTCCACGAGTTGCGCTCGATGAAGGCGGCGTACTTCGCGACGTAGGCGGGCACCGCGTCGGCCGGCGGGTCGTCGCTGACCGCAGCCTGGCCGAGCACGACGACGATGTCGCCGCCCTGCCCGTTGCCGTCCAGATGCAGCGACACGCGCGGCCGCTCACCGATGTTCGCGAGCTTGGCCGTTGCGGGCTTGGAGTAGATCAGGAACGAGTCCGCGCGATCCCACAGGAACCACACCGGCACCGGCTGCGGCGTGCCGTCCGCACTCGTCGTCGTGAGCCACGCGAGCTTGTCCTCGGCGAGGCGGCGCTGCGCTCGCTCGCCGAAGGGCGTGGTCGTATCGATCGTGATCGGCATGCTGGGCTCCCTTTGTGGTGCCTGCACGATAGACCGCTCGCGGACCTCCCCGGCCACGCCGGCAGTAGGCCCTCGAGATGCGCACGGTGCTCGCCTCCCTCGGCGTACTCGCTGCGCTCGTCGTCCCGCTCGACGCACCTGCACGCGCAACGCGAACCGCTCGCGGCAACGAGGCCTGGACGCGTCTCGCAGACACCTCCGCCGGCTTCGCCGTGGCGTACCCGCGGCGCTGGTCGGCGCGCGCGGCACCGCAGTCGGCGCTCGTGGTCGTGGCCTCGTATCCCCTCGGGCCCAGGGCGGCCTGGGCTCCCGAGCCGCACCGGCCGCTGCCCGCCGACAGCGTGTTCCTCTCGCTCTCGGTGAAGCACGTGAAGCTGATGGTGCCGGGCGAACTCCGCACCTACCCGAAGCGACCAGCGCATCTGTCCTTCGCAGCGGCGACGGGCGAGACGATCGAAGGCTTCGGCCCGGGCCGGTCGCTGCGCTTCCGAGCGCATGGCTACGGCGTGGAGGCGCAGATCGCGTTCGGGCCGCGGGCGAGCGCGCGCACGCGTGCACAGGCCCTTCGCGTCGTCGCCTCGCTCCAGCTCGCGCCGCTGCAGGTGCGCGAGCAGACGATCCGCGTCGGCGGAGCGCCGACCGGCATTGCGTTCGCCCGGGGATCGGCGTGGGTCGCGCTCGCGACTGCGCTCGTGAGGATCGACGGCGCAACCGGGCGGGTGGAGCGCCGTATCGCGATCCCGGCGGGTGGCGACTACCGCCACGTGTCGATCGCCGGCGACGACGCATGGCTCACCGACGGCGCGGGCCGCCGGGCTTCGATCGTCGACGTCGACCTCGCGGCTGGGCGCGTCCGCCGTGTCGTGCCGATCGAGTGCTGCGCCATCGGCGTCGCGGCGCGCGGGAACGACGTCTGGGTCACCGTCCCGCGTGAGACCGTCGGGGAGGTCGTGCGCCTCGACGCCCGGACGGGCCGGATCGTCGCCCGCATCCCGGTCGGGAACGGCCCTGGCCCGATCGCGATCGCCGGCTCGCGGGTGTGGGTCTGGAATACGTCGGCTCCGACCTCGCTCCTGGCGATCGACCCGCTCACGAACCGCGTCGCGGGAGGCGCAGCACTGCATGGGGTGAGCGACCTCGCAGCGGGGCCCGCGGGACTGTGGGCCGCTGGGGACAGCATCGGCATCGTGCAGATCGATCCGCGCAGCGGGCGCATCCTGCGACGTACGAGCTCCGTCTCCGGCGCACGGAGCCTCGCCGTCGGCGACCGCGCCGTGTACGCCAGTCAGACGGTGTGCGGCGTGTGCACGGAGAGCTTCGTCACCCGCACGGGCATCGCGGCGGGTCTCGCCGGAGCGGCGGTGCCGGCCGGAAAGGTCGCGGTCGATCTCGCGCTCGGCGGGGGCGCGCTCTGGGTCGCCGGCTTCGGCGGCGGCACGGTCACCCGGATTCCCGTTCAGAACGCTTGACGAGCGCGTCGAGCGCGATCCGCACCGCCCCGGGATGTTCGATCCAGGGGAAGTGCCCGGCGCCGTCGATCACTTCGACCGCCGCCGCCGGGCCCATGGCAGCGGCGGTGTCGCTCGCCGCCGTCACGGGCATCGGGCTGCCTCCGCCGTGGACGAAGAGCGTGGGGACCGCGCCGTGCGCGAGCCGCTCGGCGAGCGCGGGCAGCTCGGCGTGCAGCGACGCGAACGTCTCGGCGTATGCCTCGACCGAGAAGCGCATGCCGGGGAAGGGCGGGGCCGTGGCCGGTTCGGCGAAGTACGCGGGCCACAGCAGGCGCATCGACTCCGCCAGGTCGGCCTCCGTTCCGTTGCCCTCCATCGCCTGCCGCTCGAGGTACTCGACACGCTCCACGGCGCGCCGCGGGGTGCGGCGCAGCATCTCGTCGTCGAACTCCGCCTCGCCGCCGTCCCCGACACCGCCGAGCGTGTCGAGGATGAGCGCCGCGCTCACGCGCTCGGGGCGGGCGGCGAGCACGTGCAGCAGGAGATGGCCTCCCCAGGAGTGGCCTGCGACGATCGCGCGGTCCCAGCGCAACCGGTCGAGCACCGCGACGACGTCGCCGACCTGCGCGGTCACGTCGTAGGGCGCGCCGGCCGTCGAGGGCGGAAGTCCGCGCTGCTGGTAGACCGCCACCCGATAGCCGGCGGCAAGCTCCTCCACGAGCGGCTCGAGGTAGGTCCACGACAGACCTGGTCCGCCATGCAGGAGCACCACGGGAGCGCCGTCGCCGCACACGACGCCCGACAGCACGCCCCCTTGTACCTCCGCCGTGAAGTCCTCGCGCATGTCGGAGTCAGCCCCCGAGCGCGTGCTCTGCGAGCGCCTCGAGCACGCACGCCTCGTCCTGCTCGCCGGTCCCGCCGCTCATCCCGACCGCGCCCACGAGTGCGCCGCCGACGTGGACGGGCACGCCGCCGGCGTACACGACGATGCGCCCGCCCGCGGAGGTGTTCAGGCCCCAGTCGACGCCGTCGGGCTGCGTCGATCGCTGGAACTCGCCCGTGCGCATCTCCCACAGCGCTGAGGTGTGCGCCTTGTTGACCGCGAGCTCGCTCGCTCCGAGCGGCGCGCCGTCCATGCGCGCGAACGCGAGCATGTTGCCCGCGCGATCGCAGACGGCCATCGCCGCCGGGATGCCCTCGCGCGCAGCTGCCGCGCGCACCGAGGCGAGGATCGCCTGCGCGAGATCGAGCCCGATCTCGCGTTGCGGGATGAGGCCGTCGTGATCCATTCGTGTCTCCCTCAGCGTCGTCGTGCGCCAGCGAGCAGCGAATCCTAGTGGGCGGTCACGAGCCGGCGGGCGGCCCGCCGAGCGGGTAGTGGCAGGCCGCGAGGTGGCCGGGCGGCGTCGGCTCGAGCAGCGGCCGATCGGTGGCGCAGCCCGCGCCGGCGCGCGTGCAGCGCGGGTGGAACGAGCAGCCCGCCGGCGGCGCCGCGGAAGCGGGCGGCACGTCGCCGGCGAGGATCTCCTCGTCGGATCGCCGCGCGGCGGTGTCGGGCACGAGCACGGCGGCGAGAAGCCCGGCCGTGTAGGGATGCTGCGGCGCCGCGAACAGCTCGTCGGCGCCCGCGACCTCGACGATGCGGCCGAGATACATCACGGCGACCCGCTGCGACACGTGCCGCACGACCCCGAGGTCGTGGGCGATGAACACGAGCGTGAGGTCGAGCTCGTCGCGCAGCGCCGCGAGCAGGTTGAGGATCTGCGCCTGGATGGACACGTCGAGCGCCGAGACCGGCTCGTCGCACACGACGAGGCGCGGGCGCGTGATCAGCGCGCGGGCGATGCCGATGCGCTGGCGCTGCCCGCCCGAGAACTCGTGGGGATAGCGCGCCGCATGGCCCGGGTCGAGGCCCACGAGCTCGAGCATCTCGAGGACGCGCCGCCGCCGCTCCGAGCCACTCGCGAGGCCGTGGATGTCGAGCGGATCCGCGACGATGTCGGCCACGCGGCGGCGCGGATTGAGCGACGCGAACGGATCCTGGAAGATCATCGTGAGATCGCGGGTCACCGCGTGCGAGCGCCGGCCGCCGCCGATCGGCTCGCCGTCGAAGAGCACGCTGCCGGCGGTCGGCCGATGCAGGCCGACGATGCAGCGCGCGAGCGTCGACTTGCCGCAGCCCGACTCGCCGACGAGGCCGAGCGTCTCACCCGGCTCGACCGCGAGCGAGACGTCCTGCACGGCGTGCAGCGTCCTGCCACCGCGCAACGCGAAGTCCTTGCCCACGCCGTCAAGCTCGAGCAGCGCCATCGGCCACCTCCATGCGCCGATCGTCGCCGGTGAGCCAGCAGGCATCGCGGTGCTCGGGGCCGCCGCCGCGATCGGCGAGCTCCGGCCGCTCGCTGCAGGCCGCGTGCGCCGCGTAGCAGCGCGGGCGGAACGCGCAGCCGTCGTCGTCCATCGTCATCGGCGGAGGCTGGCCGCTGATCGCGCGCAGGAGCCTTCGGCGCGGACGATCGGTGCGCGGCACCGAGGCGAGCAGCCCGAGCGTGTACGGGTGCCGCGGCGAGCCGAAGACCTCGGCGGTCGGGCCCTCCTCGACGAACCGGCCGGCGTACATCACGGCCACGCGATCGGCGACCTGCGCGACGACGCCGAGGTCGTGGGTGATCAGTACGACCGCCGTGTCGAACTCGGATCGGAGGCGACGGATGAGGCGCAGGATCTGCGCCTGGATGGTCACGTCGAGCGCCGTCGTGGGCTCGTCGGCGACCAGGACCGACGGATTGCACGCGAGCGCCATCGCGATCATGACGCGCTGGCGCATGCCGCCGGAGAACTCGTGCGGGTAGTCGTCGACGCGGCCCGCGGGGTCCGGAATGCCGACCTCTGCGAGCAGTTCGATCGCGCGTGCGCGCGCCTCGGAGCGGCTGAGCGACTCGTGTGCCCGCAGGACCTCGGCGATCAGCGAGCCGACCCGGTACACCGGCGTCAGCGACGTCATCGGATCCTGGAAGATCATCGCGATCTCGGCGCCGCGAACCGGGCGCAGCTGGCGCTCCCGCAGCGTCAGCAGATTGCGGCCCGCGAGCATGACCTCGCCCTCGAGCGTCGCGTTGGCGCTGCGGTTGAGCGCCGTGAGGGCCATCGCCGCCGCCGACTTGCCCGATCCCGACTCGCCGACGATGCCGAGGATCTCCCCGGGCGCGAGGTCGAACGTCAGGCCGCGCACCGCGCGCACCGTCGCGTCCTCGGTGCGGAAGGTGACGCGCAGGTCGCGCACGCTGAGCACGGGATCACTCAAGGCGGATGCGCGGGTCGAGCCGGGAGTAGGCGATGTCAGCCACGGCGTTGACGATCACGATCAGGAAGCCGCCGTAGAGCGTCAGGGCCATGAGCGGCGGCAGGTCGAGGTGGGCGACCGACTGCTGGGCGTAGGCTCCGACGCCGTTGATCCCGAAGACCGGCTCGATCAGGATCACGGTGCCGCCGACCGCGGCGCCGAAGTCGAGCGCGAAGAGCGACGCGATCGGCAGCAGCGAGGTGCGCAGCGTGTGCCCGAGCAGCACCCGCCAGCGCGGCAGCCCCATCGCACGGGCGGTACGCACGTAGTCGGCCGACTGCGTCTGCAGCAGCGAGCTCCGCACGACGCGCGAGTAGAAGCCGATCGAGACGACCGAGAGGCAGATCCACGGCAGGAGCAGGTGCGAGAACCACTGGTAGGGGCTCTGCGCGAGCGGGACGTAGCCGCCGCTCGGCAGCCAGTGGAAGAACGGGACTGCGTGCCACTTGAACGTCAGCAGGTAGAGCAGCACGGCGCCGAGCCAGAAGATCGGCGTCGAGATGCCCGCCATCGACACGACGGTGAGCAGGCTGTCGGGCCAGCGGCCGGCCGTGAGCCCCGAGAGCACGCCGAAGAGCACGCCGATGAAGAGCCAGATCACGGCGGCGCCGATGGCGAGCGAGAGCGTCTTCGGGATGCCCCGCTCGATCGTCGGCATGACCTGCGTCTGGTCCTGGTAGGAGATGAGGTCGCGCTTCACGAGCAGGCGGTTCATCATGTCCAGGTACTGGACCGGGAGCGGACGGTCGAAGCCCCAGTCCTTGCGGATCTGGGCGATGTTCTGCGGCGTCGCGTGCCGGCCTGCCATGCGCAGGGCCGGATCCCCGCCCGGGATGACGTTGAAGACGAGGAAGACGAGCAGCGAGATCGCGAACAGCACCGCGAGCAGCCCGCCGATCCGGCGCACCCAGAAGCGCGTGCTCACTCCGCGGCGCCCTGTGGCGCCCGCAGGCGGCGCCGTCGCACGCGCACGAGGCCGCGCGGGTCGAGTGCGTCGCGCAGGCCGTCGCCGAGCACGTTCAGGGCGATCGCCGTGAGCATGATCGCGATGCCGGGCGCGATCGTCTGCCAGGGCGCCGTCACGATCGTCGAGTTGCCCTGCTCGATGATGTTGCCCCAGGACGGCGTGAGCACCGACACGCCCACGCCGAGGTAGGAGAGCGCCGCCTCGGTGAGGATGTTGTTGGCGACGATGAGCGTGAACAGCACGAGCGTCGTCGGGACGACGTTGGGCAGGATCTCGCGCACCATCACGCGCGTCGCCGAGGCACCGTGCGCCACGGACGCCTCGACGAACTCGCGCCGCCGCAGCGCGAGCACCTCGCTGCGGATCGGGCGCGCGAGGTAGGGGATGAAGACGACGGCGATGACGAAGATGGGGATCAGGAGCGAGCTGCCGGAGACGTGCACCGGACCGAGATCCAGGCCGCCGAGCGCAAACGACGTGGCCAGCGCGACGGCGAGCAGATAGACGGGGAACGACCAGATCAGGTCGAGCAGCCGCGAGATCAGCGCGTCGGTCGGCCCGCCGAGATACCCGGCCGGGATGGCGAGCAGGAGCGCCAGGAGCGTGCACAGCAGCGCGGAGGCGAGGCCGACCGCGAGCGACGTGCGGCCGCCATAGAGGATGCGCACGAAGAGGTCGCGGCCGTTCGAGTCGGCACCCAGCAGGTAGGCGCCGCGCAACCCGGGGCCGATCGGCGTGCCGTCGTCGGCGACGACGGGGATCGACTTGCCGTGCTCGTGCAGCACGCCCACGAGGTTCTGCTCGTCGGGTCCGCGGTGCGAGACCTGGCTGACCCACAGCGGCGCGCCGGGGCCGCAGGCCAGCGCGATCAGAACGAGTACCGCGAGCGCCACCATGGCCACGTTGTTGCGCCGCAGCCGGCGTCCCGCGATACGCCAGGCGCCGGCCGGGCTCGAGACGGCCGGGCCGGTTGTCTCAGCGGCGGCCGCCACGCGCTACTTCGCCAGCCACATCGACGGCAGCAGCTCGTAGTAGGTGATGTTGAAGACGAGCCCGTGCACGCGCTGCGACACGAACTTCGGGATCTGCCGGTTCATGAACGGCACCCACGGGGCATTCGTCTTCATCGCCAAAGCGTCGATGGCCGCCCACTTCGCGTTGCGCGCGGGGCCGAGCGGCATCTGCTTGGCGGCGTCGATGAGCTTGTTGAATGCCGGCACGTTCGTGTTCGACTGGTTGTTGTTGCCGATGTTCGTGATGTTCTTGCCGTTGAGCAGGGTGTCGATGAAGTCCTGCGCCTCCGGGAAGTCCTGGTTCCAGTCCTGGAACGCGATCTGGGGGTCGCCCTTCTGGGTCGCGATGGTGTCCCAGTAGACGGACTCGTCGAGCGTCTTGACGCTCGCCTTGTAGCCGAGCTCGCCGAGCACCGAGGCCATGTACTGCGCGGCCTTCGGCGTCGGGTCCGTGGTGTGCGACCACACGGTCACCGCCATGCCCTTGGTGCCCGAGGAGGCGACGAGCGCCTTGGCCTTGGCGAGGTTGTACGGGTAGAAGTCGTGCTTCTTGTAGGCGCTGCCCATGCCGGGCGGCAGGATGTTCTCCGTGACCGTCCCCTGGCCGCCGAACAGCTTGACGAGCGCGGCGCGATTGGTCGCGTAGTTGACGGCCTGGCGCACGGCGAGCTTGTCGAACGGCGCTCTGCGCGAGTTCATGGTGAAGTAGGTCACGTTGTTGCGCCCGAAGTCGAAGACCTGCTTGGGGTAGCGCGCCTTGAGCTCGGTCAGGCGGTCCGGTGCCACGGGCTCGAAGTACCAGTCGAGCTGGCCGTTCGCGGTCTCGTCGACGGCCTGGTCGGGCGTGACGCCCAGTGCCACGTGGACGCCGTCGAGGTGGCCGTTCGGCGTGTCCTTCGTCCACGACTTGAAGGTCGGGTTGCGCGTGATCACGACGCTGTCCTTGGGCGTGTAGCCCGAGATCTCGTACGGGCCGGTCGCGATGCGCCACTTGGGCAGCGTCGAGATGTCCTTGTCCGGCGTGCCCTTCGGCAGGGCGAAGGCGAACGGCACCG
>CAZYYP010000097.1:0-11858 GCA_964651695.1 uncultured Gaiellales bacterium | reverse complement strand
CGCTCGAAGCGGCCCGCACTGGCGTTCCTGGCGGGACTCGCGGCGGGACTCTCACGGCCTGCGGCGATCCCGCTCGCACTCGGGCTCGGCGCCGATGCCTTGCTCGCGCCCGAGCGCCGCCGCGCGGCGCTCGCCGGGGCGGCGGGCGCGGTCGCGGGCGTCGCGCTCGTGTTCGCCGATCTCGAGCGCCGGCGCGACGACTGGCTCGCGAGCCTGCACGCGCAGCAGATCGGATGGCACCGCTCGTCGAGCATCGTCGACGCGCCGGGGGAGCTCGCGACCTATGTCCGCGACGCGATCGTGCTCCACCACGCCCAGAACCTGCTCTACCTGACGGGAGTGCCGCTGGCCGCGATCGGGCTGACGGTCCTGTGGCGCAACGGGATCCGCGACGGGATGTTCGTGTTCGCCGCAGTCGCGATCGCCGCGCCGCTCGCGACGGGGAGCGCGATGTCGCTGCCGCGCTTCGTGATGGGCACGTTCCCCTACGCCATCGCCGCGGGCATCCTGCTCGAGCGGATGGACGGCCGGCTGCGCTCCGCGCTGTTCGCGCTCAGCGCGGCCGGGCTCGTGGCCTGCATGTGGGCGACCTACCGCGGCTCGGGCCTTGCGCCGTAACCTCGTCATCGCCCTGGCCGTGGTTGCGTTGCACGCGGGAGCAGCGCTCGCCTACCACGGCGACGGCAAGGATCTGCCGGCGACCTACTTCTATCCGCGTGCGCACGCGATCGCCCACGGTACCCATGCCTACGGCGGTCTCGACTACGAGTACCCACCGGCGACGCTGCCGCTGCTGGTAGCCCCGCTCGCGGCCGGCGGCGACGATTCGGGCCAGGCCTACCACCAGCGCACGATCTGGCTCTACGGGGCCCTGGACGTCGTCTGCGTGCTGCTGCTGGCCTGGATGCTGCGCCGCAGGGCCGCGATCGAGCTCGCGCTGGCACTGGGCCTCTACAGCGTCACCTTCCTCGTGCTCGGGCGCCTGGCGCTGACCCGCTTCGACCTCGCGGCGGGCATTGCGATCCTGCTCGCCGGCGCTGCCGCTCGCCGGCCCGGCCGCGCGGGCGCCTGGCTCGGGCTCGCCGGCGCGCTCAAGCTCGTGCCGCTCGCCGCCGCCCCGGCGCTCGCGCGCCGAGGGACGACCGTCCGCAGCCTCGCGGCCGCAGCGGCGATCCCGATCGCGGCCCAGGTGATCTACACGCTCTGGACGGGCGAGCTCGGACTCTCGTGGATCGGCTACCACGCCGGGCGCGATCCGGAGATCGAGTCCTGGGCGGCGGTGCTGGCCGACATCGCGCGGGGCCTCGGGCTGCACGCGGGGACGGCCTTCGACCATGGCAGCCAGAACGTCACCGGCGCGAGCGCACGCTGGCTCGGGCGCGCCTTCGCCGTCGCGTCGGTCGGCCTCGCGCTGCTCCTGGCCCGCCGCGTGCGCCGCGCCGACGCGGACCCGGCGCTCTCGCTGCTGGCAGCCCTGGCCGTGCTCGTCGCGGTCGCCCCCGTGCTCTCGCCGCAGTACCTGCTCTGGCTCGCGCCGCTCTCGGCGCTGCTCGCCCCGCGCTACCCGCTGCAGGCGATCCTGCTCGCCCTCGCGAGCGTGCTGACGCGTGTCGAGCTGCGCTTCGCGTTCGGCGACCTGCCCCACTTCGACGGGGATGCGATCGCGCTCGTGGCCCTGCGCAATGCGGTGCTCGCGGCGCTCGCGATCACGTTGTGGCGGGCGACTACTGCGCGAGCGAGCGGAAGACCGACCACGACGGCTTGAGCGTGCCGTTCGTGAACGCGAGGCCCGTCTGGAACCCGGCGGCGAACGGCTTGCGCGTCTGCTCGTCGCGGATCAGGTACCAGATCAGCATGTCGATGCGCGGATTCGCCCGTGCGGACGCGACGTTGCGCCGCAGCTGCAGCGACTGGGTGCCGAGGCTGACGCCCTGGAAGCTGTCGGGCGGGTTCGTCTGCAGCCCGAACTCCGTGATCCAGAGGTGCAGATGCTTACGCGGGAAGGCCTGGTCGAGACCCGCGATCAGGCGCGGCAGATCGGCGAACGAGATGTCGTTCGGCCCTTCGACCTGGCCCTTCTTCAAGCCGACGTCGGTGCGGTAGGGATGGTGCGAGTAGACGTCGAGCGGCGGGTGCTTCTTACCGAGCAGCAGCAGGAAGCGCAGGGGCGCGACCGCGGGCTCGTAGGTCTTGGGCCCGGAGTAGTTGGGCTTCGTGGCGCCGCCGGCAACGGTCTCGGTGATGCCCGCGTGGGTGCCCGCGGAGTGCACGCCCTTGTAGATCGCGGTCAGGATCCTGGCGTAGATCGTGGGCGAGACCGGCACGGCGCTCGAGCAGCGGCAGCTGTACTGCGGCTTCAGGTGGCTCGTGGTGTTGGGCTCGTTCCAGGCCTCCCAGCGCGTCACCGCGGGCAGAACCTGGCCGGTGGAGGGCACGATGTGCTGACCGCTGTAGCGCGTCGCCGCCGCGTAGGCGAAGGCCTGAAGCGACGCCATGTTGACCGGGGGCTTATTGCCCGTTCCGCCACCGGCCCATTTGGGAGTGACCTCGACCGTGAGCAGGACCGGCACGCCGAGCGCGTCGGCGTTCACCACGACCTGGTCGACGGGCGCCCAGTTGTAGGCGGGATCGTCGGGATTGGTCGCATCGGCCGGCTTGCGCGGCGCGGTGGCGGCCCACGAGACGTCGTAGCGGATGATCTGCGGATGCAACTGCTGGACCGCCGGGAAGGCGATGGCCGGGAGGTTGGCGAGCAGGGCGTCGTCCATCACGCCGAGCAGCATGGGGCCCGAGCGGGCACGGCCCTGATCGGCCGAGGCGCCGGTTGCGGCGACGGCCGTGAGCACGACTGCCGCCAGGCAGGCTGCGACGAGGCGCCTCACGCTCCGACCGTCCTGCCGAGGAGCTCGGCGCGCCGGGAGCGCTCGAGGAGCATGCGCAGGCCGTCGTCCAGGCCCGTGCGCGGCCCCCAGCCGAGGATCTCCGTCGCCCGTGTGATGTCGGGGCGCCGCTGCTTGGGATCGTTCGCGGGCAGCGCCTCGAAGACGATCCGGCTGTCGGATGCGGTCAGGGTGATCACCTTCTCGGCCAGCTGCAGCAACGTGAACTCCTCCGGGTTGCCGATGTTGACGGGGAGATGCTCGCTCGAATCGGCCAGGCGCAGGATGCCGTCGACGAGGTCGTCGACGTAACAGAACGAGCGCGTCTGGCCGCCGTCGCCGAACACCGTGATGGGCTCGCCCGAGAGGGCCTGCCGGACGAACGTGGGGATCGCGCGGCCGTCGTGGGCGCGCATGCGGGGCCCGTAGGTGTTGAAGATCCGCACGATCGCCGTGTCGACGCCCTGCTGGCGGTGGTAGGCCATCGTCAGGGCCTCGGCGTAGCGCTTGGCCTCGTCGTAGACGCCGCGCGGGCCGATGGGGTTGACGTTCCCCCAGTAGGTCTCGGGCTGCGGATGGATGTGCGGGTCGCCGTAGACCTCGCTCGTCGACGCGAGCAGGAAGCGCGAACGGTGCGCCTTGGCGAGCCCGAGCATGTTGTGCGTCCCGTAGGCGCCGACCTTGAGCGTGTGCAGCGGCAGGCGCAGGTAGTCGATCGGGCTGGCCGGGCTCGCGAAGTGGAGCACGCAGTCGACCGGCTCGGAGATCTCGAGGTGACTCACGAGATCGTGCTGCATGAAGATGAACCGCTCGTCGCGCAGATGCTCGATGTTCGTCAGCGACCCCGTCTCGAGGTTGTCGACGCAGAGCACGCGGTGGCCACGGCCGAGCAGTGCTTCGCAGAGGTGGGAGCCGAGGAACCCGGCCCCGCCGGAGACAACCGTCGTGGGAATGGGAAAGTCCTTTTGAGGAGTCCGTCGCCGAGACGACCTTCACCGCATGCTAGCGACGCTGGAGAATCAGGCGGCAGCGCGGAAGCCGTCGACCATCGCGCCGTACGTGCTCGCGAGGCCTTCGGCGACTGCGATCTTGGGTGCCCAGCCGAGCTCGGAGCGGGCGCGCGATGCGTCCAGGCACGAGCGCTTGAGCTCCCCCGGGCGCAGGTCGCCGAGCGCCGGCTCCGCCGTCGATCCGGCCGCCTCGGCGAGGCGGGCATAGAGCGTCGCGACATCGGTCTCGACGCCGGTGCCGACGTTGTAGATGCCCGCCTTGCCGCTCGCCGCACGCAGTGCGGCGACGACATCGAGCACGTGCACGTAGTCGCGCGTCGGCGTGCCGTGGCCGTACAGCGTGCACGGCTCGCCGGCCCACAGGCGGTAGCTGAAGATGGCGACGACCCCCGCCTCGCCGTGCGGCGTCTGGCGCGGGCCGTAGATGTTGCCGAGCCGCATGACGGCGTTCGGGATGCCGTGCGCCGCGGACCAGCTGCGGACGTAGGACTCGCCGGCGAGCTTCGACGCGCCGTAGGGCGAGAGCGGCAGGGGCCACTGCGCCTCGCTCGTCGGCAGCGGCGCGTCGTCGCCGTACAGCGCTCCGCCCGTGGAGGTGAACACGAGCGGCGCCGAGTGGCGGCGCGCGGCCTCGACGACGTTCAGCGTGCCGCCGACGTTGACGGCGCAATCGCGACCCGGATCGTTCACGGAGGCCATCACGCTGGCCTGGGCCGCGAGGTGGAAGACGGCCTCCGGGGCGAACGCGTCGACGGCCGCATCGAGCGCAGCGCGGTCGGTGATGTCGACCTTCGCGAGTTGCACGCCGGCCGCGAGACGCCCGGCGTCCCCCGCCGACAGATCGTCGACGACGAGCACCTCGTAGGAGTCGCGTACGAGCGAATCCACGACATGCGAGCCGATGAAGCCCGCTCCACCGGTCACGAGGGCCCGCTGTGCCATCTACGTCTCCTTGCGTCGCGAGGGAACCACTGCCTCTGACACTAGTGCCAGGACGATCCCCGCGATGAGGCCCAGCACGATGGCCACGCCGAAGCTCGCGCTCTTGCCGCCCGCCGTCACCTGCGAGGCCTTGGCCTTCGTGATGATCTGGGTCAGCTCGACGTTCTTGATCTGCTCGAGCAGCGACTGATCCTCGCCGATGAACTGGTCGAGCTGGGTCTGTCGCTGCGTCACGTTCGAGAGCGTGTTCGCCGCCACCGTGGCGGCGAGCAGCAGGATCGTCGGTGAAAGCGACTTGTCGGCCTGCACCTTGCTGAGCGTCGCCTGGGCCCCCGCGAGGCGGGTGTCGAGGGTCTTCTGCTCGTCGAGCTCACGCGTCAGTCGCGACTGCGTCCCGGTCAGGCGCGAGAGCGCGTAGAGGCTGCAGCTCGTCTGGATGCCCTTGGCGAGCGCGTCGGCCGCCTTGGCGGTCTTGTCGCCCGCGAACGGCCCCTGCACGATGATGTTCACCGCGGGGGTGAAGTTGAGCTTCGTGACGGCCCCGGCGACCGGCTGCGACGAGGCGTGGCCCTTGAGCTGACCCGGCTTGAGCCCCGCCGCCTGCTCGGCCGCGATGCGGATCGCGTCCTGCTTGATGAGCGTGGCGGGCGCGATCGGCGAGGTGCAGAACGCGCTCGTGATGGGGGAGCCGCCCGTCGCCGTGTAGGGCGTCCCGAGGGCGATCAGGGTCTGGGCGCGATAGGTCGTATGGCCGCTCGCGGATCCGAGCGCAGCGATGGCGACGGCCACGATGACAGCCGCGAGGACGACCCACCAGCGCCGTACGACACGACGGACATAGACGCCCAGCGCGATCTCGACGTCGTCTGCACCGCCGGCGGCCACCGCCTGAGGGTAGACGAGATTCAGACCGCGGGCGGCGTGCGCAGTCCCGACCGATCCGCAGCGACGCGCAGCGAGTCGTCGGCGTCGCGCTCGAGGATCACCTGCGACAGGTAGCGCACCATGATGACGTGCGGCCGGTAGGAGCCCAGGCGCGGAGCGGGGTGCTCGCCGCGGGCGAGCGCGAGCACGATGTCGGGATACCCGCCGCCGGCGGCGACGTGCACGGGGAAGCCACCGCCGAAGCGCGCGTTCACGTCGGTCACGAGGTAGTCGTCGCCGTCGCGGAAGCACTGCACGCAGGCGGGGCCCTTGATGCCGATCGCCTCCGCGACCCGCACTGCGGCCGTCCGCAGCGCCTCGTCGTCGAGCGACTCGCCCTTGATCGTCTCGCCGCCCTTCGACTCGATCATCGAGCGCGGGACGGCCTCGAGGCAGTTCCCGTCGAGGTCGCAGATGAGGTCGATCGAGAACTCCTCGCCCCGGCAGAAGGCCTGCACCATCGACTGCTCGGTCGTGTAGCGCAGGAAGAAGCCGAGCTCCTCGGCGTCATGCGCGCGGTAGATGTGGCGGGCCGCGAAGCCGCGCCGCGCCTTCACGAGCACGGGGAACGGGATCTCGCCGACGGGCGGCAGGTCGCCCTGCAGCCAGGTCTGCGGCGAGCCGATCCCGCGTTGCTCGAAGAAGCAGTGGGCGGCCCACTTGTCCGAGCACAGCTCGCAGGCCTCCGGGTCCGACGCGACGACGGTCGCGCCGAGGGCCGCGAAGTCGCCGCGGCGGGCCGTGAGGATGGCCTGGTCGAGATCGGTCAGCGGAAGCACGGCGCGGATGGCGTGCCGCTCGCAGAGCGCGAGCAACTCCTCGACGTAGGCCGGATCGCCGACGCGCGGCACGAGCGCGCTGCGGTCGGCGAGGTAGAGCGTCGGCGCGAGCCGGCTCGCGTCGGCGGCGACCACGACACCCCCCTGGCGCTCGCGCGCGAGCGCCGCCTGGAATGCGCCGACCATGTCCCCGCGCATGCCGGCGCAGGTGAGTAAGACGTTCGTCGGCGTCATCGGCCGCGCAATCGTCGCAGATCAGCTGCCTGTGTCGGCGCGGGCGAGCTCGGCGCCCGAGACGCCGAGCCGCGCCATGCCGACGGCGCCGAGCGCGATGAACGGGAGGGCGCTGACGGCGTGCAGCACGAGACCCGCCGAGAGCGCGACCGCGGGCGGCACGCCGTAGGCGACGAGGGCGGCGCGCGCCGCGAGCTCGAACACGCCCACCGAGCCGGCGCTCGCGGGAACCGCCTGGGCGAACGTGACGGCGACGAGCAGGAAGAGCGCGGCGTGCCAGGGCAGGTGCAGGTCGAAGGCCTGCAGAACGCACCAGCCGGCGAAGGCCAGGACGAGCCACGAGGCGAACGTCCAGAGCAGCGCGACGGCGGCGAGCTCGCGATCGCGCAACGCCGCGAGGCCCGTACGCAGCGAGTCGATCAACACCCCGCTGCGCTGCCGCAGACCGGGCAGGCGGGTGAGGCGGTCGCCCGCGACGCGGCGCACCGGCGCGATCGCGAGCACGGCGACCACGAGCGCCGAGAGGACCAGGATCGCCACGGCGAGCAGCGTGAAGCGCCGCGTCACGGCCGCATTGGGGAGCTGCGATGCGATCGCCAGCTGGATGAAGGCGATCGCTGCGAGGTCGAACACCCGCTCGACGCCCACCGTGGCCAGCACGGCGGTGCGTCGCAGCCCCGACTCGCGGCAGAGCGAGAGCACGCGCACGAGCTCGCCGGCGCGCACCGGCAGGACGTTGTTGGCGAGCAGGCCGACCTGGGAGGCCCAGAACGTCGGCACGGCGTGGGGGCGCGACTCGCGCGGGAAGAGCGAGCGCCAGCGCTCCGAGCGCATCGTCACCCCGCCGATCGACACGACGACCGCGGCGAGGATCCAGGCCGGGCTGGCACGCCCGATGGCGCCGCGCACCTCGCGGAAGTTGAGGCCGCGCACGGCCAGCCAGCCGAAGATGACCGAGACCGCGATGCCGACGACGGCCACCAACGCGCGTCGCACGCGCCTACCTGTCCCGGAAGCGGTACTTGACGAGCGCGTAGACCGCGGGGAAGCCGTCGCGCCAGGTGATCTTCTTGCCCTCGTCGTAGGAGCGGCCGTAGTAGGCGATCGGCACCTCGTAGATGCGGAAGCCGCCGCGGCAGATCTTGGCCGTGAGCTCGGGCTCGATGCGGAAATCCGACTCGTAGAGCGGCTCGATCGCGCGCAGCACGTCGAGCGTGAAGGCCTTGTAGCCCGTCTCCATGTCGGACAGCGTCGTGTTGTAGAGCACGTTCGTGAGCAGCGACAGCGCCCGGTTCCCGACCTTGTGCCAGAAGAGGTGCGCACGCTGGGGGCGACCGCCGATCAGCCGCGAGCCGAAGACCGCGTCGGCCACGCCCGACCGGATCGGGGCGACCAGCTCGGGGATGTCGACCGGGTCGTACTCGAGGTCGGCGTCCTGGATCACGACGATCGCGCCGCGCGTGATCGCGAAGGCCGAGCGCAGCGCGGCGCCCTTGCCCCGGTTGACGGGGTGGCGCAGGAGCTCGACCCCCTCGAGGCGCCCGGCGATCGCCGCGGTGTCGTCCTGCGAGCAGTCGTCGACGACGATGATCTGGAGCGCGTAGGGCAACTCGCGCAGACGCTCGATCACCGCCTCGATGGTGCCGGCCTCGTTGTAGGCGGGCACCACCACGGTCAGCTCGGGCTGCGTCGTCACCGCCACCCGCCGGCCTCCCCGCGATAGACGACATCGCGGCGCAGCAGCACGCCGGCGGTGCGGGCGAGGATACGTGCGTCGAGTGCGAGCGACTGGTGCTCGACGTACCAGACGTCGAGCTCGAGCCGCTCGGGCCACGGCAGGGACGCGCGCCCGTGGATCTGCGCCCAGCCCGTGAGGCCGGGCTTGACCTCGAGCCGCCGGCGCTGGCGCTCGTCGTAGCGCTCGAGGTGCGCCGGCGGCACGGGACGCGGTCCCACGAGGCTCATCTCGCCCCGCAGGACGTGCCAGAGCTGCGGCAGCTCGTCGACCGCGGTGCGTCGCAGGAGGTTGCCGATGCGCGTGATGCGCGGGTCACCGTCCTCGACGACGCCGTCGGAGCGGAGCTTCTCGGCGTCGACGGTCATCGTGCGCAGCTTGAGGATCTCGAAGGGCTTCTGCCCGCGCCCGAGGCGCATCTGGCGGAAGAGCACGGGGCCGCCGTCCTCGCGCTTGATCGCGCACGCGGCGAGCGCCAGGATCGGCGCGGCGAGCGCCAGCCCGGCGGCGGCGCCGACGACGTCCACGGCGCGCTTGATGCGCTCGGCCCCGGCGTTCACCGCGTCCCCTCCGCCCGCTCCCACACGGCGGGGACGCCACGGAAGACGTCGCCGATCGCGAGCAGCGTGGCGACGGTCACGAGCAGGTAGTAGTGCGGCAGGGCGAGCAGGCGTACGCGTCCGCGCAGCGCGATCGACGCGAGCACGCAGAGGCCGAAGAGCACGTGCAGCGCAAGCAGCACGGCGTAGACGCCGCCGGCGCTGAACGCCAGCACGAGCGAGGTCGCGAGCAGCGCGAGATGCAGCAGGCCGCTGGCGTAGCGCAGGAGTCGGTGGGAGATCATCTCGACCCAATAAAGCGGACCAAGCGCGCGCAGGCCGAACATGCGGCCGTGCAGGACGAGCACCCAGCAGTGCCCGAACATGCGCACCTTGCGGCGGAATTCGTCCGAGAGGTCGGTCGTCATCTTCTCGAGCGCGACCGCCTGCGGCGCATACACGGCGCGGAAGCCGCGCTTGACCATGAGGTACGGGAACGACAGGTCGTGGCCGAAGCGCGGGTCGACCTCCTCGTAGCGCTCGCGGCGGACCGCGTAGATCGAGCCGTTGCCGCCGGTCACCGACTTGACGAGGGACTCGCGCGCCCGCAGCCAGATCTCGTAGCGCCAGTAGGCGCCCTCCTGGTTCGTCCCCTCGGGCGAGCGCAGCTGGAGGCGGCCGCAGACGTACGCCACGCGCGGATCGGCGAGCGGCGCGACGAGCTTCCGGAGCGCGTCGGGACGCCACTCGCAGTTGGCGTCGGAGAACGCGACCACATCGACGTCGCCGAGCGTGCGCACCGCATGGTTCTGGGCATTGACCTTGCCGCCGCGCGGCGCGCGCACGAGCTCGACCCCGCGCTCGGCGTAGCTCCGCACCACATCGTCCGTCCCGTCGCTCGAGGCGTCCGAGGCGACGACGATGCGCAGCAGGTCGCGCGGGTAGTCGAGCGCGAGCGCGTTCTCGAGCTTGGCCGCGATCACGTCGTCCTCGTTGTAGGCGGCGATCACGAGCGCGACGCGCGGCCGGAACGCCTCGTCGGCATGCGCCGGGCGCGGCCGCAGGCGCGCGAGCAGCGCGATGAAGACCGGGTAGAGGAGATGGGTCCACGCGAGCGCGGCCAGCGACACCCAGAAGATGACTTTCAGCACGACCACCGGGCCACCTTAGAGGGTCGCCCGGACCCGGCGTGGTGATCGATCATGGCCGGTCAAAGGGGTTGCGCGTATGGCCACGTCGAGCCGCCGGCGACGCCAGGCGGTCAGCCGGTCGGCGGACGGTGCTCGGCCAGCAACTGGTCGACGGAGCGGCCTCCGAGCCACTCGGCCGCCTCCCGGTAGGCGGCCGATCGGCGCGAGCGCAGGCGGAGACCTGCGAGCAGCACGACCCGCGCGCGCCGGGCGGTGGCGGCGGACGCGTGCTTGGCGAAGTAGCGCACGTGGCTGCGCGCCTGCTCCTCGAGCGTCAGCGCCGAGGCGCGGCCGGCGGTGCCACCCCAGACGTGCACGACCTCGGCGGCCGGGTCGTACCAGGTCTCCGCGCCGAGCGCGCGGGCGCGGTAGAGCAGGTCGACCTCCTCGGAGTAGAGGAAGAACGCCTCGTCGAAGCCGCCCAGGCGCTCGAACAGGTCGCGCCGCACGAGCAGGCACGCACCCGTGAGCCAGTCGACGCGCCGCGGCTCGCCGTGGTCGAAGTCGCCGCAGTAGAAGCCGTTGAGGATCCGCGAGCGCGGCGCGAGCTTGCGCAGGTAGAGGTACTCCGTCGCGAGCCGGAAGACGGTCGGGAAGCGCCGGCAGGAGCGCTGCAGACGGCCGTCGGGCCAGAGCAGGCGCGGGCCCGCGACGCCGATCGCCGAGCGGGCCCCGGCGAAGCGCACGAGCTCGTCGATCGCACCGGCACGGACGTAGGCATCGCTGTTCAGGAGCAGCAGCCAGCGCCCCTCGGCGATCGCCGCCCCGCGGTTGTTGCCGGCGCCGAAGCCGACGTTCTCCTCCAGCGCGACGAGACGCACCTCGGGGTGCTCGGCCGCAAGCCACGCCGCCGTGCCGTCGGCGGAGGCCTGGTCGACGACGATCACCTCCGTGCCCGCCGTGCGCCCGGCGTCCGCGGCGAGCGCCGCCAGGCAGTGCCCGAGCAGCTCCCGGCTCTCGTAGCTCACGATCACGACCGAGACGTCGGTCATGTCCGGCGGACGCGCTCGACCGCCAGCGCCGAGGCGGCCACGATGATCAGGACGAGCCCGTAGAAGTAGTAGAACTGCATCGTCAGATAGAAGATGTTCGCGACCAGGGTGGCGACGAAGCCCGCGGTCAGCCCGATTCCGAGACCGCGCCATTCCGCCGCCGCGGGGTCGCCACGGCGGTTCAGCGCGCGCGACGCGCGCACGATGACCGCGAGCCGGATGCCGACCCAGATCAGGAACGCTGCGAACACGACGGCGCCGGCGAGCCCCGTCTCGTCGAGCAGCGCGATGTAGAAGGAGTGCGGCCCCCAGTTGGTCTTGCCGGTGAGGAACTCGTAGTACACGGAGAACGTGTTGAGCCCGAGGCCGAAGACCGGGTGGAAGTCCAGGACCGGTGTCACGAGATCGAAGAACTGGAAGTGGACCTTGGCCGAGTTGTCGCTCAGCGTGACCCGCGAGCGCACGACCTGGCGGACGTAGGGCGATGACGCGAGCGCCAGGCCGGCGAGCCCGAGCGCGGCGACGATCGGCGCGACGACGCGCACCTGCAGCAGTTGCCGGCGCAACGGCCACGCCAGCACCGCGAGGCCGCAGGCGAGGCCGAGCAGGCCCGAGCGCGAGAGCGTGAGCGCGT
>CAZYYP010000096.1:0-11906 GCA_964651695.1 uncultured Gaiellales bacterium | reverse complement strand
TGCGGACGTCGACGTGCTCGCGCGGGCCGGCGTGTTCGGCGACGTCGTCGTCTAGCGCCGGCGCTGCGTCAGGCGGACCTGGCGGGTCTCAGGTGGCGGATGCCGTCTCGGCTTCGAGGCGCGCCCAGATCTCCGCGGCGAGCGAGCGGAGCTGCAGCGCCTCGGCCCAGCGATCGGAGAGCTCCTCGCCCGACCGCCCCGTCATCGCATACCACTCCGGCGGCCCGAGCTCGGTCATGAACGTGAGCGTCGCGTCGGGCGCCGACCGCGCGCGGAAGCGCCGGAAGCCCTCCTCCCACCACGATCCGAAGAGGTCGAGCCACGGCCGGTGGTGCGGGAAGCTGATCTGCAGCTGCACCTGCTCGCGCGACGCGACGCGACCGTGGAAGGCGCTCGCCCGGTCGAGGATGCGATGGATCAACGCGTGATTCGTCTCGTCGACCGGCCACTCGAACTCTCGCCCCACGACGAAGTGCGAGAGGTCGGCGGTGACGCGCAGCGACGGTACCGCATCGAGCAGCTGGAGCGTGAACAGCAGATCGGTCGTCATGCGGTCGCGGTGCGTCTCCACGTAGAGCTCGACGCCGGCCGCCGCCGCGAGCTCCTGCCAGCCGTGCACGTAGGGGAGGCACTCGGCCACCGTGAAGGGGCGCACGTTGGGCTGCAGATTGACGTGGTCGACGTGCTCCCGGCCGACGCGGGCGACCCCCGCGAGCACCGGCTTCAGGTCGTCGACGGTGCGCGGGAAGCAGAGCGCGACGATCTTGAGGCCGGACTCGATCGCGAGCGCGCAGACGTCCATCGGCGCGTCGGGCAGGAACTCGACGCCGACGCCGTCGAACCCCGCGCCGGCGATGCGCGCGATCTGCTCTGCGCGCGACCACTCGCGGCCGGCGTTCATCGGCAGGCGCTCCATGGCCCACAACGACTGGAAGATCTGCAGCTCCACGCTTCAGATCTCCTCGGCTCCGAGCTCGACCACCGCGCCGTCGCCCACGCGGGTGACGGGGAACGTCCTGAGCGGGACGTGCGCCGGACCGCCGATCGGCTCGCCGCTGCGCATGTCGAACTCCGCGCCGTGGCAGCCGCAGACGACAGTCCCCCCCTCGAGATAGCCCTCCTCCGAGAGCGAGCACTCCTCGTGCGTGCACGTGTCCTCGAACGCATAGAGCTCCTGCCCGGCGTTCGCGAGCGCGATGCGGAAGCCGCCGGACTCGGCGCTCGCCATGGCGCCCTCCCCGGGGCAGCTCGCAAAGTGCAGGTCGCTCACGGGGCCCACCGCACGGCGAGCTCGCGGGGACTGCGGAATCCGAAGCCGGCCGGCTTCGACGGGCGGGCGGGGTCGAGGATGAGCGACGGGAATCGCTCGAACAGCTGCTCGACAGCGATCCTCGCCTCGAGGTTCGCGACGTTGAACCCGACGCAGTGATGCTCGCCGTGGCTGAACGAGGCGTGATGACGGGCGTTCGCCCGGGAGACGTCGAAGCGATCCGGGTCGGAGAAGAAGTCCGGGTCGCGATTCGCCGCGGTCATGCTCGGCATCAGCATCTCGCCACGCCGGATCGCGGCACCGGCGAGCTCGATGTCCTCCGCTGCCCAGCGCTCCGAGAAGCCGACGGGCGGAATCCAGCGCAGCGTCTCGTTGACGGCGGCGGCGAACTGCGGCGGGTCCGCCCTGACGGCGGCGAGTTGCGCCGGATGGCGCAGCAGCGCCCAGGTGGTGCTGAGGATGATCGATGTCACGGTCTCGATTGCGCCAAAGAGGATGATGCGCGCGTTGGCGATGACCTCCTCGTCGCTGCGGCGCATCGCGGGACTCTCGGCATGGAGCACGGACGAGATCACGGAGGCGTCCGGGGCGCGCCGGATGCGGTCGATGTTGCGCTGCACGATCTCGCCGAACTCCCGGCGCGGCTCCGCCGTCGTCGCCTCGACGTCGGGGTCGCTGTAGTCGACCATGCCGGCCGCGAACGCGTCGTAGATCTCGGACACGCGCCCGATGTCCTCGAACGTCAACCCGAGCAGGCTGCCTGCGGCGCGGATCGCGAGCGGGTTGGCGTAGGCCGCGCGCAACTCCGCGCCCGCAGCGCCCTCGAGCGGGCCGAGGAGGCCGGCCACGCGCCGCTCGATCATCTCCGTGTAGTTCGCGCGCACGGGGCGGAGTCGGAACGGCGGGTCGTACGGTGCGCGCTCGTGGCGGTGGCGCTCGCCGTCGTGCGTCAGCATGTGGTCGCCCAGCACGAGGCGGACGAGGCTCGACTCCGCCCGGACGGTGAAACGGCCGTGCGAGGAGAGCACCTCCTCGACGAGCGCGCGCGGTGTCACGAGCCAGCCCGGAACCGCCTCCACCCAGGTGACCGGCTCCCGCTCGCGCAGCTGCGCCAGCACCTCCGTCGAGCGCTCGAAGTCCTCGAGGTCGGCGAGGCTCAGCGACGTGCCGATCGGGAACCGCCGGCGGCGCTCGTCACGCAGCGCGTCCGAGAGCGGGGGAGTCGACACCGGCGGGGCCACGACGAGGCTACGGGGCGGGCTCATCCGATGTCCCTTCGGCCGGGCTCCGGTCGAGCACGCGCAGCGCCTCGGCCGGGAGGTGGACGGAGACGGCGTCACCGGGCCGGAACGGGAGATCGTCGCCGCTGTTCTGGATCAGCGCCTGGACGATCAGATCGTCGCCCAGCCGGACGGCGAGCTGCGTGGCGTTGCCGAGGTAGACCGCGCGCTCGACCGTGCCCGGGATGTGGTTCTGGCCCGTCTCCGTCGCCGGTAGGAGCCGCACCCGCTCGGGGCGGATCGCGACACGCGTCGCGCCGACCACGTTCGTCGCCCCGCGCGCGGCCGCCAGCGCGAACGAGCCGAGCTCGATCCGGCACGAGCCGGGGCCGGAGGGCCCGACCACGGTCGCGGCCATCAGGTTCGAGACGCCGAGGAAGTCGGCGACGAACTCGGTCGCCGGCTCTTCGTAGACCGTCTGCGGCGAGGCGACCTGCTCGATGCGCCCCGCGGACATCACGGCGATCTGGTCGCTCATCGTGAGCGCCTCTTCCTGATCGTGCGTGACGTAGACGAACGTGATCCCGACCTGCTCCTGGAGCAGCTTCAGCTCGACCTGGAGCTGCTTGCGCAGCTTCGCGTCGAGCGCGCCGAGCGGCTCGTCCAGGAGGAGCACCGCCGGACGCAACACGAGCGCACGCGCGAGAGCGACGCGCTGGCGCTGCCCGCCCGAGAGCTGGCTCGGGTGCCGCCGCCCGAGGTCCGTCAACTGCACGAGGTCGAGCGCCTCCGCGACGCGCGCTTGCACCTCGCCCTTCCCGATCCGCTTTCTGCGCAGCCCGTAGGCGACGTTGTGGTACACGCTGAGGTGCGGGAACAGGGCGTAGCTCTGGAAGACCGTGTTGACGTTGCGGCGATGCGGCGGGATGTTCGCCATCTCCTGCCCGTCGAGCAGGAGGCGGCCGGCCGTGGGCTGCTCGAATCCGGCGATCATCCGCAGGGTGGTCGTCTTCCCGCAGCCCGACGGGCCGAGCAGCGAGAAGAACGTCCCGCGCGGGATCTCGAGGTCGATGCCGTCTACGGCGGCGACGTCCCCGAAGCGCTTGGTCAGCCCGATCAGGCTGATCTCGCCTTCCTCATGGGCGGTCGGTGCGGCGGGCGCGGCGCTCATGCCGGATCCCGCCTCATGCGACGGGGGTGGCTGCGTGGACGATCTCGCACAGGCGAGCGACGGTGCCACCCGGGTCGGCCCCGCCCCAGACGTTGCGACCGACAGCGACACCGCTCGCACCGCCTTCGATTCCGGCGCGCACCTGCTCGAGGAACGCCGCCTCGGTGGGCTGGGGATCGCCACCTGCGAGGAAGACCGGCAGGCCGCAGGCGGCGGCGAGCGCGATCGCGCCGGCCGGCGACGGGATGGAGGTCTTCACGGCGTGCGCCCCGAGTTCGGCGGCGACGCGCGCGCACGCCGCGATCGCCTCCGGGGCGTACGGATCGGGGTACCCCGCGGATTCGATCGGCATGATCTCGCAGAGGTACGGAAGGCCGGCCCGGTCGCATTCCGCCGCGATCCGCGCGGCCGCCGTGACGGCCGTCAGCTCGTCGGGGCAGCCGACCTGCACGAAGCTCAGCACCGCGTCCGCGCCGATCCGGGCAGCGTCCTCGAGCGACCAGCAGACGGCGTGGTCGCCTTCCTGGTATGCGCCGACCGACAGCGCCTTGATGTCGAGCTTCAGGATCTTGCGCGCGCCGCCGAAGGCGCCGGCGTGATCGCGGATCGTGCCGTAGGTCGCGATGATGCCGTCGGCTCCGCCGGCGACGACCTCCTCGATCAGCGCGCGCCGGTCTTCGAGTCCCTTGACGGGCCACATGTAGAGGGGGTGATCGATCGCCACGATCACTCCGCCCTCGGTCGGGACGAGGCGGGTCATCGGGCGCCTCCGGGGAGCAGCACGGTCTTCATCGTGCGCATGGCGATGACGTCCTCGAAGGCGTCCTTGACCCCGTCGAGATCGCAGTGCGCGGTGACGAGCGTCTCCAGCTTGAGCGTGCCGTCGCTGAGGAGACGGTGGGCCTGCGTGTAGCGGTGGCGCTGGTCGGCCGGCGGGACGCCGATCCACTCGCTGCCCGTGATCGTCATCTCCTTGTAGTGGATGCGGTTGACGTCGACGAGTGCCTCGCCGCGGTCGCCGAAGCCGGCGAAGAGCACGATCCGGCCGCGGTGGGCGAGCGCCTCGATCGCCGGCGCGACCAGATCGGGGTTCCCGATCGAGAGGATCACGACGTCGGCGCCCTTGCCGTCGCTCCAGTCACGCACCGATTTCGGCCAGGCCTGGGCGTCCGACGCCGAGCCGGCGCCGATCCCGAGGGCGATCCGGCGGCGCCCTTCGTTCGGCTCGACCACGTGGACGTCAGCGCCAGCGAGTGCGCCGACCGCCGTGAGCTGCAGTCCCATCTGGCCGGCTCCGACGACGACGAGGCGCTCGCCCTCGACGATCCGGGCCTGGTCGTGCACCGCGTGCAAGCAGTCCGCCAAGGGCTCGATGAAGACGGCGCGATCGACGGGCAGGTCCTCGTCGATCGCGAGCGGCCCGTGCGACCAGCGCTGATGATCCGTGCTCAGGACCGCGTACTCGGCGTAGCCCGCGTAGGTATCGCCGTAGACGCGCTGCCCCTTCTGCCAGCCGTCGACCTCCGCGCCGACCGCCTCGATCCGCCCGACCCACTCGTGACCGGGATTGAAGGGATAGGTGCCGTCGTTGACGCCGATCCGGTACTTGCGGACGTCGGTGGGGCAGATTCCGCATGCGTCGATCTTGACGAGGAGGTCGCGTGGGCCGGGCTCGGGGATCGGCAGCGTCTCGACGCGGGCATCGAGGAGGTCGTGCAGGCGAACGGCACGCATCGTGGTCATCTTCCACCTCCGGTGGAGTTGTTGAGGTCGGTCAAGTCGTGCATCGAGCCCGCGAGCGGCACGTACAGCGAGCGATAGATCGCATACAGGCGATCGACCCTCTCGGCGGCTGCCGGGTCGGGTTCGACGACGGCGACGATCGTCACGGGCGGGTCGATTCCGAGGCCGCGGAGCGCGATCCGGCACGGTCCGATCGGAGCGCCCGCATCGGCCGCGATCTCGAGCGGCTCCTGGATGGCGTCGCTCGTAGCGCGGACGAGCGTGGCGTTGCGGGCCCCGCCGCCGCCGCCCCGCCACAGGGCCGGCGCGACGCCGAGCGCGCGGAGCCGCTCGGCGTGGTCGCGCACGCTCAGAGCGACGCCGTCGATGACGGCGCGGTAGAGATGCTCGGGCCGCGTGTCGACGCTCAGCCCGAGCACGACACCCCGGGCGTCGGGATCGTGGACGGGGCTGCGCTCACCGGTCAGGTAGGGGAGGAACAGAAGCCCCCCGGCACCGGCAGGGAGCGCTCCCGCGGCGGTCTCGAGCGCATCCTCGAACTCGTCCGGCGCGCCCAGAAGCCTGCGTGCCCAGCCCAGCGCCGAGCCGCCGGTGGCGGTCCAGCCTCCGACCATCACGCCCTCCCCGAGATGCGGGGCCGCGACCATCCCGAACATGTCCGCGGGTGCGCGCTCGAGGATCGCACCGATGATCAGCGTCGAGCCGAAGATCACGCAGCCGTCGCCGAGGTGCGTCGCGCCGATCGCGGCGGTGTCGGCATAGGCGTCGTAGGTTCCGGCCATCACCGGCACGCCTGGCGACAGGCCGATCCGCGCCGCCCAGGCGGGCGTCAGCCCACCGGCCACCGAGTAGGCGTCGCGCACCGGCGGCAACGGCAGCGGGCAGGACACGCCGGGGAGGGCGTAGTCGCATGCCGTGATCGTGTCCATCGTCGGCTCTCCCGTCAGCTGCGCCACGATGAATCCCGTCGCGTCCATCACGAGCGATGCGCGCTCGAAGCGCTCGGGATCGCACTCGCGCCACCACTCGAGCTTCGGGATGGCGTGGTCGTGGTTCAGCTCGTCGTCTCGCAGGCCGAGCTGGATACAGAGCGCGCGGCGCTGGGCCTCGGCACGCGTGTCCTGACTGAAGAGGAGCGCCGGCGCGACCGCCGCGAGGGCGTCGTCGACGAGCACCGGAGCGGGGCCGAGCGCCGACACGCCGATCGCGCCGATGGCGGCACCGGGCGCCGCCGCGAGGGCGTCGGCCATCGCGGCCGCGACCGCCTCGATCCACGCGGACGGAGCCTGCTCGGCGCGCCCGAACGAGCTGCGCGTCGGCACGGCGAAGCGCGCCCCGGACGCGACGATACGAGCGCGGCCGTCCATGACGGCGGCGCGGGCACCGCTCACGCCGAGGTCGACGCCGAGGACGAGCCGGTCGGTCACGACGGCTCGACCAGCACTTTCACCGCGCCGGTCCGGTTGCGATCGCCCGCCGTCGCGAACGCTTCCGCGATGTCGGCGAGCCCGAACCGGTGCGTGATCGCCGGGGCGAGCCGGACGCGGCCGGCGGCGACGAGAGCGAGCGCCTCCGCGAACTCGGACCTCCCGGTCCAGGTGTCGTAGCTCCAGCACATGGCCAGGGTGACCTCGGTCTCGAGCGCGCGCTGGAAGTCGAAGCCGACGCGCTCGAATGCCTCACCGACGAGTCCCACGACGGCGCCGCGGCCTGCGGCGGCGAGTGCGCGGTCGATCGCGTCGGCGCCCCCGGCGGTCTCGATCACGAAATCCGCGGCGAGGGCCCCCGCGCTCTCCGAGGAGACGTCCACGACGGCGTCGGCGCCGAGCTCCCACGCCAGCGCGAGGCTCTCGGCCCGCCGGCCCGTGACGGTCACGCGGGCGGCGCCGGCAGCGCGGGCGACCTGAGCGACGGCGAGGCCGATCGTTCCCGCGCCGAGGACGGCGACGTGCGAGCCGGGCGAGACACCGGCGCGGTGGACGGCGTGCACCGCCACGGCCACGCAGTCGAGCAATGCCGCTTCGTCGTCCGGCACGGACGGAGGCAGCGCGAAGGCGTTGGGGCGCGGGACGACGCAGAGCTCGGCGAATCCGCCCGGCCGGGCGACGCCGAGGTGCTCGAGGCGCGGGCAGAGCGAGAATCGCCCCGCCGTGCACCACTGGCACGAGCCGCAGCCGATCATCGGCTGCACCGCGACGCGGTCGCCGACAGCGAGGTCGGCGACTCCGGATCCCCGCTCGACGATTGCGCCGGCGAACTCGTGTCCCTGCGCCGGGCGCGGATAGTCGATCGCGTAGAGCGGACGGCGCGCCAGGTACTCGTGGAGGTCGCTGCCGCAGACGCCGGCCGCGCGGACCCGGATCAGGACCTCGCCGGGGCCGGGGCGCGGATCCGGGGCGTCCTCGACGACGATCTCACCGGGAGCGCGGAAGACGGACGTCTTCACCGTCGCCCCCGGCGCGCGCCGCCGAGCGCGTAGAGCGCGAGCGCCACGAGGATCAGGCCCGTCGTCGCGAGCATCAGCAGCGTCGAGATCGCGTTGACCTCGGGGGTCAGCGTGATCGTCCGGAGCATCGACCAGACCATCATCGGGAGCGTGCTCTGGTTGCCGATCACGAAGAACGTGATCACGAACTCGTCGAGCGAGAGCGCGAAGGCGAGTACGGCCGCGCCGATCAGCGCCGGGGCGATGATCGGGACGGTGATGCGGAGCAGCGCTCCGATCCGCGTCGAGCCCAGATCGCGCGCGGCCTCCTCGAGCGAGAGGTCGACGTCGGCGAGGCGCGCCCGCAGCACGAGCACCGTGTACGGCATGACGTAGAGCGTCTGGGCGCAGATCACGGTGAAGAGCGACAGCGGCGCGCCGATCGTCGCGAACCACAGGAGCAGCATCACGCCGATCAGGAGGCCGGGGAGCATGATCGGGACGAGCAGGGCCGGCAGGAGCGTGCGCGACGAGCGCGACCGGCTGCGGGTCACGGCGATCGCCGAGACCAGGCCGACCAGCAGGCTCGCGAGCGCAACGCCCGCGCCGACGAGGATGCTGTTCCGGGTCGCCGCCTGCACGACCTCGTCGTTCGCGAGGGCGCGGTACCAGCGGAACGAGAAGCCGCGGAACGGCAGGCTCAGCGACGGCGACGAGTGGAACGAGAAGAGGGCCACGACGATCAGCGGCGCCACCATCCACAGCAGGAACAGCGCGACGTAGGCAGTCGTGCCGATCGAGATCAGCCTCCGCTTCACGTCGTCCATCGCAGGACGAGGCGCGTGGCCAGGTTCACGACGATCCACAGCACGAGGAAGCCGAGCAGCATCAGCAGGCTGAGCGCTGCACCCGCGCTCCAGTCGCCGATCAGCGAGAAGCGGTCGACGATCACCTTGCCGAGCAGGAGGCTGCGCCCGTTGCCGACCAGCTGGGGCGTGATGTAGTCGCCGGCGGTGAGGATCGTCGTGTAGAGGAACGCACCGACGATGCCGGGCGCGGCGATCGGGAAGACGATGCGCACGAGGCGCGTGAAGAAGCCGGAGCCGAGATCCTGGGCGGCCTCCATGACGTCCTTCGGGATGTTCTCGAGGCTGGCGAGCAGGAGCAGCACGACGTAGGGCGCGAAGACCTGCATGAGCGTCATGACAACAGCGGTCGGCGAATACAGCAGCCAGCTCAGCGGACTGTCGATGACGCCGAGCCGGATCAGGCCGGTGTTGAGGATCCCGTTCTCGCCGAGGATCGAGCGCCAGGCGTAGATCCGGATCAGGTAGTTCGAGAGGAGCGAGATCAGGATCGCCGCCATGACGAGGTTGCGCGCGCGGGGCGTGAGGCGGAAGACCATGATGTAGGCGACCGGGAACGACACGAGCAGCGTCAGGACGGCGACCGTCAGCCCGAGGCGAAGTGACGATGCAGCCGAGTCGCGCACGACCGGGTCGGAGAGGACCGAGCGGAGATTGCCGGTCGTGAAGTCCCAGTTGAGGCCTCCGAAGAACCGGCTCGTCGACAGCGTGTAGCTGACCAGGATCCCGAGCGGCGCGATCAGCAGCGTCGCGATCACGAGCCAGCCGGGGAGCGTCAGCCACCCGATGCCCCAGATCCGCCGGCCGGGCCGAGCGCCGTCGCGTTCCGGAAGGGGCCGGTGCTCGCCACCGGCCCCTCCGGTTGCCGTCACGCTGCCTTGATCTGTTCCCACGCGCTCACCCAGTCGGCGGCGGTCGTGTACTTGTCCGACTTCTCCGGGACGCCGCCGTAGTACGGGTTCTTGGCGAGGAACGCCTTCATGTTGTTGTGCGGGAAGGCCGCCTCGGCGGCGCCCGTGAGCGAGAAGAGCGCCTTCTTGTTCACGGGGCCTGCGATCAGGTTGTCCGCCATGTACTTCTGCACGGGTGTGGAGAGGGTCTGGTTGATGAATGCGTAGGCGCCGTCGATGTTCTTCGCGCCCTTCGGGATGAACCAGATGTCCGATCCGGCCATGCCGCCCTCCTTCGGCCACACGTGCCGGACGTCGATGCCCTTCTTGCGGTTGTTGGCCGTGATCAGGGCGTAGCCGACGAAGGTGACCCAGACGTCGCCGGACCCGAGCTGGTTCTCGGCGTCGCCGTACGACGAGACCGTGCGCGCCTGCTTGCGGATCTTCGTGAGGAAATCGACGATCTTCGCGAGTTCCGGCTTGGTGAAGTCCGGGATCTTCGACCCGAGCCCGACGACCTTGGCGGCGATCGGAATCGCCTGTGTCCAGTCGTCGATCAGCGTGACGCGGCCCTTCAGCTTCGGATCCAGGAGGTCGGCCCACGACTTCGGCGCGGCCATCTTGTCCGCGCGGTAGTTGCAGGGCAGGCTCTGCATCTCGAGGGGGACGCCCCAGAGCTTGCCTTGGTCGTACCAGTAGGGCTGGCGATAGAGCCCCTGGGCCATGAGGTTGGGCTTGAAGTTCGGAATGCGCTTGGGGTCGAGCGGCGTCAGCAGGTCGAGTTCGCGCATGCGGTCGTAGAAGGTCGTGAAGTAGGTACTGACATCCGCCGAGCCGCCCGACCTCAGCTTCGAGAGGACGTCCTCCTGCGCGTTGATGAACGTCGTGTTGAGCTTCACGCCGTTTGCCTTGCGCCAGGCCTTCATCGGCGGCTGGAGGTCGTAGCCCTCCCAGCTCAGGAAGTTGATCGTGCCGAGGCTCTTCGCGCTGCTCGACGGGGCGGCTGCGGCCGTGCCCTCGCCTGCGGCGAGTATGCCCGCCGCACCCGTGGCCGCGACGACGCCGGCGGTTCGCTGGAGCAGCGCCCGCCGGCTCAGCGAGCCCGCGCGGCCTTCGCCGGACAGATGATCGTGCTGGGTCATCGACTTACCTCCTGGTTTGGCTGCGCGTGCGGTGCGTGTCGGGCCTGCGGTACAGCGTGGCGCGGAAGCGGTAGCGCTCACCCACGAAATGGACTCGGCTCAGCTCGATCGGTCGGCTGGCGTGGTCGAACGTCGTGCCGGCTGCCAGCAGTAACGGCGTCGGCACCGGCACTCCGAGTCGCTGCGCCTGCTCGTCGCTCGCCGCGACGGCCTGGACGGCGAAGTCGCAGCGGCTCGGCGTCACGCCGTTGGCCTCGAGCGTCTGGTACAGCGAGTGCTGCTCGAAGTCGGTGGTCGTCAGCGCGGGGCAGACCTCGAGCGGGATCCGCGCGTGGTCGACCGCCACCGGGACGTCGTCGAGCAGCCGCGTGCGGTGCAGCTCGTAGATGGGCGCCCCTGGCCCGATCTCGAGCTCGTCCGCCTCGTCGAGCGTGGCCTCGCGGACGTGGGAGAGCCAGACGCGCGAACCGACGCGGAGCCCTCTCGACGCCGCGATCTCGGTCAGGCCCTGGAGGGCGTTCGGTAGCTCGCCGAGCAGCGTGTCGTTGACGAACCAGCCGCGCCCGTGGGAGGGCACGACGAGCCCCCGGTCGGCGAGCGTGCCGAGAGCCCGCCGCAGCGTCACGCGGCTGATGCCCATCTGCTCGCAGACGGAGCGTTCCGGGGGGAGCGGCACGCCACGGCGCACGGTGCCCTTCTCGATCTCGTTCGCGAGCACCGCCGCGACCTGCTCGTAGAGCGGCCGGGTGGACGACCGATCGTCGGCGCCCAGGGCGGGGAGGCGAGCCATGGGCGGCGACTCTAGACCGCGCCCGCCGCCTTGTCAATACCACCTAATACCACTCGGCTCTGATGGTATTGAGAGCGCATTCCGGCATGAGCGTGACCTCAGGAGCGGCTGGATCGGCCTCCGGCCGGTCGGCGGCGCGCAACGTCGGGGTCAGACCCCAACGCTGCCCCCGGCGCCCCTGCTCGCTCCAACCGCCTCAACCATCCCCGCCACGCGCTCATTCCGAAATGGCTCGAGCGGGTGTCTCCCGGAGGTCGGAGGGCGCCGCCGGAATCGGCGCGGGGGCTGCCTCCGCCGCGGGGAGGTTGACGACGATCAGGCCGGCCACGACGATCGCCATGCCGAGCGTGGGCAGGCCACCCGGCAGGTTGCCGCGGAACGCCTCGATC
>CAZYYP010000095.1:0-11990 GCA_964651695.1 uncultured Gaiellales bacterium | reverse complement strand
CGGTGTCGGAGTCGCTGGGGGTCGAGAGCCGCGGGCGCTTCTACGAGGAGGCCGGCGCGATGCGCGACATCGTGCAGAACCACCTCCTGCAGGTGCTCTCGTTCGTCGCCATGGAGCCGCCCGGGTCGTTCGGCGTCGAGTCGGTGCGCAACGAGCGCGCCAAGGTGCTCGCGACCCTGCGCCAGCTCGGCACGACCGACGTCGTGCGCGGCCAGTACGACGCCGGCTTCTCCGGCGGCAACGCCGTGCCGTCGTATCGCGACGAGGAGGGCGTCGACCACAACTCGCTGACCGAGACCTACGTCGCGGCGCGGCTCGCGATCGACAACTGGCGCTGGGCCGAGGTGCCGTTCTACGTGCGCACCGGCAAGCGCCTGGCCAAGCGCGTGAGCGAGGTCGCGATCCAGTTCAAGCGCGTCCCGCACCTGCCGTTCTCGTACGCCGCCGCCGAGCAGCTCGAACCGAACGTCCTCGTGCTGCGCATTCAGCCCAACGAGGGCATCGCGCTGCGCTTCGGCGCCAAGGTGCCGAGCACGCGCACTCAGATCCGCACCGTCAACATGGACTTCGACTACGACACCGCGTTCGCGACCGCGCCCGCGGAGGCCTACGAGACCCTGCTGATCGACGCGCTGCGTGGTGACGCGACGAACTTCATCCGCATCGACGCCGTGATGGACGCGTGGCGTGCCGTGGATCCGGTCATCCATGCCTGGCAGAACGAGGGCGGGGCGCCGCACCTCTACGCCGCGGGCAGCTGGGGACCCGATGCCGCCGACGATCTGCTCGCCCGTGACGGGCGCAGGTGGCGCCGGCCGTGAGCGCGATCGCCGACGTGGAGGCGCGGCTCGCCGACCTGCGTGGCGGCGAGCGCGGCGAGGCGCGCACGCAGCTGCTCGACCTGGTCGTCCTGACCGACGAGACGCGCGAGGCCGCGCGCATGGCGCGCCTGCTCGAGGAGCTTCCCGGCAACCGGCCGTCGCGCGCGATCATCGCGCTCGCCGCGAACGGCCCGCGTGAGCTCGAGGCGAGCGCCGACGTGGTCACCACGCGGTCGCCGAGCGGCGACGGCGAGCTGCGCTGCGAGCTCGTGCGCCTCTCCGTGGGCGACGACGGCGCGGCGCTCCCGAGCCTGATCGCGAGCCTGCTGCTGCCGGACCTGCCGGTCTTCCTGCTGCTCCGCCTCGATCCCGACCGCTGGCAACCGCTCGTGGGGGCATGCTGGTCGTTCGCGACCCGCGTGGTCGTCGACTCCACGGGCGAGCGCTCGGGCCTGCACTCGCTGCCGGGGTTGCTCGCCCGCGAGCCGCACCTCAGCGTGACCGACCTCTCGTGGTCGAAGCTGACCGGCTGGCGCGAGCTCGTCGCCCGCCTCTTCGATCCGCCGAAGGCGGCGCGCGCCCTGACGCGCCTCGACCGCATCGAGGTGACACACGCCGGCCGCTCCCAGGCGCAAGCCCGTCTCCTGGCGGCCTGGGTCCTGAGCCGCACCGGTCGTCATCCGAGCGTGGAGCTCACGAGCGACCCGCGGCGGGACATGCGCTCCGGCTCGCTGATCGGCGTGCGGCTGACGTGCGGCAAGGAGCGCTACGAGGTGGCGCGCCTGGCCGAGGGCGTGGCCGAGGTCCGCTCGCCGCACCTCGATCCGCAGCGGGCGCGGCTGTGGGTGCCGCACCTGCCCGCGCTCGTCGCCGAGGAGCTCGGCATCTACGAGCGCGACGCGGGCTTCGAAGCCGCAGTGGGGCAGCTGGCGACGTGAATCTCGACGTCTCCCCCGACACGGCCACGGCGATCGACCGATTGAGCGAGCGCATCGTCGCAGCGGCACCGCGGAGCCTCGTCCTGACCGGCGGGACGACGGCCGGCGCCGCCTACGAGCAGCTCGCCTCCGAGGCCTGGCGCGATCGCATCGACTGGTCCCGGGTGACGCTCTACTTCGGCGACGAGCGCCGCGTCCCGCCCGACGACCCGGGCTCCTGCTACCGGCTGGTCGTCGAGACGCTGCTGACCGGCGTGCAGCCGGTCGCGGTCGAGCGGATGCGCGGCGAGAAGCCCGATGGCGATGCCGAGGCGGAGCGCTACGGCGCCGCACTCCCCGAGCGCCTCGACGTGACGCTGCTCTCGATGGGCGAGGACGGCCACTGCGCCTCGCTGTTCCCCGGTTCGCCGCAGCTCGCCGAGCGCGACCGGCTGTGCACGACGGGCGTCGCGCCCTACGCGCCGTACGAGCGCATCACCCTCACGCTGCCGGCGCTCGCGCGCTCGAAGCTGGTGCTGATCCTCGCCCTCGGCGAGCGCAAGCGCGACGCGCTGGCGCGCATCCGCGCCGGCGAGCCGCTGCCGAGCGCCCAGGTGACGCCCGTCGACGGCGAGGTCGTCTGGATCGTCGACCAGGCCGCTCTCGGCAGCCCGCAGACGGCGTAGATCCGTGGCGGGGCCGGACCCGCAATCCCTGGGTCCTCCGATCGATGGGGTGGGTCCCCGGTCCCAGTGTCCCGCCCGTGGCAGGACACTAGCGCCAGGTGCGCGAGGAGCCCTCGTCGGGGCCGTGCAGGGCCGCGGCGGCGGCGGCGCGGTTGGCGACGCCGAGCTTCGCGAGGATGTTCGAGACGTGGTTCTTGACCGTCTTCGTCTGCAGCGAGAGCCGCTGCGCGATCTCCTTGTTGGAGAGCCGTTCGTCGATCAGGCGCAGGATCTCGCGCTCGCGCAGCGTCAGGCGCGCGCTCGCGGCGGGATCCCTGCGCTGCGTGGCGAGCGCGGCCACGCGGCGCGCCAGGACGGCGGCGACCCCCGGCGGGCACACGACCTCGCCGCGCGCGACGCCGCGCGCCGCCGCGACGAGTTCCTCCGCCGAGCCGGATTTGGTCACGTAGCCCGCGACGCCGGCCTCGGCGCACTCCACGACGAGGCCCTCGAGCTCGGGCACGCTGACGACGACGATCGGCAGATCGCCGCGCAAGCGGCGCAACTCGGCGACGCTGCGCAGACCCGGGGGCCGTGCCACGTCGACCAGCGCGACGTCGGCGTCGTGCAGCATGAGCTCGGCCGCCGAGCCGGCGGTGCCGACGACATCGAGCGCGGGCTGGGCGGCGAGCAGGTGCGCCAGGCCCTCGCGATACAGGCGGTTCTCCGAGATGACGATCAGCCGCAGGCAGGTCGCGCGCACCAGCACGTCCTCGATCTGGGCCTGCACCACGTGGGCGCGCGGATCCAGACGCTCGTACGGCGCATCCGTGCCCCGATCGATCAACCCGGCTCCCATCTCGCCCGCCCGCGCAACCCCGACGCGCGCAAGCATGACCGGACGGGGGGTCCCTGGTCAAGTGGAGCGGGGTGGACCGTGCGGGGTGCCGCGTTCGGCGGGTGGCCCGGAAGGCTCCGGTGAGCTCGCCGGCGCGCAGCAACTACGCTGTCCCCGTGAGCTTTCCCGCTGTTCGCATGCGCCGCCTGCGACGGTCCGAGGGTCTGCGCCGCCTCGTCCGCGAAACGCGCGTCGCGCCTGCCGATCTCGTGCAGCCGCTCTTCGTCGTGAGCGGATCGGGCGTCGACCGCCCCATCCCGTCGCTTCCCGGCCAGCGCCACGTCTCGGCCGACGTCGCCGCCTCGATCGCCGCCGAGTGCGCCGCCCGCGGCGTCGGCGGCATGCTCCTGTTCGGCCTGCCCGACCGGAAGGACGAGCAGGGCTCGTCGGCCTGGGACGACGCCGGCCCGGTGCAGGAGACGATCCGCGCGATGCGCGCGTCGGCCCCCGGCCTCCCGATCCTGACCGACGTGTGCCTCTGCCAGTACACCTCGCACGGGGCCTGCGGCGTCCTCTGCGAGGGCGAGGTCGACAACGACGCCACGCTCCCGCTCCTCGCACGCGTCGCGCTTTCACACGCGCGCGCGGGAGCAGATGCGGTTGCTCCCTCCGACATGATGGACGGCCGCGTGGCGGCGATCCGCAAGGAGCTCGACGCCGGCGGCTTCGGCAGCACCGCGATCTTCGCCTACAGCACGAAGTTCGCCTCGGCGTTCTACGGGCCGTTTCGCGACGCGGCCGGGTCGGCGCCGAAGTCCGGCGACCGCAAGGGCTACCAGCTCGACCCCGCCAACGCCCGCGAGGCGGTGCGCGAGGCGCTGCTCGACGCGGCCGAGGGCGCCGATGCGCTGATGGTCAAGCCCGCGCTGCCCTACCTCGACGTGATCGCGCGGGTGCGCGACGCCTCTCCCCTGCTCCTCGCCGCCTACCAGGTGTCCGGGGAGTACGCGATGCTCGAGGCCGCGGCTGCGGCCGGTGCACTCGACCGCCGCACGGCCATCCTCGAGTCGCTCACGGCGATCCGCCGTGCCGGCGCCGACCTCGTCATCACCTACTGGGCGAGCGAGGCGGCGGAGTGGCTGACCTGACGCTCGACGCGATCGCGGCCGTCGCCGCGGGCGAGCGCGGCGCACTCGCGACGACGCTGCTGGCGGCCGAGGCCCGGCGCGGCGGAGAGGTGTGGGCGCCGCTCTGCGGCGAGCCGTTCGCCGCGGGCATGGAGGCGATCTACGAGGGCTACCTGCTGCACTACGGGCGGCCGCGCCTGTTCGCACCGCGCGACGACGCCGAGCGCCTCCTCTGCGGCGACCACCTCTACGCCCAGGGGCTGGTCTGGATCGCCGCGATCGGCGACCTGGCGGCGATCGACGCGCTCGCGAGCCTGATCGGGACGGCCGCGGCGGTGCGCGCCCGCGGCGACCAGGACACCGACCTCTGGGCGGCGACCGCGCTCGCGCTCGCGGGCGTGATCGACTACGACGGGCTCGCGCGCGCGGCCCGCGCCCTGCGCCTCGACGGCGATCCGCTGCCCGTCGCAGCCCTGGTCGCCGGGCGCGACGTCGTCGAGGCACAGCTCGCGCACGCGCGGCTCACTGCGTGACGCCCCCGCACGGGCATCCACTAGCCTCCCGCTCGTGATCTGCGACGACCTGCGCGAGTGGATCGACCTGCTCGGGCGCGAGGGAGAGCTGGTCGAGGTCACGGCGGAGGTCGACGCGCACCTCGAGATCAGCGAGATCGCCGATCGCGTGGTCAAGGCGGGCGGGCCCGCGCTGCTCTTCCGCAACGTGCGCGGATCGTCGCTCCCGCTGCTCATCAACCAGTTCGGCACGGAGCGCCGCATGTGCCTCGCCTTCGGCGTCGAGCGGCTCGACGAGCTCGGCGAGAAGGTCGCCTCGGTGCTCGAGCTGCAGCCGCCGCAGGGACTCGGCGACAAGGTGCGCGCGCTGGGCAAGCTCAAGTCGCTCGCAGACTCGCGCGCCCGCCTGGTCAAGGGCGGGCCGTGTCAGGAGGTCGTGCTCGACACGCCCGATCTGGACCGCCTGCCGATCCCGACCTGCTGGCCCGGTGACGGCGGGCCCTACATCACGCTGCCCTCGGTCTTCACACAGGACCCGCGCACGGGCGGGCGCAATGTCGGCATGTACCGGTTGCAGAAGTACGACGCGACGTCGACCGGCCTGCACTGGCAGATCCACAAGGACGCGGCCGCGGACTGGCGCGACGGCGCGGGGCGCATGGAGGTCGCGATCGCGATCGGCAGCGACCCGATCACGGCCTACGCCGGCTCCTGCCCGGCGCCCAAGCACGTCGACGAGATGATGGTGGCGGGCTTCCTGCGCGGAAAACCGGTCGAGATGGTGCAGTGCAAGACCGTCGACCTCCAGGTTCCCGCACGCGCGGAGATCGTCCTCGAGGGCTACTGCGAGCGCGGCGAGCTGGCCGAGGAGGGGCCGTTCGGCGATCACACCGGGTACTACACGCCAGGCGAGCCGTTCCCCGTGCTGCACCTGACGTGCATGACGATGCGCCGCGAGGCGATCTACCCGAGCATCCTCGTCGGACCGCCTCCGGCGGAGGACGCGTGGCTCGGCAAGGCCACGGAGCGCCTCTTCCTACCGGCGCTGCGCGCGACGCTCCCCGAGCTCGTCGACTACGACCTGCCGGTCGCCGGGGCGTTCCACAACTGCTGCATCATCTCGATCCGCAAGGCCTTCCCGGGCCACGCGCGCAAGGTCATGCACGCGGTCTGGGGCACCGGTCTGCTGTCGCTCACGAAGATGGTCGTGGTGGTCGACGAGTGGGTCGACGTCCACGACTACGAGCAGGTCGCGTGGCAGGTCGGCGCCAACGTGGATCCGGGGCGCGACGTCGAGCAGGCGCGCGGCCCGCTCGACCAGCTCGACCACGCTCCCTCGCTGCAGGCGCTCGGCGGCAAGCTCGGCCTGGACGCCACGGCGACGTGGCCGGGCGAGGGCTATCCCCGTGAGTGGCCCGAGGTCGCGCGCATGAGCGAGGAGGTGCGCAGCCGGGTCGACGAGCGCTGGGGATCGCTCGGGATCGATCTGCCGCGCGCGTCCGGCAGCGGGCCCGCGGCACCCAGACCGCGCCGAGGATGGCGCCGCTCGTAGCCGTCCTGGGCGCGAGCCGCTTTCTCGGGCGCCTCGCGATCCCGCTCTTCGCGGCCGAGGGGTGGCGCGTCCGGGCCCTCGACCGCCGCCAGGCTGCGATCGCCGGCATGCTCGGCGTCGAGCGCGACTGGGCCGATCCACTCGACGAGCGGTCGCTCACCCGCGCCACCACCGACTGCACGTGCGTGCTCGACCTCAGCTCCAGCGAGGCAGGCGCGGACGCGGTCGCGACGACCGAGGCCGCGCTGCTTGCCGGTGGCGCCGCCCGCATCATCCGTGTCGAGCGGCTCGGCGCGGGCGTGGCGCCGCCCGGCGGCGATCCCTCGCGCGTGACCGTGGTGCGCTGCGCGCCCGTGATCGGCGCCGGAGCACCCTGGGTCGTCCTCCTGCGCGCGCTCGGCGACCGCCTGCCGGTGATCCCGTGCCCCGCCTGGATGCGTCGCGCCACGGAGCCCGTGGCAGCCGCCGACGCCGTGCGAGGGCTCGTCTGGCTGGCCGGCGCCGCGGGGGCCGACCCGGCCGGCTACGACCTCGCGGGCGAGGACCGTGCGACCTACCGCGAGCTGCTGGCGCTGGTCGCCGCCGCCCACGGCAGGCGCCCGCGGCTCGTCGACGCCGGGATCGCCGGCGACGTCGTGACGCGCGTGGCGCTCGGCGTGGCGGCCCGCAGCGAGCCCGAGGTGGCAGCGCTCGCCGCCGCGCTCCCCGCGCCCGAGGCCGTCGCCCGCGGCGACTCGCTGCTGCGTCTGGCCGACCTCCCGATCACCTCGCTCGCGTCGGCCATCCGGGCGGCGGCCGCGGGCGGGCGGAGGCGCGGCATCTGACGCTCGCCCGGCCGGCGAGACCCGGCGGCAGTTCGTGGCAGACGCCTCAGCGTTGCGCCGTACGACCGGATCGGCTGTAATGCTGCCTGGCACACGCGACCGGAGGTCCACCCGTGGCGGAGACGCCCGCCGACAATCAGGAAGACCGCACGACGCTCGGCGAAGCCGCGGCGGCTGCTGCGAACCCCGGGTCTGCGCAGGCGGCCATGACGCGCCAGAAGATGCTGACCGGCGCGACGATCGCCATCGGCGGCCTGATGAGCGCGATCATCGCCGTGCCCGTCACGGTCGCGGCGCTCGCGCCGGCCTTCAAGAAGGTCAAGAGCTACCACATCGACATCGGCCCGACGACGCTCTACCCGCAGGCCGCCCAGGGTCAGATCCCGTGGCACGACGTCACGTTCGAGAGCAAGCCCGACGACCTCTCGGGCCTCTCGCGGCGGCTCGTGTACATCCGCAACGACGGCAACAACAAGTTCACCGCCATCTCGAACACGTGCATGCACCTCGGGTGCCCGGTGCAGGCCAACGCGACGGGGTTCGCGTGCCCGTGCCACGGCGGTCAGTACGACAGCCAGGGCCGGCGTATCGCAGGGCCGCCCGTGCGCCCGCTGAACCGCTACGAGACGGCGGTCGACGCCAAGGGCCATCTGATCCTCGGCCAGCTCTACGCGATGGACGACAGCCTCAAGCGCCATCAGCTCAAGGGCCCGGGCCAGCCGGTGGACGGGATCCTCTCGTACATCTACCCCGACGCGCCGCAAGGCTAGGAGCCAGACCCGATGCCTCGCACACGCCCGACCGCCAAGGAGCTCGTCGTCGATGCTCCGCTCGAGTGGATCGAGGAGCGCTCCGGCTTCGTCGGCCTGGTCGAGTCGTTCCTGTTCCGCAAGGTGCCCGGCGACACGTCCTGGCTGCAGACGCTCGGCTCCTCGCTCCTGACCGTCTTCATGCTGCAGGCCACGACGGGCGTGATCCTCGCGATGAGCTATCACCCCGATCCCGCCTCGGCCTACGAGTCGATCCGCTACATCACCGACCAGGAGACGCTCGGCTGGCTCGTGCGCGGCATGCACAAGTGGGGCTCGTCGGTCATGGTGATCCTGCTCTTCCTGCACATGGCGCGCACCTACGTGTTCGGCGCCTACAAGTACCCGCGCGAGCTGACCTGGGTGACGGGCGGAATCCTCTTCATCATGGTCATGGCGATGTCGTTCACGGGCTACCTGCTCGTGTGGGACCAGCGCGCCTACTGGGCCACCGTCGTCGGCGTCAACATCAACGGAACCGGCCCGATCGTCGGTCCGTTCCTGGCCAACTTCCTCAAGGCCGGCCCGGTCTTCGGCGACCAGACGCTCGCGCGCTTCTACTCGCTGCACATGCTCGTGATCCCGGGCGGGATCTTCACGTTCATCTTCATCCACATGTGGCTCGTCGTCCGCCTCGGTGTGACGTCGCCGCCCTGGTCGCGCAAGCGCTACGACGAGGCCGACGCGCGCGAGGCGGTGGAGAGCTCCCGATGAGCGACCGCCGTACCTCCACCGTCCTGGGAGATAGTCGATGGCACGCCTGACCGCGCGCGAGCGCCGCGAGGCATACCTGCGGGAGTACTCCTACCAGAAGAAGACGGGCAAGTCGTTCTTCCCGAACGCGATCTTCCACGACATCGTCGTGAACCTCTTCTTCGTGCTGCTGATCGTCGGCCTCGCGATCCTCTGGCACGCGACGGCGAACGGGACGCACAGCGGCATCCTCGGACCGCTCTACGAAGACAAGGCCGACTCCGCCGTGGCCATCTACGACCCACGGCCCGATTGGTACTACTTCTTCCTCTTCCAGCTGCTGCGGGTGTTCAGCAACCCGAACCTGCTGCTGCTCGGCACGATCATCATCCCGTCGATCTGGATGGGCATCCTGATCACGCTGCCGTTCATCGACCGCACGCGCGAGCGCCGCGTCTCGCGCCGCCCGATCGCCATCGGCTTCGCCGGAGCCATGATGGTCCTGCTCCTGACGCTCACCTGGAAGGGCTCGAGCGCGCCGAACATCGGCGGCTCCGCGACCGCGACCGGCCCTGGCATCGCGTTCGTCAAGCAGCAGTCGTGCAGCAGTTGCCACACGCTCAAGGCGATGGGCTGGGGCGGCAACATCGGCCCGAACCTCGACGGCGCGCATCCTGACGTCGCACTGGCCGTCACGCGCCTGACCAATGGCGCAGGGGCGATGCCGTCGTTCAAGGGCACGCTGACGACGTCGCAGATCAAGTGCGTGGCCACGGTGGTCGCGACGCTCACGAACGGCGGCAGCACGAAGGCTGATCAGGCTGCGGCCTGCAAGGGCCTGGCCTAGCCCCTCGGCCCTGGCCTAGCTCCCTCGGGGCGGTTGCGCCGCTACCCTGCCCGTGTGCGCTTCTTCCTCGGCATCACGGGTGCGTCGGGTGCGCCCTATGCCGCGCGCCTCCTCGCCGGCCTGACCGCGTCCGGGGCCGAGGTCGGCGTCTGCGCCTCGCGCGCCGCCGGCGAGGTGATCGCCTACGAGGTCTACCGCGACCGCTCGCTCGATCCGGCCGAGGCGGTGCGCCGCCTGGTCGACGAGCACGGGGGCCCGAAGACCACGCTCTACGACGAGACGGACTGGTTCGCGCCCTACGCCTCGGGCTCCGCGAAGGTGGACGGCTACGTGATCTGCCCGTGCTCGATGGCGACGGCCGGGACGATCGCGTCGTCGGGGCAGTCGAACCTCATCCACCGCGCCGCGAGCGTCGCGCTCAAGGAGGACCGCCGCCTCGTCCTGGTGCCGCGCGAGACGCCGCTCTCGACCATCCACCTGGAGGTGCTGCTCAAGCTCCGCCAGGCGGGCGCGCTGATCCTGGCCGCGATGCCGGCGTTCTACACCCAGCCCGACACACTCGCCGACGCGGTCGACTTCGTCGCCGGCAAGGCGCTCGACCTGCTCGGCGTGGAGCACGACCTCCTGCGCCGCTGGGGCACGGCATGAGCCCCGTCCGCGACCGGCTCGAACCGGCCGACGTGGAGCGCATGTTCGACCGCATCGCGGGCCCGTACGACCTCATGAACCGCCTCATGACCGCCGGGCTCGACCGGCGCTGGCGCGCCCTCGCGGCACGCGAGAGCGGCGTCGGGCACGGCGCTGCGGTGCTCGATGCGTGCTCTGGTACCGGCGACCTCGCGCTCGAGCTCGCGCGCACGGTGGGCCGCAGCGGCCAGGTCACCGGCCTCGACTTCTCGGCCGAGATGCTCGCGCGCGCCGCCCGCAAGTCGCCGGGCGAGGACGCGGCGAGCATCGAGTGGGTGCGTGGCGACGCCACGGCGATGCCGTTCAAGGACAACTCGTTCGCCGCCGCCACGATCGCGTTCGGCCTGCGCAACCTGCCCGATCCCGAGGCGGGGCTGCACGAGCTCGCCCGCGTCGTGCGCCCCGGCGGTCGAGTCGTCTGCCTCGAGATCACGCGCCCCGGCCACGGGCCGCTGAAAGGCTTCTACTCGCTCTGGTTCGACCGCGGCATCCCCGCGCTCGGCCGCGTGCTCGACCGCGGCGGCGCCTATTCCTACCTCCCCGCGTCCGTGCGCCGCTTCCCCGGGCCCGAGCAGCTCGGCGAGGCCTACCACCGCGCCGGCATGACCGACGTCCGCTACCGCCTGCTGGCGGGTGGCATCGTCGCCCTGCACGTGGGCGAGGTCGTCACATGACGACGACGGTCCAGGACGTGAGCACGCTCGCGGGCTCCCGCACGCTGCCGTTCCTCGCGGCCGTCGAGGAGCGGCTCGCCACACAGCTCGCCGACGACCTCGTCGGCCGCGCGTCGCGCGAGACGCTCGCTGCCGGCGGCAAGCGGCTCCGCCCGCTGCTGGTGCTGATCGCGGCGCCGCCCGAGACGCGCGACCGGCCGGAGCTCGAGATCGCCGCCTGCGCAGCGGAGCTCGTGCACATGGCGACGCTCGTGCACGACGACATCCTCGACGCCGCACCACTGCGCCGCGGCCACGCGACGGTGTGGGCGCGGCATGGCGAGGCCGTCGCGCGCGCGACCGGCGACCACCTCTTCGCGCTCGCGTTCGCCGGGCTGACACGCACCGGCTCCCCCGGCGCCGTCGCCATTCTGGCGCGTGCCGCGCTCGACCTCGCGCGCGGCGAGGCGCTCCAGAGCGAGCAGGCGCGCCGCCCCGAGATCACGGTCGAGGCCTACCTCGAGCGCTGCCTCTTCAAGACCGGCCGCCTGTTCGCCGCCGCCTGTGCGCTCGGCGGCATGTTCGGCGGGCTCGACCCGGCCGGGATCGATGCGCTCGAGCGCTTCGGCGAGCAGCTCGGCATCGCCTTCCAGCTCGCCGACGACCTGCTCGACTGCGACGGCGACCCCGAGACGACCGGCAAGGTGCTCGGCGTCGACCTGCTCGACGGCACCGTCACGCTCCCGCTGTTGCTCGCGGCGCAACGCGACGAGGTCGTCGCCGCCGCGATCGCCGACCGCGAGCGCGCGGCGGCCGACGTCGTCGGCGTGCTCGCGCGCGTCGTCGCAACGGGCGCGATCGCCGATACGCGCCGCGCCGTGCTCGAGCACGCGGAGGGCGCGCGCGCCACGCTCGCCGCGCTCCCCGACCGCAGCGACCGCCGGGCACTCGAGGCTATCGTGCAGGCAGCGACCACCCGCGACCACTGAGAGCCGATGGCAAGCACGCTCACGCGCACGCTGATCGACCCCGTCCGCGAGAAGGT
>CAZYYP010000094.1:0-12123 GCA_964651695.1 uncultured Gaiellales bacterium | reverse complement strand
GCGACAAGTTCGACCGCTTCCCGCACGAGCTCTCGGGCGGCGAGCAGCAGCGCGTCTCGATCGCGCGCGCGTTCGTCAACCACCCGCCGCTCCTGATCTGCGACGAGCCCACCGGCAACCTCGACCCCGACACGTCCGTCGGGATCATGCAGCTGCTGTACCGCATCAACCGCACCGGCACGACCGTCGTCATGGCCACCCACGACCGCGAGATGGTCGACCGCATGCGGCGCCGCGTGATCGCGCTCGAGCGCGGGCGCCTCGTGCGCGACGAGCGTCGCGGCGGCTACGTGGAGACCTGAGATGCGCCGGCCATCCTTCTTCATCGTCGAGGCCATCCGCGCGCTGCGCAACAACCTCGCCACGACGGTCGCCGCGACCGTGACGGTTCTGATCGTGCTCTATTTCCTCGGCGTCTTCGTGCTCTTCGGCACGTATCTCTATGCCAAGGTCGACAAGGAGCGCAGCGGCGTGCGCGTGACGGTCTACCTCGACCAGCGCGCGACGAATCAGCAGATCGCGGCGATCGGCGCGCGCCTGCGCCAGAACCCCGATGTGAAGCCGAACGGCGTCGTCTACGTCTCCAAGGCCGAGGCCTGGAAGCAGCTCAAGGCGCGCGTGCCGAAGACGGTCTGGGAGAGCGTGCTGACCAATCCGCTGCCCGCGTCCTGGGAGGCGTCGCTGCAGAACCCGAGCCGTGCCAAGAATGTCGCCGCGGCGGTGCGCGGCATGCCAGGAGCCGAGAAGGGCTCGAATGGCGTGAAGTACGGCGGCAAGGAAGCCGACCGCCTGCTGCGCAACGCGGCGGTGGTGGAGGCCGTGATCGGCGGCCTGATACTCGTGCTGGCGATCTCGGCGGTGGCGCTGATCGCCAACACGATCCGGCTCTCGATCTTCGCCCGGCGGCGGGAGGTCGAGGTCATGAAGCTGGTCGGCGCCTCCAACTGGTTCGTGCGACTCCCGTTCGTGCTCGAGGGCATGCTCTGCGGCCTCGGCGGAGCGGTGCTCTCGATCGGGTTGCTCGGCGTCTCGCTCGTGCTGCTCAAGGATCACCTGCCGGCCGCGTCGCTCAACGAGAACGGCGCACACGCCATCGCATTCTGGCTGCTCGCTCCGCTCCTGCTTCTGGCCGGCACACTGCTCGGCGCACTCGGCTCCGGTGTGACCATGCGCCGCTTCTTGCGGGTCTGAATCTCCACCCGGTACAGTGACCACTCGATGCGCTTGCGCCGCTCGCTTGCCGTGTGTGCCGCCGTCGCCGTCGCCTTCGCGCTCGGGTATGCGACGCGGCGCGGTGGCGAGCGTCCCCAGCCGGCGCCTGTCAATCCGCAGGTGGTGCTCGCCGATGCCGTGCGGCAGGTGCTCAGCGACCGCTACGTGCGCCCGCTCGATCCGAGCGCGCTCGCATCGGCACGTACGGTCCCGCAGCTGATCAAGCAGCTGCGCGATCCGTTCACGACGTACCTCACCGAGGCGCAGTACGAATCGCTCCAGGCCGACACCGCCGAGCAGTTCTACGGGGTCGGCGTGCGCGTGCACGCGCACGGCTCGGTCCTGACGATCGTCGCCGTGGTGCCGCACTCGCCGGCCTCCGCGGCCGGGCTGAAGAAGGGCGACCAGCTGCTCTCGGTCGACGGCGTGCCCGTGCGCGGCCACATCGATACGACGCTCGCCGCGCTGCAGGCGCCCCACCGCGGTGCGCTGAGGCTCGTGATGCGCCGCAAGGGCGGCGCTCAGCACGTCGTCAGGGTCCGCCGGAGCATCGTGCGCCTGCCCGCGGTCGAGGTGCGGAACGCCGGCCACGGCGTGCGGGTCATCCGGATCACGCGTTTCTCCCACGGCGTGGCCGCCCAGGTGCGCAAGGCCGCCCGTCACGCGCGCATCGTCGTGCTCGACCTGCGCGGCAACCCCGGCGGCCTGCTCACCGAGGCCTACAAGACCGTCGACGTCTTCCTCGCGCGCGGCCGCATCGTCTCCTACTCGGGCGCGCACACCGTGAATGCGACCGTGCTCGCCACCAAATCGGCCCTGCCGCGCATGCCGCTCGTGGTCGTCATGGATCGCGCCACCGCGAGCGCCGCCGAGATCGTCGCGGCGGCGCTGAGCGAGAACAAGCGCGCGAAGACCGTCGGCACGCGGACGTATGGCAAGGCCTCGATCCAGGCCGTGGTGCCGGTGCCCGGCGGCGGTGCCGTCAAGCTCACGGTCGCCACGTATCGCACACCCAACGGGCTCGACATCCACGGCCACGGGATCCGGCCGGACGTGCAGGTTCACACGCGACTGCTCGTGCATGCAGTCGCCGTGGCCCGCGGCCTGTGATCGACGACGACGACCGGCAACGGCTGGTCGCATGCACCGTCGAGCGCCGGGGGCGCTTCCTCGTCGCGGTGCCGTTCTTCGACGAGGGCCAGCAGCTCGCGCTCGGGCGGCGCTCGGGCCTCGCGGTGGCGGCCGGCGAGCTCGTAGCCGTCGAGCAGGCCCGCGGCAGCGCCCGCGTCGTCGAGCGGCTCGGGTCTCCCGACGACGTCGGAGGGGTGCTGCGCGCGCTGCTCCTGCAGCGCGGGCTCGCCCGCGGGTGGCCCGAGGAGGCGCTGCGCGAGGCGCGCGGCGCGGCCCGCGCGCCCGAGCCCGAGGGGCGGCGCGACGACCTCACCGAGCTCGAGGCGGTCACGATCGATCCGCCGACCGCGCGCGACTTCGACGACGCGGTGAGCGTCGAGCCCGACGGCGACGGCGTGCGCGCCTGGATTCACATCGCCGATGTCGCGAGCTACGTCAAGCCTGGAGGCGCGCTCGACGGCGAGGCCGGCCGACGTACGTGCAGCGTGTACGTCCCGGGAGCGGTCGAGCCGATGCTGCCGCTCGAGCTCTCCGCGGACGCCTGCAGTCTGCGCCCCGGCGAAGTACGGCGGGTGCTGAGCGTGGAGGTGCGGATCGGCGCCGACGGGACGGCGGGAGCTCCACGGGTGCGCCGCGCTCTGATCCGAAGCCGTGCGCGCCTGAGCTACGACGAGGCGCACGAGGTGCTTGCGGGCAAGCGTCGCCACCCGAACGGCGACCTGCTGGTGCGCGCCGACGCCCTGGCCCGGAATCTCCGTGAGCGTCGCCATGCCCGCGGGGCGTTCTCGCTCGCCCCGCGCGAGCTCTCGTTCGACGTCGAGGACGGACGCGTGGCCGGGGCCCATTGGGATGAGGAGCCGCGCGCGCACGCACTCGTCGAGGAGCTCATGCTGCTCGCGAACGAGGCGGTGGGCGGCCTGCTCGCGCGCGCCCGCCGCCCGGCGCTCTATCGCGTGCACGAGCACCCCAAGCACGAGGCCCTGCTGCGGATGGCCGAACGGCTCCAGGCGCTCGGACTGCCGATCGCCCCGCTGCCCGAGCGCGCGAACGGCCCTCAGGCCTCGCTGGCCGTCGCGCGCCAATCGGAGCTGCTCGCCCCGGTCGTGCGCGAGCGGCCGGCGGCGCGCGAGGCATTCGGGGCCCTGCTCCTGCGAACGCTCGAGCTCGCACGCTACGACCCGGTCAACAGCGGGCACGCCGCGCTCGCCTCGCCGGCCTACGTGCACTTCACCTCGCCGATCCGGCGCTATCCCGACATCGTGGTGCACCGGGCGCTGTGCGCGCTCGCGAGCCTCGGGGAGGAGGCTCCGAAGGCCCGCGACCTGCCGGAGATCGCGCTGCGCTGCTCGAGCCGCGAGCGCGAGGCGGCCGATGCCGAGCGCCGCGCCGATGCGATCTGCCTGGCGTTCCTGCTGCAGGACCGGCTGCGCGCCGAGGGCCGGCACCAGACATTCGACGGCGTCGTCACCGGTCTCATCGGTGCCGGGCTGTTCGTGCGCTTCGGCGACGTCTTCGAGGGCTTCCTGCCGGCGCGCCGGCTCGACGCCCGCGAGCGCTTCGACGTCGACGAGCACGGCGTGGCACTCGTCGGCCGTGCCTCGGGCAGGCGCATCCGGCTCGGGGACGAGCTCTCGTGCGTCGTGACCGCCGTCGATCCGCCGCGCGGCCGCGCCACGCTCGATGTCGTCCCCGAGCACGAGGCGCCGCGTCCGCGCACGCGCCCGGTCAAGCGGACGACGCCGCGCCGGCCGCCGAAGCCGCCGAAGCGCCGGCGGGGCTGAGCCGGCTCCCGCCGACGAGGGGCCCGTACACTCCGACGGTGGCCGAGGGCGAACGCACGATCGCGACGAACCGCAAGGCGCGGCACGAGTACCACATCCTCGAGCGCCTCGAGACCGGCATTGCGCTCACCGGCACCGAGGTCAAGTCGCTGCGCGCGGGCAAGGTCGCGCTGCGCGAGGCGTTCGCGACCGAGCGCGGGGGAGAGCTGTGGCTCGTCGGCGCCACGATCGAGCCGTACGCGCAGGGCAACCGCGCGAACCACGAGCCGACGCGCGACCGCAAGCTGCTCGCGCACAAGCACGAGATCGAGGATCTCGCCTCGCGCGTTGCCGAGAAGGGCCTGACGCTCGTGCCGCTGCGGCTCTACTTCAAGGATGGTCGCGTCAAGTGCGAGATCGCGCTGGCCCGCGGCAAGGAGGGAATCGACAAGCGGCGCGCGCTGGCCGACCGCGACGTGCGGCGCGAGATCGACCGCGAGATCAAGACGCGTTTCCGCGCCTGAGACGGCGGTAAGCGAGTCCCACAGCCGTGCTACGCTTGAAGGACTCTCGGGGGCGTCCTGGCTTCGACGCGGGCGAAACCGATGGGTTGGGTAGCAAGCCGAGGATGTCGGTGGGCCTCGTAAATCATCCGACACACACTAAATGCGAAGTCCGATCTGGATCTCGCGCTCGCCGCGTAGTCTGACTACGTGACGAGTGGCCCCTCCGGGCCCCCGCGGAGGGCGTCCTTCAGAAGGGGGCTTGCCTGGTGGCCGGGGGGTCCGTGCCGGCCACAGGGGACTCCAACGACGGACTGGCCAGCCGAGCACCGGCCTGCGTGGTGCAAGGCGGCGAGACACTGAACGCAGGCTGAGCTTGGAGAAGCCCTTCCTGTCGCGTCCGTGGACGCGGGTTCGATTCCCGCCGCCTCCACTCCGGGCAGTCGATCCGAGAGCCCCGCACGGGGCTCTCGGTCGTTCTGCCTACTTCTTCTTGGCCGGCCTGGTCACGGCCTTCGTGGAGACCGTGAGCTTCACGACGGCGCGGTAGACCAGTTTCTTGTTGGCCTTGCGCGACTGCGCGAGCACGATGTTCCTGCGCTTCTTGGAGTGCTTGTAGACGATCTTGAACTTGCAGCCCCCGGCGGCGATCTTCTTGCGCGCGACGTTGACCGACTTGCCGACGACCCTGGGCACCTTGCAGATCTTCTTGACGCCCTTGCCGGAGGGCAGCGGCCCGCCGCTCGCGAGCGTCGTGAACGTGATGTCGTCGCCCGGGACGGTGCCGATCGAGTTGGAGATCACCAGACGCGCGTGGTAGAGCGTGCCGTTTGCGAGGCCGCTGACCGGGACGCCGACGTTGACGTCGTTCGTCGTGGCCGAGAGCGACTGCGCGGCCGACTTGCTGCCGTAGGTGGTCGTCGGTCCCCACTCGAGCCACCAGGTCGCAGCGGTGCCGTTGGCGTTGACGGTGCCCGTGACCCTGGCGCTGGTGCCCGTGATCTGGTCGACGCCGAGCGTCGACACCGCCGGCGGCGGCGGCGGCGGCGGTGGTGCACCGCTCGCGTAGTAGCGCGCCGTCGTGACCACGAGGCCCGCGGGATCCGTCAGCCGGCCGGCGACCATGAGCAGGTTGCCGGAGAGCGCCATGCCGGTGATGTAGCCGTTGACGGCGGGAACGCCGAACGGCGTGGTGGTCTCCCCGTGCAGGCCGAAGGTGTCGTCGCGCACGCCGGCCGGGGTGAAGCGGGTGAGTCCGAAGGCGGTCTTGCCGGCGAGGTTGGCCGAGCCGCCGACGATGACGCTGCCGTCGGCCTGGACCGCGAGCGCCTGGCCGGTGTCGCTACCGCCGCCGACGCGCGAGCGTGCGATCCCCGCGGTGCCGTAGGTGGCGAGCGCGCCGTTCGCGCCGATGCGCGCGACCAGCATCTGGCGGTTGGCGGAGAGCGCGGCGTCGACCGACTCGCCGGCCGCGAGGATGGTGCCGTCGCCCGGTTGCGCGAGGGCGTGCAGGGAGGTCGCCGGGAGGGTCAGGCGGCCGCCGGCGAAGGCGGTGTCCAGCGCATCGGCAGCCGTGTAGCGCTCGACCCACGCGGAGGCGTCGGGGCCGCTGACCGAGGCCAGCACGAAGCGGTTGTCGGGCAGGGCCGTCACGGCCTCCCAGTAGCGCCCGCCGAGGGTCGCGTCGGTGACGGTGCCGTCCGCGTTCAGGCCATCGATCTTCACGCCGCTCGAACCGAGCGAGAGGTTGCCCGCAGTCGCGGTATAGGTGCCGCAGGCGGTGGTGCTGTTCCCGCTCGCCGGCAGCGTCACGACGGCGTGCTGTCCGTACATGACCGCCGGGGTGGGCGGAACGGCGAGCGTCGGATAGCGGTCGCGGGCATAGCCGGCGAGCACGATCGAGCCGTTCGGCCGCACGGCGACGCCGCGCGCGGTGAAGTCGATGAGGTGCGGGGCGTAGCAGACGGCGCTCGCGATGTAGGCGCCGTCGGCGCTGAAGCGCGCGACGACCATCGACTGCGCTCCGCCGAAGCCCGCGACGACGATGTTGCCCGACGGGTCGAGCGTCATGGCGACGGCACCGCTCGAGCCCACTCCGCCCGAGGGGGTCCCCGCGAACTGCCGCGTCACGAAGCCGCCGCTGCCGAAGCTGGTGTCGATCGTGCCGCCGGCGTTGTAGCGGACGAGGGTCATGAAGCCCGCGCGCGAACCGCCTGCCACGATCTTGCCGTCGCTCTGCACGACCATGGGGATGCGGTTCTCGACGTTGTCGAAGAGGGTGCCCTCGGCAGAGCTGCCGACGTGGTACCCGGTGCCGTTGAAGGCCGGGTCGAGCTGACCGTCGGCGAGCGCGGCCGCCGGAGCCGCGAGCGCTGCGCAGGCCGCAGCCAGGCAGAGTGCGACCGCGCGCCGAAGTCGCCGGTGATGGATCGGATAGGACACGAATGCTCCTGGAGCCGCAGTAGTTGACAGGAGGCCTGGCGCGTTTCGTCGCGGGCGCCGGCCTACGCTCCACCCACTCGGGGTTGTCTATCACAGCCAACCGGGCCGTCGAACGTGGACTCGACGTTCGTCTAGGTGGTGTCCGCAGAGGGCGGGAGCCCGCCTGCGGGACGCGCCCGGCCGGGCCGATCGCCCCGTGCTGCGTCGCTCCGGACGTACTGCAGCGATGCGTCCGAAAACGGCTGGAAATCCCATGGTTGATAGGCACCGCGCGCCAGTGCGCGCGCCACCAGACGACGCTCCCGCTGGCTCTCGAGCACGCGCGCGGCGAGCAGGTCGAAGTCCCAGCGCGCATCGCTCTCGACCCGGAACGCAGCTGCGAGAACCCTGGCCTCCGGCTCTGCCGCGAGGTTGCGCAACTCGAGCGGATCGGCGGCCAGGTCGTAGAGCAGATCGGGGTCGCCGGGGCAGCGGATGTACTTGTGGCGACCGCGCCGGAGCATGACCGCCGGCGCAGTGACGCCCTCGGCGAGGTACTCGCCCTCGGCCTGTCCCGGCCCGTCGGAGGCGCCCGTGAGCGCGGAGGCGAGGCTCGTCCCCTCGAAAGCCGCCCCGTCCGCCGGCGCGCCCGCCAGGTCGGCGAGGGTCGCTGCGATGTCGAGCTGCGAGACCGGGCCGCGGACACGGCGCGGCGCGAGCCCGGGACCCCGCGCGATCAGCGGCACGCGCGCCGAGCCCTCGAGGAACGACATCTTGTACCAGAGCCCGCGCTCGCCGAGCAGCTCGCCGTGGTCGGCCGTGAAGAGCACGACCGTCGAGCCGTCGAGACCGGTCGCCGCGAGCGCGTCGAGCACCTCGCCGACGCGCTCGTCGAGGTAGCTGATGGCGGCGTAGTAGCCGTGGCGCGCGCGGCGCACCTCGTCATCGTCGAGCGGTCGTGCGTCGAGCAGGCTCATGTCGCGCAACCGGAGGCTGTGGGCGTCGGCCTCCCCGCGCGGAATCGTCGCGACGGCGGGCAGGGGGATCGAGCGCTCGTCGTAGAGGTCCCAGTAGCGCTGCCGCACCTCCCACGGGTCGTGCGGATTCGTGAACGAGACCGTGAGGAAGAACGGCCGCTCGCCCGACCCCAGCGAGAGGTCGCGGATCTTCTGCACGGCGCGGAAGCAGACCTCGTCGTCGTAGTCGGTCTGCATGGCCGCCTCGGCGACGCGCGAGGCGCGCAGGCTCGTCGTGTTGTGGTACCACTCGAGGCGTTCCCCGGGCGGGAGGCGCCAGTCGGGCGTCCAGTCGAAGTCGGACGGGTAGACGTCCGTCGTCAGGCGCTCCTCGAAGCCGTGCAACTGGTCGGGCCCGACGAAGTGCATCTTCCCGGCGAGCGCGGTCTCGTAGCCGTCGGCGCGCAGCACGTGGGCGATCGTCGGCGTGCCTGCCGGCAGCTCGGCGGCGTTGTCGTAGGCGGCGATCGACGATGGCCGGCGGCCGGCGAGCAGCGCGAAGCGCGACGGCGCGCAGAGCGGCGAGGCGCAGTAGGCGCTCTCGAAGACGACGCCCTCGCGCGCGAGCTGTGAGAGGCGCGGAGCGTGCACCGCTCCGTTGCCGTACGCGGGCAGATGCGCGGCGGCGAGCTGATCGGCCATCACGAGCACCACGTTCGGGCGGTCGCTCATGGCGCCGTCAGCGCCTCGTGGAGCGCCGCGAGCAGGCTGCGGGCGCGCTCGTCGCCGTCCTCGCTGCGCAGCTCGGCGGTCACGTAGGAGAAGCCGGCCCGCAGTGCCGGCCACCCGCCGTGCGAGGAGCCGCCCGCGCCGGTGTGGCCGAACGCGTCGGGGGCGGGACCGAGTGCGCTCGGCGTGCCGGCGAGCTCGTAGCCGGTCGGGCCGAAGCGCAGGGGCCGGCCGGTCAGCGGATCCTCGCCGACGCCCTCTGCGCGCCGGCCGAGCGCCAGCGTCGCGGGTGCGACGAGGCCGCCGCCGGCGAGGCCGCCGTAGAGCGTGGCCATGGCGCGCGCGGTGGCGACGCCGCCTGCGGCCGGGACGCCGAGCGCGAGCACGCCGGGATCGTTCCAGAACTCGGGTGCCGCGCGCGACGCTCCGTAGACGAGCTCGAGCCGCGGATCCGGCTCGGCCGTGCTGAAGGCGCCGAGCTGGAAGCCGGGCGCCTGGCGCAGCAGCGCCCGTCCGCCCGCGAGCGCATCGCCCCCGGCGAGCCCGATGCGCAGGTCGAGCCCGCCCAGTGGCAGCGCGATCTCGTCGCGCACGAACGCGCCGGGCGTGCGGCCGTCGACCCGGCGGATCAGCTCGCCCGCGAGCCAGCCGTAGGTGAGCGCGTGGTAGCAGGGCGTCCCGACCGGCACGATCGGAGTCTGGGCCGCGAGCGCGCGCGCGATCGCGACGGGCTGGTCGAACGCGACGGGCTCCGCGATGCCCGCCAGGCCGCCGCAGTGGCTGAGGAGCTGTGCGACCGTGATGGCGTCCTTGCCGGCGGCGGCGAACTCCGGCCAGACGGTGCTGACGCGGGCCGCGAGATCGAGCTGGCCGCGCTCGACGAGCAGCAGCATCGCCGTGGCCACGATGCCCTTCGTCCCGGAGAAGATGACCGCACACGTGCGCTCCTCCCACGGCCTCTGTGTCGCGGGGTCGGCGATCCCGCCCCAGAGGTCGACGACGACCTCGCCGCCGACCATGGCCGCGAACGCCCCGCCCGGCTCGCCACCGTCGGCGAGCGTGCGCTCGAAGGTCGCGCGCACGCCCTCGAATCCGGCCGCGGCCCGGCCGCGAGCCGCAGCGGCGGCCGTCACGCGATCGCGGTCTCGAGCGACGGCGTGTCGGCGAGCAGGCGCTGGGTGTAGTCGTCCTTCGGAGACTGCAGCACGTGCTCGACCGTCCCGAGCTCGACGATGCGCCCCGAGCTCATGACGGCCACGCGCTGCGCGATCGACCGCACGAGCGGGAGGTTGTGGGTCACGAACAGCATCGCCAGGCCGAGCTCGCGCTGGAGCTCGGCGAGCAGCTCGACGATCGCCGCCTGCACGCTCACGTCGAGCGCCGAGGTGACCTCGTCGCAGACGAGCACCGATGGGCTCACGACGAGGGCGCGGGCGATCGCCACGCGCTGGCGCTCGCCGCCCGAGAGCTGATCGGGGTAGCGATCGACGTAGCTCGCGGCCAGCGAGACGCGGTCGAGCATCTCCTCGACGCGCTTGTCGGCCTCGGCACCGGTGGCGCTTCCGAAGACGCCGAGCGGCTGGCGCACGATCTGCCCGATCGTCTTGCGCGGGTTGAGCGAGCCGTAGGGGTTCTGGAACACGTACTGGATCGACTGCCGCGCCTCGCGCGTGCGCGCTCGCGCGGCCTGCGCGAGCGGCGTGTCACGCAGGAGGATGTCGCCCGTGCGGTCGCGGTGCAGGCCCGCGATCGAGCGCGCCAGGGTGGTCTTGCCCGAGCCCGACTCGCCCACCAGCGCGAGGCACTCGTGCGGTGCGAGCCGCAGATTGACGTCGTGCACGACCGTGACGGGGCCGTAGCCCGCGAAGACCCTGTCGAGCGTGAGCACGGCAGCGGTCGTCGTCGTGTCCGCCACGTGCTCCTCCAGGCGGCCGGAGCGCGAGACGACGCTCGCCCGGACCTCCTCGGCGCGGATGCACTTGACCCGGAGGCCGGGCGCGAGCTCGCGCAGCGGCGGCTCGGCGCTGCGGCAGGCGTCGAGCACGAATGTGCAGCGCGGGGCGAACGTGCAGCCGCTCGGGCGCGCGCCCGGGGAGGGCGCCCGCCCGGGGATGCCGACCAGCTCGCGGCGGCCGGAGAGGTGGGGGATCGCCTGCACGAGCCGGCGCGTGTACGGATGCGAGGCGGCCGCGAAGAGCTCGGCGGTGGGGCCGATCTCCACGATGCGCCCGGCATACATCACCGCGGTGCGCGTCGCGAGCGTGCCGACGACCGCGAGGTCGTGGCTGACGTAGAGCGCCGCGACCTGGTGCGCCGCGGCGAGCTCGCGCACGGTGCCGAGCACGTGGGCCTGCGTCGTCACGTCGAGCCCGGTCGTGGGCTCGTCGAGCACGATCAGGCGCGGCCGGCAGGCGAACGCCATGGCGAGTCCGATGCGCTGCTGCTGGCCGCCCGAGAGCTCGTGCGGGTAGCGGCGCAGATACGCGCGGTCGTCGGGCAGCGCAACCTCGCGCATGACCTCGGCGATGCGCGCCTCGCGCTCGTCGGAGCCCGATCCGAACCCGTGCACCTCGAGCGTCTCGCGCAGCTGCGTGCCGATGCGAAGCGCGGGGTTGAGCGATGCCGCGGGATCCTGCGGGACGTACGAGACGACGCGCCCGCGGATCGAGCGCCGCGCGGAGCTCGAGAGCGAGAGCACCTCGACATCGCCGATGCGGATGCTGCCGCCCCCGATCGCCGCGCCTCGCCGCGTGTGCCCGAGCAGCGCGAGCCCGACGGTGGTCTTGCCCGAGCCCGACTCGCCGACGAGGCCGAGCACCTCGCCGGGGGCGATCGCGAACGTGACCTCGTCGACGATGTCGATCTCGGTGTCGCGCAGCACGATGCGCAGATTCTCGACCGCGACTGCCGCAGGGACGGCGCTCACTCGGCGGCCCTCCCGCGGTCGATCCCGATCGCCGCGCGCGAGATGCCGTCGCCGACGAGGCTCGTGCCGATCGTGAGCACGGCGATGGCGGCGATGGGCAGGACGACGCCCCATGGCTGCGACACCAGTGCGAGCTGGTTCTCCTGGATCATCGTGCCCCAGTTGGCGCCGTTCGGATCGGTCGAGAAGCCGAGAAAGGCCAGAGCGGCGATGAGCCCGATCGCGTAGGTCAGGCGCAGGCTCGCCTCGACCATCAGCGGCGAGAGGATGTTCGGCAGGATCTCGCCGAGCAGGATCCTTGGCCGCGACACGCCGAGCGCCTCGGCAGCGGCGACGAAGTCGCGCTCCACGACCGGCTGCGCGGCGCCTCGGGCGACGCGCGCGACACGGGGCATCGTCGTCAGGCCGACCGCCAGCACGATCAGCCAGTCCTTGGCGCCGAGCGTCGTGATCGCAACGAGCGCGAGCATGATCTGCGGGAACGC
>CAZYYP010000093.1:0-12164 GCA_964651695.1 uncultured Gaiellales bacterium | reverse complement strand
CGGGCGCGCACGATCCGGGTCGGTCATTGGTGTAGAGTCGGCGCGTCGTCGGCGCGCGCGGGCATCACGAGCGCCGGCGCCGCGCCGCCGGCGGCCAGGTGGGTGCGACCGAGAGTTCCTAGCCGGAGGTAACCGTGGCGCGGACGGTGCGCGAGGCGGGTCCTGATCCGTTCTCCCTCCCGCGCGAGTGGGTCGCGGACGAGGCGTGGGATCTGGTCGAGGCGGTGCGCGGCTGGGCGGAGCGCGACGTGATGCCAGTGCGGCGTCAGCTCGACGAGGATTGGCGCGAGCACCGGATCGCCAAGCCGTTGCTGCACAAACTGTGCGTCGAGCTCGGCTACCAGCGCGCCTGCTGGCCGCAGGAGTATGGCGGGCTCGGGATATCGTCGATCACGTCGAACCTTCTGATGGAGGAGATGGCGCGCGCCGACAGCGGGCTTGCGACAGCGGCGAGCTGCTCGACCTGGGCGATGTCGCCGATCTTTCCGCCGTTCGTGAACGAGGAATTGATGGAGCTCTTCACCTCACGCTTCCTCGACGAGGAGCGATGGTACGTCGGCTGTGTCGCGCTCACCGACGGCCACTCGGGCTCGGACGTCGAGAACGTCGACGGCACGCACGGCCGCTACATCCGCACGACCGCGACGCGCGACGGCAACGAGTGGATCGTGAACGGCCACAAGCTCTGGCCCACCAATTCGGGCGGCCACGCCGACCTCTTCGCCGTCGTCTGCACCACCGACCCCGAGGGCGGCGACGATGCGGTCGCGATCATCTACGTGCCGGCGGACGCGCCGGGGGTCACGCAGGGCGCGCCGTACCAGAAGGCCGGGATGGCGGCCGACGCGAACGGCGACATCTGGTTCGACAACGTCCGCGTGCCCCTCAACTACCGCGCACACGGTCCAGGGCGCGATGCCGAGCGGGCGCGCGCGATGATCTGCTCCGGCAACGTCGGCACCGCCGCGACGTGCATCGGCGTGATGCGCAACCTGTACGAGATCGTCCGCGACTGGTGCGACACGCGGATCATCGCGGGTCGTCTCTTGAAAGACCACTCCATCACGGCCGCGGTACTGGCCGACATCGTCACCTCGATCGAGGTGAGCCGCGCCGAGACCTACCTCAAGGCGCGAATGCTCGAGCGGCCCGACCTCTACGGTCCGCGCGCAACGCCCGAGATGCTGGCCCGCACGCGGGTCACGAAGCTGTTCGTCGCCGACCAGATGACAAAGGTCGCCAACCAGGTGCTCGACCTGATGGGTGCGCACGGCTACGCGCGCGATGGTGACGCCGAGAAGCACTGGCGCGACGCGAAGATCATGAGCCTGTGGATGGGCAGCCGGGCACTTCCCCAGCTCGACATCGCGCGGTGGTTCTTCTCCGCCGACGGCTACTGACGCGGCGGGAACCCGATGCTCCGAGTGCAAGCTGCGTCGCGCATCGGTGGGCTCAGGCCTGGCCGGGCACCACGGCGGGTGTCCGCTGCGACCTTCATTCCGTGTCGGCTCGCACAGCTCGGCTAGCTGGAGTAGTTACCGACCGGCGAGCGCGGGGAGCGTCACCCCGTGACCGGCGACCAGGGTCGTTACCCGCTCGATCTCCGTGATCTGCACGTCCAGAGACTCCACGTCGAGGCCCGCTTGGGTGAGTGCGCCGCGGATGTGCGTGTCATGAAAGCGCATCGCCTCCTCGCGCGACATCCAGATCTCGACGTAGCGGTATCCGCCGGGAATCGGGCCGCCGGCGTGCAGCACCAGCCCAGGCACCTGGTCCTGCTGGAGCGCGCGTTCCATCCGCTCGGCTTGCTCTTCCGACGCTCCGGTAACCGTCAGGCTGTACGCAAACACCGCTTCGCCTCCGTTATCGCCGACTTCGCCGATCATAGCCCCGCCCGAACCAGGGATCCCCACGGGACTCGCGTCGCGTGCTTACCGGATCCGGCGGCTCAGGCGACGTGCATGTTCGCTTGCCGGGAAGCGCGTCGGCGACGACGAGTCGCGCCACTCACAGGGCGGCAGCTGTCTGCAGGCCCTCGAGGACGGCCTCCTCGACGGTGCGTGGGGCGACGCAGTCCCCGATGGCGTGCACCTCGACATCGAGCGCCTCGAGCTCGGACGCGAGTGTGCAGCGGCTCTCGTGTCCCTGCGCCAGCACGAGCCCGCTCACGCCCTCGAGCACGACCGGCTCGCCGCTCATCGTGTGCTCGAGGTAGACCGCGTCGTCGTCGACGCCGTACACCCGCACGAGCGGCACGACATCGACGTGCAGGCGATGGATCGTTGCCAGCCAGGAGTCGCGGACGTACTGCTGGAGGCGCTGGCCCGCCGTGTACCCGTTCACGCACAGGTGCACGTGCCGGCCGCGGCGGGCGAGCAACTCGGCTAGTCCCAGGCCGATCCAGTCGCATCGCCAGTCCGCGATCACGATCGTTCCCTCGGGCGGATCGACACCCGTCAGGACCTCCCATGCGTCGAGCACCGGGAGTCCGCCGGATACCTCCAGCGGCGGCCGCCGAGGACCCGCTCCGGTGGCCACGACGACGACGTCGGGATCCTCGCGGCGCACGAACTCGCGGTCCACGCGCGCGTCGGTGACGATCCGCACGCCCGCCCGCGCGGCTTCGCCGGCCAGGTTGGCGACGACTCCGCCGAATTCGCCCCGCCCCGGCAGGCGCTCGGCCAGGAGCACCTGGCCACCGACCCTCGACGCAGCCTCGCACAGCGTCACGCGATGACCCCGCTCGGCCGCCACGGCCGCCGCCTTCAGCCCACCCGGCCCACCACCAACGACCAGCACGTCACGCGGCCGGGCGGCGGGTGCCCGCCGCCCGTAGCGAACCTCGCGCCCCGTCTCCGGATGCTGGATGCACGAGATCGGGTAGCCCATGTGGAAATGGCCGATGCACGCCTGGTTGCAGGCAACACACGCCCGGATCTGCTCGAGTTGCCCCGCGGCGGCCTTGTTCGGCAGGTCCGGATCGCAGATCAGCGCGCGGGTCATACCGCAGGCGTCCGCATGCCCGGCTGCCAGAGCGCGCTCCGCCTCCTGCGGCTGGTTGATCCGCCCGCCGACCAGAACGGGAACCGACACCACGGCCCGCACCGCCGCACCCATCGGAATCGTGTAGCCGTTGGCAACGGTCATCGGTGGCACGATGTGCACCGATCCCTCCAGCGTGGCCGATGAGCCCGCGGTCACGTTGAAGTAATCCAACGCTCCATCGGCGTCCAGCGCCGTGCAGGCGGCGACGACCTCGTCGGGTCGCAGCCCGTCGTGGCCCACCTCATCGCCTGAGATCCGAAGTCCAACCACCATCTCCCGCCCGACCGCCTCGCGCACCGACCCGATCACCTCGCGCAGGAAGCGCAGCCGGTTGGAGTCGCTGCCGCCATAGCCGTCGTCTCGCAGGTTCACCCGCGGGTTCAGAAACTGTGCGGGGAGGTAGCCATGGCTGGCGACGATCTCGACACCATCCAGGCCCGCCTCGCGCAGCCGCAGCGCACCGCCGCCGTACCCGTCCACGATCTCGCCGATCATCCCGTCTGCGAGCGCGCACGGCGTGACGTGGAACCGCTCCGTCGGCACGGCCGAGGCGGAGTAGGCAACCGGCGCGCTGCCGTCCTGCGACTCCATGATCTCCCGGCCGGGATGGAACAGTTGCCCGAACACCGTGCAGCCGTGGGCGTGGCACGCATCCGCCAGGCGCCGGTATCCCTCCACGCACGCATCGTCGGTCACCATCAGCATGTGCGACGTGTACCGGGCCGACTCGTGCACCCCCGCCACCTGGACGACCACGAGACCCGCCCCACCCGCCGCACGCGCCCGGTGGTACTCCACCAGCGCCTCGCTCACCCGCCCGTCGGCCGCCATGCTGGTGTCGTGCCCAGCCGAGAAGATCCGGTTTCGCAGCGTGACGTGCGCGATCCGAAGCGGCGAAAACAGATGAGGGAACAGGCTCACACCACACCCCGTGACCCGAACGACCGCCTCACCCTACACGCCGGCGCCAGGGCGACGCCGCCCAGGCCCACGGGTCTCGCTCGAGTTCCTGCGGGCAGCGGCCAGGCATGGCGCTTCACAGTCGACGCCCTTCCAGAACGACCGATCGCGGCTCCTCGTTCGAGCATCGGATCTCCCACGCGAGCCGGTTGGGCGGGCTCGCGTCGGGTTCCAAGACCGCACGCTCTACGATGATCGCCGCGCCATTCAACACGACGACGTAGCTCTCGGCGTGCGGGACAGGCGCTTCGCGTCGAGCGCCCGGGTAGCGAGAACGCGGCCGGCGCCACTCCCTCCCTCGAAAGCCCTGCCCGCGGGCAACCTAGAATCGAGAACGTGCCCGCCGACTTCATGCGCGCGCTGCCCCTGAGCAGTCGGCTGCGCTGGGCGCTCGCGAGCGTCGCCCTGGCGATCTCGGTCGGGACGGTGGGGTACATGGTGCTGTCGGGCATGTCCTTCGTCGACGCCCTCTACCAGTCCGTGACGACGCTCAGCACCGTCGGCTTCCGGGAGCTGACGCCGTTCGGCACCGCCGAGAAGCTCTTTACCATCGTGCTGATCCTCTTCGGCGTCGGCACCGTGCTGTACACGCTTACGCTGGTCGTTCAAGAAGCCCTGGAAGGCGACATCCGCAGCCGTTACTTCCGCAGGAGAACCGAGTTGGAGATCGAGCACCTGGCGAACCATTTCGTCGTCTGCGGCTTTGGACGCGTGGGTGAGGAGGTCGCACGCGAGCTCTGGGAGCGAAACGAGCCGTTCGTCGTCATCGACCGGGATCCGATGCGCGCGGAATCGGCGCGCGCGCTTCGCTACTTCGTCGTACAGGGCGATGCCGAGGACGAGCGCGTGCTGGTGGCGGCGGGCGTTCTCCGCGCCCGTGCGCTCCTCGCTGTGAGCGACCGCGACGCGGGAAACACCTACATCACCCTCACGGCCAAGTCGGTCAACCCCGGCTGCTACGTCGTTGCCCGTGTGGCTGCCCCGGCCAACGACGAGAAGCTCCGGCTGGCGGGCGCCGACCGCGTCGTCTCGCTCTACAGCATGGGCGGCCGGCACATCGTGCTCTCAGCCCTGCAGCCACTTGCGACGGACTTCATCGACACGCTCGCGAGCCCCCGGCGCGAAGGTCTGGTACTCGCCGAGCTCGAGGTCAACGAGGAGAACGGCCTCGCCGGCAGCACCTGCGGGCAAATGCTCGACGGCGTCTCCCAGGCGACCCTGCTCGGCATCAAGCATCTCGGCGGGAAGGTCGTGGTCGGCCCCACCATGGCCGAGCCGTTACAGGCCGGCGACATCGTGATCGTACTCGCGACCGAGCAAGATCTTGCCCGCCTCCACGGTGGCGAGACGGGGGCATGAGCAGGGCGGCGTGATCGCGACCCTGCGCGTCCGTTGACGCGCGGATTGGCTGCCCGGTGATCTGCAAGCGACCGAGTGGCTGAACGTCGGCCTTTCGCGTCCGCGGCGACGCTTCGGGGAACCACCGACTCCGAATACGTGGCTGCACCGATGTCACTGCGTGTCCGGCCCGCGAGCATGCTCCTGTGGACGGCACGGAGATGCAGGGCAAGTACCTCAGCTTGACGAGCTTCCGCCGCGACGGCACCGGAGTCGCGACGCCAGTCTGGTTCGTCCCCGAAGACGGTCGCCTCCTGATCGAGACCGACGCCGACTCCTACAAGGTGAGGCGCATGCGGCGCAATCCGGAAATCACCATTGCACCGTGCACGGCACGAGGTCGGCTCCTGGCATCGCCAGTTCCCGCGCACGCCGCGTTTCTTCCCGACGCCGAGCGGGAACGTATCGAACGTCTCATGGCGAGCAAGTATCGGTTCGACGTGCGCATTCTCAAGCCGATTCGCTGGGCGCAGACGGCGTTCCACATCGGCCGCGGCCGGGGCAAGCCAATCGTCTTGGCGATCACACCTGCGGCCGAGTAGAACATCCCCCTGACCCGCTCCATCCTGCATCTCGAGCCGCTGGCTTCGGCGCCTGCCGCTGTCGTCGCCGGCGGCGCCGGCCCCACGCTCCGGCGCTCTCTCACGGCCCCGCTCGCCAGCGCGGACGCGGCGTGAGCGCGCTCGCCGAAGCCGTCGTCGTGCGCGGACTGGTCGTCGACCGCGGTGGTGCGCGCGTGCTCCACGGCGTCGACATCGACGTTCCGCGCGGCAGCGTGGTCGGCCTGCTCGGCCCTTCCGGGTGCGGCAAGTCGACGCTGATGCGCGCGATCGTGGGCGTTCAGATCGTCGCCGGCGGCACGATCGAGGTGCTCGGTGAGCCCGCCGGATCGCCGACGTTACGGCGCCGGGTCGCCTACGTGACTCAGGCCCCGAGCGTCTACGGCGACCTGACGGTGCGCGAGAACCTGCGCTACTTCGCGCACGTGCTGGGTGCACCTGAGCGTGTCGAGCGAGTCCTGACGACGGTCGGACTCGGCGACTACGCCGACCGCATCACGGGTCGCCTCTCCGGCGGGCAGCTCGCGCGCGCATCGCTTGCAACTGCACTTCTCGGCGACCCCGAGCTGCTCGTGCTCGACGAGCCGACCGTCGGCCTCGACCCCGTGCTGAGAGCCGACCTCTGGGGGCGCTTCCGGGCGCTCGCAGAGACCGGTGTGGCGCTGCTCGTATCGAGCCACGTGATGGACGAGGCCGAGCGATGCGATCGGCTGCTGCTCATGCGCGACGGCCGGATCCTCGCGGCCGACACGCCGGCAGGGCTGCTCGAGCGCACGGGCGCCCGCGATGTCGAGGGGGCATTCCTGCGTCTCATCGGGTCGTCCGAAGGAGTGTCCGCATGAACCCGTCCGTCGTCAGCGCGACTGCGCGGCGCGTGCTGACGCAACTGCGCCATGACCCTCGCACCCTGGCGCTGATCGTGATCGTGCCCTGCGCCCTCGTAACGCTGTTCAAGTACGTCCTCGAAGGCGCGCCAGGGACGTTTCAGCGGGTCGGGCTGCCGCTCGTCGGCATCTTCCCGCTGATCTCCATGTTCCTCGTGACCTCGATCACCATGCTCCGCGAGCGCACCTCGGGAACGCTCGAGCGACTGATGACCATGCCGCTCGCGAAGATCGACATCCTGGTCGGCTACGCACTCGCGTTCGCCGCCGTCGCAATCGCGCAGACAGCAATCGTCTGCACCGTCGCGATCGGCGGGCTCGGCCTCAACATCGAGGGCTCCGTCCTCGTCGTCGCCGCGTTCGCGGTACTCAACGCACTGCTCGGCATGAGCCTCGGCCTCTTCGTCTCGGCGTTCGCGGCAACGGAGTTCCAAGCCGTCCAGTTCATGCCCGCATTCATCTTCCCCCAACTCATCCTCTGCGGCCTGTTCGCGCCACGCGACACGATGGCGCGACCGCTCGAATGGCTCTCCGACGCCCTCCCGATGACATACGCCTACGACGGCCTCGAGCGCATCTCCGCGACCGGGACGGTCAGCGGCCGACTGCTCACAGACGCCGCGGTCATCGTCGGCTCATCGCTCCTCGCACTCGCGCTCGGCGCCACGACCCTCCGACGCCGCACCCCGTAGACGTCGTCCAGGAGCCGCGTCCACCACGTGCATGGGCAGGACAGCCAGCCCATCGGCACCACACCGCCAGCATAGGATCCACGCATGGCGCCGACGCAGTCCGCCTCCGGCAGCTCTCGACTCTCGGCGGGCGGGGAGATGATCCGGACCGTGGCCTTGACGAAGGTCTACCCGGGCGCGGACTTCCGCGCCGTGGACGAGCTCGATCTCGTCGTCGGCGCCGGAGAGGTGTTCGGCCTGCTCGGACCCAACGGCGCGGGCAAGACGACGACCGCCGGGATGCTGACGACGCGCGTCGTGCCGACGTCCGGGGAGGCCTACGTCGCGGGGATCGATGTCATCGCGCAGCCGGCGCTCGCGAAGCAGGTGATGGGTGTCGTCTCGCAGCAGAACACGCTTGATCGAGCACTCACGGTCGAGGAGAACCTCTACTTCCACGGGCGCCTGTTCGGCTTCTCGGCCAGAGCGTCGAGAACCATTGCCGCAGATCTCCTGGAGCGGTTCCGGCTGTCGAAATGGGCGAAGGGGTCCGTCTACGCGCTGTCCGGCGGCATGGCTCAGCGCTTGATGATCGCGCGCGCGATCTTTCATCGCCCAGCCGTGCTCTTCCTGGACGAGCCGACGGCCGGACTCGATCCGCAGGGCAGGCTCGCGCTCTGGGAGACGCTCGGCGAGTTGAGCGGCGAGGGCCAGACGATCGTCCTGCTGACCCACTACATGGAGGAGGCCGACCAGCTCTGCAGCCGGGTTGCGATCATGGATCACGGGAAGGTGCTCGCACTCGACACCCCCGCGGCGCTCAAGCACTCGGTCGGGGCGGACACCATCGTGACCGTGAAGGCCACCGGGGACCGAGCACGCCTCCGCGACGTCCTCGGCCACGACCTCGAGGGCGTCGAGCGGAGCCGACTCGTCAACGGTGGCGTGGAGTTGCTGATCAAGGGTGCACCCAGGCTGCTTCCGCGTGTCGTCCAGGCGGCGGACGCAGCCGGGTTCGACGTCGTGGATCTGTCGGTCGCCGAGCCAACCCTGGAGACGGTCTTCATCAACCTGACCGGCAAGGAGCTGCGGGAATGAGCGAACCGATCGCCACGCCGCGTCCGCAGGTTTCGGCGCACCCGACTCGCTCCGTCTTCGCCGCAAGCCGCACGGCGCTCGTCGCGCTGCTGCTCCGCGACGCGACGGTGCTCCGCAAGTCCTTTGGCGTGTTCGTGCTGCGAACCCTGATCCAGCCGCTGCTCCTGGTATTCGTCTTCCTCTACGTCTTCCCCTCGATCGGCCAGGGCGTCAGCGGCCATGGCGGTCGTGCCGGCGAGTCGGCGTTCGCCACGGTGCTCGTGCCCGGAGTGGTCGGAATCTCGATCATGTTCCAGGGCGTGCAGGCCGTGGGGCTTCAGCTCTCCACGGAGTTCGGGTACACGCGAGAGATCGAGGATCGCGTGCAGGCGCCCTGCCCGATCTGGGTGGTCGCCGCCGCCAAGGTGCTCTCGGGGGCGATGCAGGGCGTGCTCGCCGCCATCGTCGTGCTCCCGATCGCCGATGTGGTCCACGCGCGCGGCGTGCACGCCCACCTGTCGATCAACTGGTGGATCGTCATCACGCTCGTGCCGATCTCGTGCTTCGCGATGGCGTCGCTCGGACTCGTGCTGGGTACGGTCTTCGAGCCCCGGAACATCGGGCTGATGTTCGGGTTCATCATCCTCCCGATCACGTTCCTGGGAGGCACCTACTACCAGTGGACGAAGCTCGCTCCCGTCACCGCCTACGGCGTCCACTGGCTGCAGTTGCTCGTGCTCGTCAACCCGCTCATCTACGTCGCCGAAGGCATGCGCGCAGGCTTCACGACCGCCTCGCACATGCCACTTGCCGTCATCTACCCGGTCATCGTGGGCTTCTGCTGCGTGTTCTTCGGCGTTGGCCTCTACAACTTCCGTCGCCGAGTGCTCGCCTGAGAGCTGCTGCGCTAGCCGATCAGGGATTCGATGTGCCTGGCGAGCTTGAGCTCGATCTCGACGTTCCAGGCCATCTCTGCCACGTCGATCGGGAGGAACAGGACTGACAGGAACAGTGTCTCGACTGCCGCGACACCGAGATGCTGCAGCCACCTGCCGACCCCGACCCGCACCGTGAAATCGTCGGAGTCGCCCGAGATCAGGATCGAGAGAGCACGGTCCGCGGCAACGATCTCGCTCAGGAAGCCGCCCTTTCTCGCCTGGATCACCGTGCCGTGCGGACTTGCCGGCGAGGTTTGCACGGCAAATCCCTCCGACTCGAGGTAGCTCTCGATCCCTGCCCGCAGATCGCTCAGGTCGGTGCCTTTGCCTTGGAAATGCTGGACGCTCTCGGCATTCATCGTGTCTCCTCGAACTTGACGGTCGACAACGTCGAGGCGAGCGGAGCCGGGCGACCGCCTACCCGCACGCCCACCGACTCGACGCCGGATGAACCATCGCACAGGGTCACGGACGCCTGGCATGCTCGTCGATGACCCGCCCCTGGAGCTGCCATGTGCCGGCTGTTCGGAATGACCGCGGCACCCCACCGCGACCGTGCGACGTTCTGGCTTCTCGACGCCGAGGACGGGCTCGCCGTGCAGAGCCGCGGCGAGCCCGACGGCACCGGGCTCGGCGCGTTCGACGAACACGGCCTGCCTGTCGTGAGCAAGCAGGAGATCGCGGCCTACGAGGACCTGGCATTCGCCCGCGAGGCGCGTGAGCTCGCCTCGACGACATTCGTCGCCCACATCCGTTACGCCTCGACAGGCCCGGTCGCCCTGAACAACACCCACCCGTTCTGTCAGCAGGGACGCCTGCTCGCCCACAACGGCGTGATCGGCGACCTCGAGCGGCTCGAGCGGGAGCTCGGCGAGCAGCGCGCGCTCGTCCACGGCGACACCGATTCCGAGCGCTTCTTCGCCCTTGTCACCCGGCGGATCGCGCAGTGCGACGGCGACGTCACGGCGGGTCTCACGGCGGCAGCGCGCTTCGCTGCAAGCGAGCTCCCCCTGTACGCGCTCAACATCGTCCTCATCACCGCCACCGAGCTCTGGGCCCTCCGTTACCCGGAGACGCACGGGCTCTTCGTCCTCGAGCGAGGAGTCACCGGCCGGCGGCGGCATCTCGATCATGCGAGTGCAGCGGGGACGGTGCGGGTTCGCTCGGCAGATGCCGCCCGTCATTCGACCGTCGTCGTCGCGAGCGAGCCGATGGACGAGGATCCACGCTGGAGCGCACTCGAGTCGGGCGAACTGCTGCACGTGGATGCGCAGCTGCGCGCGAGGCGCACGCGGGTGCTTCCCGACCCGCCCGCGCACCCGCTCACCCTCGCCGACCTCGATGTGCGCGCGGCCGCCTCCCAACGCCACAACAGCACCCCCGATGCGGGATCTAGCGGGGTATGACGATCAGCCCGGCGATGCCGAGCGCGAAGACCGCCACGGCGAGGATCGAGTCCGGCCCGAGCCGGGCGATGCAGCGGTAGGGACGCCCGACGACGCCGATGGCGTAGATCGCCGTCAGGGCGACTCCCAGCGAGGCGAGCCAGCTGTTGAGGTGCCCCGCGGTCGGCAGCACGGGTCGACCGGCGATCAGGTCGGCAAGCAGGAAGAGACAGACCTGGAAGGCGTTGCCGCCGAAGATGTCGCCGATCGCGAGCGCGTTGTCGCCGAGTCTCACCGCGGCGATTCCCGAGCTGATCTCGGGCAGCGCGCTCGCCGTCGCCAGAACCGTCGCGCCGAAGATGACGCCGTTGATGCCGGCGCGGCTGGCGAGCTCGTTTCCGCTCAACTCGAGCCCGACGCCGGCGATCAGCGTGACCGCACAGGCCGCCGCGAAGATCCCCGCGACCGCAGCGGTCGAGCGCGTAGCGAGGGGATGTGGCTCGACCCGGTGTGCTTCGCGCCGGTGCCGCCGGCCCGGCCTGCTGCCCGGCATGGTCACGCTCCAGCGCGGGTCCCGCCGCACGCGGTTGATCACGTAGACGCCCACGACCCAGACGACGATGATCGCGATCGACGCGGGACTGACGACCCCGGCAATCGCCGTCGCCGGCTTGAGCAACGATCCCATGAGCACGCCCGACACGACCAGCACCACGAGCAAACCCTCCAGCACCGGCGTGAGCGCACCGACCAGGAACGTCAGCGGCCGCTCGCCGCCGCACGCGACATCGCACACGACCAGCACCATCGTCTGCACGGCGATGCCGCCGATCAGATTCCCGGCCGCAAGACCGAGGTCGCCCTGCGCGGCGGCCGACACCGTGATCGCGACCTCCGGCAAGCTGCCGGCGATCGCAAGCAGGAGCAACCCGCCCAGCTCGGCCCCGAGATTGAACCGCACGTCGAGCGCGTCGGTCGTCTTGGAGAGCGCAACGCCGGCGATCCACGTCATGACGGCGCCCGCCGCGAACAGGAGCACGAGCCACATCGTCGCGAGACCTGTCATGTCGAGACCGAATTCCGACACGTGCACGGGATCCCTGTATTCCGCCTCGGCCCCGGACTCTCGCGCGGGCCCTGCGAGCTTGAACGATCAAGTGGGCGAGGCTAGACTGCTGCGGCATGACGCTGGCCTGTACCCGGATGTGAGCGTGGAGCGGTGACTCGGGACGCCGGGCCGCTGAAG
>CAZYYP010000092.1:0-12234 GCA_964651695.1 uncultured Gaiellales bacterium | reverse complement strand
TCCGCAACGCGATCCTGATCATGACGTCGAACGTCGGCTCCGAGGTGATCTTCGCGGAGACCGACCCCGAGCGCATGCGCCAGCGCGTCGAGGACGTGCTGCGCGGAACGTTCCGGCCGGAGTTCCTGAACCGGATCGACGAGACCGTGATCTTCCACCGCCTCGGCGCCGCCGAGCTGGCGGCGGTCGTCGACCTGCAGCTCGAGCGCCTGAGCGCCCGCCTCGCGGGCCGCGGCCTCGGGCTCGTGGTCAGCGATGCGGCGCGCGCGCTGATCGCCGAGGAGGGCAACGACCCGGCCTTCGGCGCGCGACCGCTCAAGCGCGCGATCCAGCGGCTGATCGAGAACCCGCTCGCCAAGCTCCTGCTCGAGCGGCCGCCGGCGGGCGACGCGCTCGTGTCCGTCGACGCGGCGGACGGCGCGATCGAGCTTCGCGTCGCGCCGGCCGTCGCCGTCCCCGCCTAGGTCAGAGGCGGGGGGAGCCGGGCCCGGACCGAGGCCCGGCTCCCCGGCGGGCTGCGCACGCGACAATGGCGGCGGTGAGTGAACCCGGCATCGCAGAGGGGACGACGGCCGAGACGCGCGGGCACGAGATCCGCACGGCCGATCTCGTCGCCACCGCCCTCACGCGCTATGCGCAGGCCTTCGCGACCTTCGGGTCGATGGCGCTGATCGCGGCGATCTTCCCGGCGCTCGTCGTGATCGCGCTGCGCGAGGCGGACGCGCGGCCGGAGATCATCGTCACCATCGGCTCGTTCGCGGCCGCCGCCGCGGCGCTCGCGCTCGCGGGCGCCATGACGGCGTTCATCGGCAAACGGCTGCGCGCGACGCTGCCGGGCATCGTCGCGACGGCGCTGCTCGTCGCGCCGCCGTTCGGAGTAATCGGGCTCCTGCACCTCGCCGGTATCTTCGTGGTGCCGCTGCTGCTCGCGCCGCTCGGCCTCGCGCCGGTCGCGGTGGGCGCAGGAGATGGCGCAGGTGTCGCGGCGCTGCGGAGGGCGCTCCGCCTGTGCGGGCAGGGCGGCTATCGCCGTTCGCTCGTGCCGTGTGCGATCACGGCGTCGTTCGCCGCGATCCTCTTCCTGGCCTTCGGCATCGCGCTCTCACCCCTCGGCGGCAGAGCCCGCGTGATTGCGACGCTCGTCGTCTGGGCCGCAGTGGCCTGGCCGATCGCCGGTCTGATGTTGCGCTCGCTTTACGGTGCGTTGTCCGGCCGTTTGGTCGTGCGCCTGCGCGCGTGAGAGCGATTACGCTCGGGGCATGTCCGTGACGCAGGAGGAAGCGGCGCCGCGCTGCGCCAACCATCCGTCGGTCGAGACGCTGGTGTCGTGCTCGAACTGCGGTAAGCCAATCTGTCCCGACTGCATGGTGCACGCCCCGGTCGGCGTCAAATGCCGCGACTGCGCCCGCATGCCGCGCAGCGCACTCGTGCGGCTCAAGCCCGAGAAGGCCGCGACCGCGGTCGCAGCGGCCGCCGGCGCCGCCGCGCTCATGGGCGTGGCGCTCGCCGCGCTCAACGGCACCGGCTTCGGCTTCTTCGGGTTCCTGGTCGCCTTCGGCGTCGGCGCGGTGATGGCCGAGGTCGTGACGCGCACGAGCGGCTACTACCGCGGGCGCGAGTCCGGCGCGATCGCCGCGGGCGGGAGCCTCCTGGCCTACGTCGTCGCGTGGCAGGCCGTGCCACTGCTCTACGCGCACACGCACCTTGCGCCGAACTGGGTCACTCTGCAGTTCGTGTTCGGCATCGTGGCGGCCGTCGTCGCCTACCGCAGGGTCTCGTGACGAAGCGCTCGCGTTTGCGCCGCGCCCGGCGCGTCGTGGCGGGCGGCCTCGTCGGCGGCGCGGTCGTGCTCGCCCGCCGCCATCGCAAGCGGGACCCGCTCGTGACCGGCCCCGCGCACGACCCGCTCGCGGCGTTCGCCGATGCGCCGTGCTTCCGCGAGGCCGCGGGCACGGTCGCGGTGCCCGGGAACCCCGGCGCCTGATGTCCTGAGTCGTTCGTTCTGCGGCGCGAGTGTCAATTGGTCGATCGCCGCCGAGCCGCCGGGGCGGCATCCCGGGCCCCGAAAGCGCGCCGCGCCTAATCGTCGGTGCGGAGCCCGCGTACCTCGGACAGCGACAGGCCCTCGCGCGACAGGAACCAGAAGCCGAGGCCGACGCCGAGCGAGACCTCGATCACCTGCAGGCCCACCGCGAACGCGATCGCGTGCGGGAAGTCGATCGGGTAGGCCTGCACGAGCACCTGCGCGATCGCGCCCTGGAAGAGGCCGACGTTGCCGGGCCAGAACGGGAAGAGCTGCACGAGCGTCGAGACGAGGAAGACGAGGCCGGCGCGTCCGATCGTGGGGTGGATGTCGGCCGCTGCGAGCGCGGCGTAGATGCCGCCGATCTGCGCCGCCCACGATGCGAGGCCGGCGACCAGCGCGAAGAACGCGGTGCGTGGCCTGCGCAGGACGGTCTGGCCCTGATGCATTCCGCTCGCGATGCCATGGAGCAGCGCGAGCGCCTGCTGTCCGCGCGCGAGCGCGAGGTCGGCGCGCGAGGCGCCGCGGCCGCGCCGGGAGAAGGCCTCGAGTCCGATCACCGCGAGCAGCACGACGATGATCACGCCCCCGAAGGCGAGGATCATGTGCTCGAAGCGCCCCGGGATATTCACGAACGGCAACTGCAGCACCATGATCACGACGAGTGCGATCGCGAGCACGATCTGCTCGGCCACGACCGAGCCCGCGAGCGTGGCGTTCGGCACCTCGATGCCCGACATGCGGAGCCGGCGCCGCAGCACCGAGACGCGCCCGATCTCGCCCAGGCGCGCCGGTAGCAGCGTGTTGAGCAGGAAGCCGACGAAGAGCGCGGGGATCACCTGCGAGTAGAGGAACCGCGGTTGCTCGGGGATGGTGTCGAGCGCCGCCTTCCAGACGGCGGCCTTGAGCACGATCGAGAGCAGGTTGAGCACGAGAGCGACGACGACCCACTTCCACGTGATGTCGACGGCGTTGACCGTGCTGATGTCGACCGTCCGCAGCGCCAGTTCGAGCAGCACGCCGAAGATCACGAGTCCCAGGACGATCCGCCAGGTCGCCGTGCGCTTGGCGGGCGCGCGCACGGCGAGCTCGGAGACCGTCACGAACTCGTAGCCCGCCGCGTGCGCGCGCTCGACGATCTCCGGCACGGCCTCGGCGGTCTGGCTGCGGTCGTCGTTGGCGCCACTGCCGTCGCCGTCGTGCAGGAGCAGGATGCCACCGGGCCGGAAGCCACCGATGGTGCGCCGCACGATCGCCTCGACGCCGGGCTTCGCCGTGTCCCAGACGCCCTTCGTCCAGCCCACGACCTCGTAGCCCCGGCGCGCGGTGACGCGTCCCACGAACGGGTTGCGGAAGCCATGTGGTGCGCGGAAGAGGCGCGCTCGCGGGGATGCGCCGAGCGCGTGCGCGAGCGAGTGCTCCGTGCGCTCGAGCTGCCGTTCGACATCGGCGCGGGAGGCGAATGTGAGCAGGCCGTGGTCGTACCCGTGCGAGGCGATCTCGTGACCCTCGTCGCTGATCCGGCGTACGAGTTCGGGATGCGCCTCGACATGCCGTCCGAGGACGAAGAACGTCGCACGTGCCCCGCTCGCTCGCAGTGCGTCGAGGACGGGCGGCGTCCACTCGGGCGAGGGGCCGTCGTCGAACGTGAGCGCGAGGACGCGGTCGTTCGTCCCCCGGCCCGTCACGACCCTCCCGAAGAGCGGCGAGTTGGGCGTGAACGACGCGTACGCCCACAGCAGCACCAGCAGGCAGACCATGCCGAACAGCGCCCAGCCGGCCCAGCCGACGAGGAACGTGCCGACCACGAGAGCCAGCGCACCCCCGGCGGCGATGATCACGGCCGATGCGCCGACGAAGCGCCGGACGACCGCGAGTTTCTTCATCGCGTGCCGCGCTTGCCGCCGAGCAGCTCGAGGTAGAGCTGCTCGAGTTGGACGGCGACGCTCGACCAGGCGTAGCGCGTGACGGCGGTGATGCGGCCCTCGCGGCCCATGCGCGCCCGCTCCGCCGGCCGGTCGAGCAGGTACAGCAGCGCCTGTGCGAAACGGTTCGCGTCGTCGGCGGGACCCACCATCAGTCCCTGCTTGCCGTGTTCCATGAGCAGCTGGAACCCGGAGATGCGGCTCGCGACGACCGGGCGTCCCGTGGCCATGGCCTCGAGCAGCACCATGCCGAACGACGCCCGCTGACAGGGCGTGCAGTGGATGTCGGCGGACGCGTAGTAGCGGGGGCGCGACCAGTCGACGCGCCCGGCCCAGACGACGTCGGCGGCGACGCGCTCGGGCAGCTTGCGGCGGTAGACGTTGCCGAGCGGCCCGTCGCCGACGACGCAGAGCCGCACCGATCCCTCGTGTTCTGCATGTACCTGCTGAAACGCCTCGAGCATCGTCGGCAGTCCATTGCGCGGATCGAAGCGGCCGAGGAAGAGGATCAGCGGCTTGCCGCCCTCGCGCAGCTCGGGCAGCGGCTCGGCGTCGGGTGAGAAGTGGCGGTCGTCGATGCCGTTCGGGATGATCCGGTAGTCGAACGGGAAGTACGGGGCGAGCGAGCCGATGCACGCCTCGCTGACCACGACGTGGGCGTCGAGCCGGCCCAGCCAGCGGCGCAGGATCGGCGCGAACACGTCGAGCAGCACGCCCGGCGCGAACACCGAGTGATAGGTGGCGACACCGATGGCGTTGTCGGGGATCGCCAGCGGGGCGATCGCGCACATGCTCGGGTTGTAGGGCGCATGCAGGTGGACGACGTCGACCTCGAGCCGCTTGAAGAGCCTGCGGAGCTGCAGCACGAGCCCGGCCGGGACGGTGTGGATCGTCTGAGAGGCGTTGCCGTAGAGCGGCACGCCGACACCGAGGCGCACGACGTCGAAGCTCTCGTCGGCCAGCGGGCGCGCGTCGGGATCGGCGATCGCGGGCGTGTGGAGGAGGTGACCCGTCACGACGGTCACCTCGTGCCCGCGCCGGGCGAGCTCACGAGCCTGTCCGTGGACATGCTCGGTGATGCCGCCGAGCATCGGGTAGTAGTAGTCAGTGACGATGGCGATCCGCATGCCGGGGCGCGGGCCAGCATACTCGGCCCTCCGCCCCCTGGCACTCTCGCTCGGAGAGTGCCAGCGACTCCGGGGGACTCGGGATATACTGGCAGGGCGATGCCGATCTACGAATACCTGTGCACGGACGGCCACCGCTTCGATCGGTTGCAGAGCTTCTCCGACGATGCGCTGACCGTCTGCGAGGTCTGCGGCAAGCCCGTGCAGCGCGTTCTGCACGCGCCCGCGGTGCACTTCAAGGGCAAGGGCTTCTACGCGACCGACTACGGCCGCGGGGGCAAGGCGGGCGGTGGCGACAAGAGCGGCGACTCGGGCTCGTCGTCGGACTCCGGCTCGAAGGAGTCGTCGGGCTCGTCCGGCTCCGAGGGCGGCTCGTCGTCGGACTCCAAGAGCTCCAAGTCGGATGGCAAGAGCTCCGACTCCGGGTCGAAGAGCTCGGGCGGCGAAGCGAGCTCGCCGAAGAAGTCGGACAGCTCGAAGCCCGCCGCCTGACCTCAGGCCGAGGTCACGTGCAGCCGGCGGCGAACGTGTCGCCCGGCACGGCCGGAACGGGGGCCGAGGTGCCGAGGACGGAGAGGATGACGCGGCGGTTCTCGTCGCCGCCGATCAGCTCGCTCGCGCCGCCGACCGAGGTCGTCGTGCCGCCCAGGTGGCAGTGCAGCGTGCTGCCGGCGCGCATCTGGCGCCAGCCGAGCTCGAGGATGTCGCCCGCCGAGAGGTCGGTCGCGAGCGGCTTGCCGATCGAGCGGCCGACGCTCGGCAGGTGCAGCAGCGTGCTCGGTGATGCGAGACCGCGGGCGATCGCCTGCAGCACGCGCTGCTGGCGCAACCCGCGCGTGAGGTCGTTGTCGGCGGGATTCGCGGTGTTCTCGCGCACGCGCGCGTAGGCGAGGGCGTGGCGCCCGTCGAGGTGCAGCGTGCCGCGGCCGAAGCGCCACGGATGACCGTCGAAGCTGTTCGAGATGATCTTCTCGGGGTTGTCGATCGTGACGCCGCCGAGCGCGTCGACGAGGTCGCGGAAGCCCGAGAAGTCGACCAGCACCACGTGGTTGATCGGGATGCCGGTGAGCGCCTGCACGGTGCGGATCGCGAGCGCCGGGCCGCCCGTCTCGTAGGCGACGTTGATGCGGTCGTCGCCGTGGCCCGGGATCGTCACGCGCAGGTCGCGCGGGATCGAGAGGTCGGCGATGCGATTGCGTGCGGGATCGACGCGGATGAGCAGGATCGAGTCCGAGCGGCCGGGACCCGTGGCGGCGCGGCGATCGGAACCGAGCACGAGCGTGGTCGAGGCATGCGAGAGCAGCGAGCCGCCGGGTGTGAGCGCGGCGCGGGTCGCCGCGTCGATGCGCTTGTTGGAGGCGTCCAGCGAGCTGCGGAACTGCCAGTAGCCGTAGCCGATCCAGAGCGCGAGGATGAGCAGCACGCCGGCCACCGAGAGCGTGATCAGCCGCCCCCAGCGGATCCGCCTGCGCGCCGGGCGCGGGGGACGGCGCGAGGGCGGCTGCGACGGCTCACCCGGCGCGCGACGCGGCGGGCCAGGCGGCCCGCCGGGCGTGACCGGCGGCGCCTGGTCACCCGGGAGGACGACGACGCCCGGGCGCCCGCGCGGGCGGGCCGCCGGCGGTGCGACCGGCTGGACCTGCGTGCCCTCTGCCGGCTCGGCCGGTGGCGGCGGCCGATCGCCCGGAGGCGCGGACGGATCGCCGCCGGCGCCCGCCCGGGCGCGTTCCTCGATCGGATCCTCGGCGTCGTCGCCCCGGCCACGATACGTCCGGAACGGCCGCTTGGCGTCGTCGCCGGGCACGGCGGCACCCTAACAGCGCACAGCGCGACCACTCCTTGGAAGTAACGTCCGGGGGTGCTGACGATCGTGCCCACGCCGCTCGGCAACCTGCGCGACATCACGCTGCGGGGGCTCGACGCGCTCGCCTCGGCCGCCGTGATCGCCTGTGAGGACACGCGCCGCACACGCGGCCTGCTGAGCGCCCACGCGATCGCAGCGCCCGAGCTCGTGGCCTGCGACGAGCGGCGTGAGCGGCAGGTCGCCGCGCGCCTCGTCGCCCGGGCGCTCGCCGGCGAGTCGGTGGTGCTCGTCTCGGATGCGGGCATGCCGGTGATCGCCGACCCGGGCCGCCTGATCGTCACGCAGGCGATCGCCGCGGGCTGCGAGGTCGTCGTCCTCCCCGGCCCGAGTGCGGTCGAGACGGCCCTCGTCGCCTCCGGACTGGCCTCGGAGGGCTACCTCTTCGCCGGCTGGGTGCCGCGTGCGGCGGGCGAGCGCGCGCGGGTGCTCGGCGTCGCCGCGGCGGCGCCGCTGCCGACCGTGCTGTTCGAGTCGCCGCGACGGCTGGCGACGACGCTCGCCGATCTCGCCCGCATCGCTCCCGGGCATCCGGTGGCGGTCGCGCGCGAGCTCACGAAGCTGCACGAGGAGGTCGTGCGCGGGAGCGCCGCCGACGTCTGTGAGCGCGGCGTCACGGAGCGCGGCGAGATCTGCCTGGTGATCGGGGCCGCCCGCCGCGCAGCGCGCGACGCGACCTCCCCGGAGGCGCTCGACGCGGTCCGCGAGCTCGTCGCGCACGGGCTGCCGGCGCGGCGCGCGAGCGAGCTCGTGGCGGGGCTCACCGGTGCACCGCGGCGCACGCTCTACGACGCCGCCGTGAAGGGCTCGGAGGCGCCGCCTCCTCCTACACTGCCCTGATGCCGCGCCCGGGTGAGCCCTACTACGTCACGACGCCGATCTACTACGTCAACGGCGAGCCGCACCTCGGCCACGCCTATACGACGATCGCCGCCGATGTCGCGACGCGCCACGCCCGCCGCTGCGGCGCCGACGCCTTCTTCCTGACGGGCACCGACGAACACGGTGCCAAGGTCGCGCAGGCGGCGAAGGACGCGGGCCTCACGCCCAAGCAGTGGGCCGACCCCGTCGCCGAGCGCTTCCGCGAGCTCGCGCGCAGCATCGAGGCGGCGAACGACTTCTTCATCCGCACGACCGATCCCGAGCACGAGGCGTTCGTGCAGCGCTTCGTCGAGCGCATGCGCGAGCGCGGGGATCTCTACGAGAACACCTACGCCGGCCTCTACTGCACCGCCTGCGAGGCGTTCTACACCGAGGACGACCTCGTCGATGGTCGCTGCCCGGAGCACGGGACCGTGCCGGCCTGGACGGAGGAGCGCAACACGTTCTTCCGGCTCTCGGCCTACGAGGGCGCCCTGCTCGAGCGCTACGCCTCGGATCCGCCCTTCGTCCTGCCGCAGACGCGACTCAACGAAGTGCGCTCGCACGTCGAGGGCGGGCTGCGGGACGTCTCGATCACGCGCGAGTCGGTGAGCTGGGGTATTCCGCTGCCGTGGGATCCCGACCAGGCGATCTACGTCTGGATCGACGCGCTCATCAACTACACCTCAGCGCTCACCTACGCGCGGCCCGGCGAGGATCTGACGGCTCGCCTCTGGCCCGCGCGCTGGCAGTTGCTCGGCAAGGACATCCTGCGCTTCCACGCGGTGATCTGGCCCGCGATGCTGCTGTCGGCCGGCTACGAGCTGCCCCAGCAGCTGTTCATCCACGGGATGCTCGCGGGCCAGGACGGCCACCGCATGTCGAAGACGCGCGGCAACGCGATGGACTACCGCCCTGCCGCCGAGCTCTACGGACCGGACGCGCTGCGCTACTACCTCCTGCGCGAGGTCGGGTTCGGGCAGGACGGCGGTGTCGGCTACGCAGGCATGCACGAGCGCTACCACGGCGAGCTCGCCAACGAGCTCGGCAACCTCGTCTCGCGCAGCGTCGCGATGGTCGTGCGCTACCGCGACGGGGTGATCCCGGCCGTCGCGCCGGCGCCCGAGCTCGCGGCGCTCGCCGCCGAGGTCGCCGAGGGCTACGAGCGGCGCTTCGACGTGCTCGACTTCACGGGTGCGCTCGAGCACGTGTGGGAGCTCGTGCGCGCGCTCAACCGCTATGTCGAGGAGCGTGCGCCGTGGCAGCTCGCCAAGAGCGAGCAGCCGGGCGCCCCGGCCGCGCTCGACGAGGCGCTCGCGACGCTCTGCGAGGGCGTGCGCGTCCTCGCGGTCTTCCTGTGGCCCTACCTGCCAGGCAAGGCGCCGCTCATGCTCGCGGCGGTGGGCGAGGTGGGCGACGACGTCGGCTTCGGGCGCGCCGTGCTCGGACCGGGCAGCGGCCGCACGGTCGACCCCTCGGGAGGGTCCCTCTTCCCGCGCGTCGACGCACCCCTGCAGTGATCGACACCCACGCCCACCTGCAGGGACTCGACGGCGGCCCCGAGTCGGCGATCGCGGAGGCGGGCGCCGCCGGCGTGGAGCGCATCGTCTGCGTCGGCGACTCGCCCGAGCTCGCGGAGCAGGCGATCGGCCTCGCTCGCGCCCACCCGGGGATCGCCGCGACCGCCGGTCTCCATCCACACCGCGCCGAGCTCTGGAACGACGGGGTGTGCGCGCGCCTCGACGAGCTGATCGCCGATCCGTCGGTCGTGGCGGTGGGGGAGTGCGGCCTCGACTACTACCGCGAGCGCGCGGGGCGCGAGGCTCAGGCGAGGGCGTTCGCCGGCCAGGTCGAGCTCGCCGAGCGTCACGGGAAGCCGCTCGTGATCCACACGCGCGAGGCGGCCGAGGACACGCTCGCAGTGCTGCGCAGCACGGCTGCGGCCGTCGTTCTGCACTGCTTCTCCGTCCCCGAGCATCTCGACGAGGTCGTCCAGCGCGGGTGGTACGCGTCGTTCGCCGGCAACGTCACCTATCCGTCGGCCGCCGAGCTCGCCGAGGCGGCGCGCCGCGTGCCGGCCGAGCTGCTGCTGCTCGAGACCGACTGCCCGTACCTCTCCCCGGTGCCGTATCGCGGCAAGCCCAACCGGCCGCGCTACGTCCTCGAGACCCTGCGCTTCGTCGCGGCGCTGCGCGGCGTCGCACCGGAGGCGCTCGCGGCGGTCGTGGAGACGAACGCCGCCCGCGTGTTCGCACTGCCGTGAGCGCCCCGCGCCAGGTCACGCTCGCGCGTCTCGCCGAGCTCGGCCTCCGGCCCGATCGCGAGCTGGGCCAGCACTTCCTCGTCGACGACAACCTCCTCGGCGTGATCGGGCGGCTCGCCGCGCTCGGGCCCGGCGACGTCGCGCTCGAGATCGGCGCGGGTGTCGGCACGCTCACCGCGTATCTCGCCGAGCGCTGCGCGCACGTGCATGCGGTGGAGATCGACCGGCGGCTGGAGGAGGCGCTCACGCGCACGCTGAGCGGCGCGACCAACGTGTCCGTGCACTGGGGCGATGCGATGCGCATCGATCTCGGAGCCTTCGATCCGCCCCCGACCGCGTTCGTGGCCAACCTGCCCTACCACGTGGCCGCTCCGCTCGTGCTCGATTCCATCGCGGGCCTCCCGGGTGTCCGCCGCTGGTGCGTGCTCGTGCAGCGGGAGATCGCCGAGCGCCTCGTCGCCGCGCCGGGATCGGCGCTCTACGGCGGGCCGAGCGTGCTCTCGGCGCTCGCGCTCGAGCCGGCCGGCCGGCACAACGTGTCGCGCTCGGTCTTCGTGCCCGTCCCGAACGTCGACTCGGCGCTCGTCGCCTTCGTGCGCAGGTCGGAGTGGGAGGGGCTCGCGCCCGACTGGCCCGCGATCGTCGCGACGGTGCGCGCGGCGTTCGCCTACCGCCGCAAGACGCTCGTCAACGCCCTCGTGCTGGCGGGCTGGCGCGCCGACCGCGCGGCGGTCGAGGTCGCCTGCCGCAGCGCCGGCATCGCCGCGAAGGCGCGGGCCGAGGCGCTGCCGCCGGGCGCGTTCGTGACGCTGGCACGGGCGGCGGCGTGACGCCCGTCGACATCAAGATCAACCTCAGTTTGCGAGTTGGCCCGCGCCGCCCCGACGGCTACCACGAGCTCGCCACCGTCCTGGTCGCACTGCCGCTCGGCGACGAGCTGAACCTCGAGCCGGCCGGGGCGACGCACGTCGACGCCCCCGGACTCGCAGGCGGTGACGGGCTCGTCACGCGCGCTCTCGACCTGCTCGCGGTGCAGGCGAACCACGCCCGCGGGTGGCGCGTCCACCTCGACAAGCGCGCTCCCATCGGCGCGGGCCTCGGCGGCGGGAGCGCGGATGCCGGTCTCGCGCTGCGGCTCGCGAACCGCACCCTGCCCGAGCCGCTGGCGGAGGACGCACTCGTCGAGCTCGCCGCGCAGGTCGGCTCGGACGTGCCGTTCTTCGCATCCGGCCGTGCGGCCGCGCTCGCGCGCGGACGCGGCGAGCGGCTCGCGCCATGCCCCATCGGCGCCGCCGCCTGGGTCGTACTGGCCTGGCCGGGGGTCGAGCTCTCGACGGCGCGCGTCTACGCGCACCACCGTCTGGGTGGGCGCGCTGCGGAGCGCCTCGCCGAGCTGAGCGCCGCCCCGTTCGCGACCCACGAGCCCGCGCGGCTGGCCGCGCTCGTCGAGAACGATCTCGCCGCTGCGGCGGAGGAGCTCTGCCCACCGGCCGCGTCGCTGCGTGCCCGCCTGCTCGCCGCCGGCGCGCTCGCGGCCTGCGTGAGCGGTTCGGGCTCGGCGGTCTTCGGCCTCTTCGCATCCGAGAGCGGTGCGGGCGCGGCGCGCGAGGAACTCGCCGCCCGCGCGCCGTGGGCGGCGGTCGCCCGGCTGCCGCACGGCGACCTGGCAGCTACGATCAGGTCGTGAACTACCAGGTCGGACCCGAGGACGTGGTCGTCGTCGATCGCGACGGGCGACGCGTGCCGCCCCCGGCACCGCGCGGGTTCCACGCGAAGCTCCGCTCGCGCCGCGTCGTGATCGCCGCGGTGCTCGCCGCACTCGAGTTCCTCGCAGTCGCGCGATGGGGGGCGAGCCTGTTCGTGCTCGTGCTCTTCGCGCTCCTCGCCGTGACGGTCTACGTCTTCGCCGGCCGCAACCTGCCGCCCGGGCCGGTGCGCGAGGCCGCCTGGATCCTGGCCTTCGCGCAGGGACTGCTCGCGCTCGTCGCGGTGCTGATTCCCGTGACGATCTTCTTCGTGCTCGTCTTCGCGGTCATCGTGCTGCTCGTGCTGCTGATGAAGCTGCTCGGCGAGCGCAGCCGGGCGTAGAGCTACTCGGCGCCGGCGGCGACGCCGCCGTCGCCTCGTAGACTGGCGAGCCGGTGGGGCGTGGCCAAGCGGTAAGGCAACGGGCT
>CAZYYP010000091.1:0-12241 GCA_964651695.1 uncultured Gaiellales bacterium | reverse complement strand
CGGCCGAGATGCCCTTGACCGAGAACACGGCGCGGTCGGCGTAGAAGCCCTCGATGGCGCGCACGGTCTCGGCGCCGACGAACGATTGCGTCAGCGCGCGGAATGACCCGCCCAGGCCGACCAGCTTCAGGTTCGAGCTCTCGGCCGCTGCGACCAGGCTCATCACGGGCAGGGAGTTGGTGAGCAGCGTCGCATGCACCCCGAGCTCGAGCATGCGCTCGACGGCGAAGTAGCTCGTGGTCGAGGAGTCGACGAAGAGCGTCTCGTTCGGCTCCGTGCTCGCCGCGATCGCGTGCGCGAGCCGCAGCTTCTGGTCGGCCTCCTGCTCGAGGCGGCTGCGGAACGAATCCTCGTGGCCCGCGAGCTCCGGAAGGACCGCGCCGCCGTGCGTCCGCCGCAGCCGCCCCTCGTGCGCGAGGATCGCGAGATCGCGCCTGGCGGTCATCGACGAGATGCCGAATGCCCGCTCGACCGCCGTCACCGTCACGCTTCCGCGCTCGGCGAGCATGGCTGCGATCAGCCGCCGGCGCTCCTCCGGAACGACCGGGGCGGAGTGTGCGGGCGGACTTTGATCGAGCATCGCCGTCTCAATCTAGCGAGGGACAACCCACCGGGCTCTGCGTACCGGAATGGCTTGCATCGGAAGGAACGTTTGTGCTACAAGCCGTTCCCATATGTTCGAGTCTAGCGATTTGGGGCCAGACGCAAACGTGAGTGATCACAGAAACGATCACTCCGTCGCTCCGGCCACCGGCCGCGCGGACACGCGAAACGCGATTGCGCGGACGGCGACGCGCCCGCAATGGATCGCGCTTCGAAAGGAGGCTCGCCAACCGACGTCCTAGGGCCACGGCGCTGTGGCTCACTCGGTTCCGCTGTCGTGGCCGGGTGGCGCGCCTCATCGAAATCCCGCTCGTTCTTCCAACTGAAAGGTGTCCCATGCTGTTGACTCGGGGGCGTCGCGCACGACGCGTCGCCGTGATCGCGAGTTGTGTCGCGATCGTCACGGTCGGAACGGCGCTCGCCGCATCTACCGGCGGCACGCTGAAGAAGGGTCAGACGGTGTTCTTCATCCCGAAGGACACGCTCAACCCGTACGAGGTCATCGCCGACCGCGGTGGCAAGCTCGCGCTGACGGCGATCGGCGACAAGCAGGTCGTCCAGTCCGGCACGAAGGACACGGCTGCTGCGCAGTTGCCGGCCGTTCAGACCGCGATCCAGACCGGCGCGAGCGCGATCGTGATCGCCGGCAACGACCCGGCCGCACTCTGCCCGCAGCTCAAGCAGGCGATGGCCAAGGGCATCGCGGTCGTCACGTTCGACTCGGACACGAACTGCCGCCAGCTCTTCATCAACCAGGCGGACACCGAGACGATCGGCCGCAGCCAGATCCAGCAGCTCGGCAAGGAAATGGGCTACACGGGCGAGTTCGCGATCCTCTCGGCCGCCTCGACGGCGTCCAACCAGAACGCCTGGATCAAGTACATGAAGCTCGAGCTCAAGCTGCCCAAGTACAAGAACATGAAGCTCGTGAAGATCTACTACGGCAACGACGATCCGGCCCAGTCGCTGCAGGCGACGGAGAGCATGCTCCAGGCCTACCCGAACCTCAAGGGCATCGAGTCGCCGACGACCGTGGGCATCTCGTCCGCAGCGCAGTACCTGTCCAACTCGAAGTACAAGGGCAAGGTCGTGCTGCAGGGTCTCGGCCTGCCGAGTCAGATGAAGAAGTACCTGCTCAACAACACGCTCAAGGACTTCGCCCTCTGGAACCCGGAGAACCTCGGCTACCTCGCGGCCTACGCGGCCGCCAGCATCGCCTCGGGTGACATCAAGGGCAAGGTCGGAGAGACGTTCAAGGCCGGCAAGCTCGGCACGTACAAGATCATCAAGGCCGCAGGCGGCCCGCAGGTCGTCCTCGGGCCCCCGTTCCTGTTCAACAAGAAGAACGTGGCCAAGTTCAAGTTCTGAGATGCTTCCGTGTGGGCCGCCTCCGGGCGGCCCACACGGCCCCTCAGCCCCATGGCCCAGCGAGTCTGCTTCCAACTTCAGGTGCACCCCGACCGCATCGCGGAATACCGCGAGCGGCATGCCGCGGTCTGGCCCGAGATGCGCGCAGCGCTGTCTGCGGCCGGATGGCGCGACTACTCGCTCTTCATCTCGCCGACCGGCATGGTGATCGGGGTGTGTGACGTCGACGACTTCGATGCCGCGCGCAGCGCGATGGAGAGGACCGAGGTGAACGCGCGCTGGCAGCGCGAGATGGCGCCGTTCTTCGTGGGCCTGGACGGACAACGGCCCGACGAGGGACTCGCGCTGCTCGAAGAGATCTTCCATCTTGCCTGACGCCGTCGCGCCCACGCCCGCGGCGGACGCCGATGCGCCCCTGCTCGTCGTCGATCACGCGACCAAGAGCTTCGGCGCGGTACAGGCACTCGCGGACGGCTTCATCGAGCTGCGCCGCGGCGAGGCGCACGCGCTCGTCGGCGAGAACGGGGCGGGCAAGTCGACGCTCGTCAAGATCCTCGCCGGCGTCCACCGCCCCGACAGCGGGCGCGTGCTGATCGAGGGCGAGGAGGTCGTGTTCGACACCTCCGCGCAGTCGCACGCGGCCGGCATCGCGATCATCTTCCAGGAGCCCACGCTCTTCCCCGATCTGACGGTCGCCGAGAACGTCTTCATCGGGGCCCAGCCGCTGCGCAGCGGCCGCCGCATCGACCGGCGGCGCATGCGGCGCGACGCCGAGGCGCTCTTCGGCCAGCTGGGCATCAAGCTCGACCCCGACCGCATCGCGCGCGGCCTCTCCATCGCCGATCAGCAGATCGTCGAGATCGCCAAGGCGCTCTCGGCCGAGGCGCGCGTGATCGTGATGGACGAGCCGACCGCTGCACTGACCTCGGCGGAGGTCGACCGCCTCTTCCGCGTCGTCGAGACGTTGCGCGGCCAGGGCGCGGCGGTGCTCTTCATCTCGCACCGCCTCGACGAGGTCTTCGCGCTCTGCCAGCGCGTCACGGTGATGCGCGACGGCCGCCACGTCTCGACCGAGATGACCGCCGGGACGACGACGCAGAAGCTGATTCACGCGATGGTCGGGCGCGAGATGGACGCGCTCTTCCCGAAGGAGGTCGCGCCGGTCGGCGCAACCGTCCTCAAGGTCGATCGCCTCACGCGCGAGGGCGTGTTCACGGACATCTCCTTCTCCGTCTGCGCCGGTGAGATCGTCGCTCTCGCGGGGCTCGTCGGCGCCGGCCGCTCCGAGGTCGCGCGCGCCATCTTCGGGATCGACAGGGCCGACGCGGGGGGCGTCGAGGTGCACGGGCGGAAGCTGCCCCCCGCCTCGCCGAACGCGGCGATGGCCGCCGGCATCGGCTTCGTGCCCGAGGACCGTCGCCAGCAGGGACTCGTCATGCCGCTCTCGCTCGAGCGCAACATGGCGCTCGCCTCGCTGCAGCGGCTGAGCCGGTTCTGGCTCATCCCGCGCCTCGCCGAGCGCCGCTTCGCCGGCGAATGGGCGACCCGCCTCCAGCTCCGCTACGGCCGGCTGAACGATCCCGCCTGGACGCTCTCGGGCGGCAACCAGCAGAAGGTCGTGCTCGCCAAGTGGCTGGCTCGCGAGCCGTCGCTGCTGATCGTCGACGAGCCCACGCGCGGCATCGACGTCGGCACGAAGGCCGAGGTGCACCGCCTGCTCTCCGACCTTGCCAACCAGGGCGTCGCAATCCTGATGATCTCGAGCGAGCTGCCCGAGGTGCTCGGCATGGCCGACCGCGTGATCGTGCTCTTCGAGGGCCGCGTGGCCGGCGAGTTCAGCCGCGGCGAGGCCGACGAGGTCTCGATCATGCGCGCCGCGGCCGGTCTCGGGGCCGAGGCGGCCGCGTGAGCGGCATCGAGGCGGCCGTGGCCGCCAACCCGCGCGCGCGGGCGCACCTGGCCGAGATCGTCGTCCGCTTCCGCGAGCTCGGGATCGTGCTCGCGCTCCTGATCGTGGTCGCGGGCACCTCGATCGACAACAGCCGCTTCCTCAGCAGCACGAGCCTGCAGCAGCTGCTCTCGGGCGCAGCGATCGTGGCACTGCTCGCGATCGGCGAGACGCTCGTCATCGTGACCCGCAACGTCGATCTCTCGATCGGCTCCGTGCTCGGCCTCTCGGCCTACGCCGTGGGCGCGATCTACGTGCACTACCCGCACGTCAATCTCCTGCTCGTGATCCTCGCCGGGGCGGGGATCGGGCTCGCGTGCGGCATCGTCAACGGCGCCATCGTGACGCTCTGCCGCGTGCCGAGCCTCGTCGTCACGCTGGGCACGCTGTACGTCATCCGCGGGCTCGATGCGAGCTGGGCGGGCGGCAATCAGATCAACTCCTCCAGCCTGCCCGGCACCTTCAACCAGCTCGGGTACGGCAAGGTGCTCGGCGTGCCCTACCTGGGCATCATCACGATCGTCTGCGTGATCATCGCGACCTACGGCATGCGGACGTTCCGCTCGGGCCGCGACCTCTACGCGATCGGCTCCAACCCGGAGGCGGCGCGCCTCGCGGGCATTCCGGTCGACCTGCGCGTGTTCGCCACGTTTGCCGTGAGCGGCGCGATCGCGGGCTTCGCCGGCGTGCTGTGGCTCGCGTTCTTCGGCTCCGTCGACTCGACGGCGGGCACGGGCTACGAGTTCGAGGTCGTCGCGGCGGTCGTCGTCGGCGGCGTCGCGATCTTCGGGGGCAGCGGCAGCGTTCTCGGCGCCGCGCTCGGCGCACTGCTGCTGAACACCATCGCGAGCTCGCTCGTCGTGATCAACATCTCGTCCTACTGGGTCCAGGCGATCCAGGGCGCGCTGCTGATCGCCGCCATCGCCTTCGACCGCCTGATCAGCCTGCGCCTCGCTCCGGCGCTCCGGACGCGGAGGAGCACCCGTGAGTGACGCCTCCGCCACCCGCTCGCTCGTGCAGCGCCTCGTGCGCTGGGAGAGCGCGCTCGTGATCCTCCTGATCGGCACGATCGTGCTCGGTGATCGGCTCTCGCCGGCGTTCCTGAAGTCGGGCAACTTCTTCTACATCGGCCTCAACATCGGCGAGGTCGCGATCATCGCCCTGCCACTCGCGCTGATCGTGATCACGGGCGAGATCGACCTCTCGGTGGCATCCATGCTCGGACTCTCGGGCACGATCCTCGCCGACCTCACCTCGCGCGGCCTGAACATCTGGCTCTCGATGATCGTCACGCTCTTCTTCGGCGTGCTCATGGGTCTCTTCAACGGCCTGCTCGTGACGCGCGTCGGCCTGCCGTCGCTCGCGGTCACGATCGGCACGCTCACGCTCTACCGCGGGATCGCCCAGATCGTGCTCCCGAACAGCTCGCTGGGCGGGTTCCCCGCCTACCTGACGAACATCGGCGTCGTCCCGATCGCGCACACGCAGATCCCATGGTCGATCGCGATCTTCGCGGTCCTGGCCGTCGGCTTCACCGTCGTCCTGCACCTGACGCCGGTCGGGCGCGCGATCTTCGCGATCGGCTCGAACCAGGAGGCGGCGTACTTCTCGGGGATCCGCGTCAAGCGCATCAAGCTCGGGCTGTTCGTCGCCTCCGGGCTGTTCTGCGCCGTCGCCGGCATCCTCTTCTCGCTGCGCTTCGCGAGCGCCCGCTACGACGCGGGCACGGGGCTCGAGCTGAATGCCGTGCTGATCGTGCTGCTCGGCGGGATCTCGATCTTCGGCGGCCGCGGGACGATGCTCGGCCTCCTGCTCGCCGTGTGCGTCATCGCGGCGCTGCAGAGCGGGCTGACGCTGCACCTGATGTCGCCTCAGGATCAGAACGTCATCATCGGCGGCCTGCTCGTGGCGAGCGTGATCCTGCCCAACGCCTCGGAGATCTACGGGCGCGCCCGCACGCGGCTCGCAAGCGCGGGGGCCCGCCGGGCGAGCCGGCGCGTTGCGCCGACGGAGGGCTCTCCGTGAGCTCCCCCGCGCGCGAGCGCCCGCGCGTCGGGCTCATGGGCATCGGCCTCGCCGCCTACTGGCCCCAGTTCGAGGGACTGCACGAGCGCTTGGCCGGCTATCAGCGCCAGGTCGAGCGGCGCCTCACCGAGCTCGGCGCCGAGGTCGTCTCGGCCGGTCTCGTCGATACCGCCGAGGGCGCCCGCGCGGCAGGCGACCTGCTCGCCGCCGGCCGCGTCGACCTCGTCATGGTCTACGCCGCCACCTACGCGACCTCGTCACAGGTGCTGCCCGCGATCCAGGGCGCCAAGGCGCCCGTCGTGATCCTCAACCTGCAGCCGTCGCGCAGCCTCGACTACGAGTCGATGACGACCGGCGAGTGGCTTGCGAACTGCTCGGCGTGCTGCGTGCCCGAGCTCGCCGGGGCGTTCACGCGCGCGCGGATCCCGTACCACACGGTGACCGGGACCCTGCTCGACGGCGACCCCGCCTGGGAGAGCCTGCGCGCGTGGATCGCGGCGGCGGGGGCGGCGCGCGGCGTGCAGCGGGCGCGTTTCGGCTTCCTGGGCCACAACTATCCCGGCATGCTCGACATGTACTCCGACTTCACGCAGATCCAGGCGCAGCTCGGCTCCCACGTCGAGATCCTCGAGATCGACGACCTCGTCGCGCGCGTCGAGGACGCCTCGGCCGCCGAGGTCGAGCAGAAGGGCGAGGAGATCCGCAGCGCCTTCGAGCTGGCGGTGCCCGGTGCCGATCCGATCGCCGGGGAGATCGACGAGGCGCGCTTCGCGTGGTCGGCGCGCGTCGCGGTGGGCCTCGACGCACTCGTGCGCGACTTCGCGCTCGACGGCCTCACGTACTACTACCGGGGGCTCGGCGACAACAGCAACGAGCGCGTCGGCGCCGGACTCATCGTCGGCAACTCGCTGCTCACCGCGCGCGGCATCCCGACGGCCGGCGAGGCCGACCTCAAGACGAACGCCGCGATGCTCCTGCTCGACCGGCTCGGCGCGGGCGGCTCGTACACCGAGTTCTACGCGCTCGACTTCGACGAGGGGTTCGTGCTCATGGGCCACGACGGCCCCGGGCACGTCGCCATCGCCGACGGCCGCCCGGTGCTGCGCGCGCTCAAGCTGTTCCACGGCAAGTCCGGCGCCGGCCTGTCGGTCGAGATGAAGGTGCGCCTCGGCCCGGTCACGATCCTCGGCCTCTCGCAGACGGCCGACGGACGGCTCAAGCTGCTCGCGGCCGAGGGCGAGTCGATCGCAGGCCCGACGTTCCGCATCGGCAACACCAACTCGCGCATCCGCTTCGCGCGGGGGCCGGCCGCGTTCATGGACGCCTGGTGTGCCGAGGGGCCGACGCATCACGTCGCCCTCGGCGTCGGGCATCGCGCGGGCGACATCCGCCGCATCGCCTCGCTGCTCGGGCTCGAGCTGGCGGTCGTGGAGTGAGCCGCCCCGGGGTCTTCGCCGCGGTCGACCTCGGGGCCGAGAGCGGGCGGGTCGTGTGCGGCCGGCTCGACGGCGACCGCATGGAGCTCGAGGAGGCGCACCGCTTCCCCAACCGCCCCGTGCGGCTGCCCGACGGCCTGCGCTGGAACCTGCTCTCGCTCTTCTCGGCGGCGCTCGACGGGCTGCGCTCGGCTGCCGAGGACTCCGATCTGCGCAGTGTCGGCGTCGACGCGTGGGGCGTCGACTATGCGCTGCTGGACGCCGGCGACCGGGTGCTCGGCCTGCCGTTCCACTACCGCGACGAGCGCACGGTCGGCATGGTCGAGCGCGCGTACGCCCGCGTGCCGCGCGACGAGCTGTACCGCACGACCGGCATCCAGACGATGCCGATCAACACGGTCTTCCAGCTGCTCGCGGAGGAGGGTGGCGAGAGCCTCGCCGCGGCGTCGCGCATCGCGCTCGTGCCCGACCTGATCGCGAGCTGGCTCTGCGGTGTCGTCGCGAACGAGGCGACCGCGGCATCGACGACCGGGCTCCTCGACGCACGCACGGGCCGCTGGGCCGGCGGCTTGATCGAGCGCCTCGGGCTGCCCGCGAGGATCTTCGGCGAGCTCGTGGAGCCCGGCGCGATCGTGGGCTCGGTGCTTCCGCACCACCGGCTCGGCGACGTCCCGGTGTGCGCCGTCGCGGCCCACGACACCGCCTCGGCGTTCGTGGCGGCGCCGCTTGCCGATCGCACCTCGGCCGTGCTCTCGAGCGGCACGTGGTCGCTGCTCGGCCTCGAGCTGGACGAGCCCGTGCTGGACGAGGACGCGCAGGCCTTCAACCTCTCCAACGAGCGTGGCGTCGACGGCACGACGCGCCTGTTGCGCAACGTCATGGGGCTCTGGCTGCTGCAGGAGTGCCGCCGCTCGCTCGAGCCCTCGGGCGCCCGCGAGTACGAGGACCTGCTGCGCCTGGCCGAGGCGGCGAGCGACGACGTGCCGCTCTTCGATCCCGACGACGACGACCTGCTGCGCACCGGCGACATGCCGAAGCGGATCGCCGAGGCGTGCGTACGCGCCGGACAGCGACCGCCGGCATCGACGGGCGAGCTCGTGCGCAGCATCCTCGTCTCGCTCGCATGCAAGTACCGGCTCGTGCTCGAGCGCCTCGAGCAGGTCACCGGGCGGAGCATCGAGACGATCCACGTGATCGGCGGCGGGGCGCGCAACGCGGTGCTCTGCCAGATCACCGCCGACATGCTCGGTCGGCGGGTGCTCGCGGGCCCCGTCGAGGCGACGGCGCTCGGCAACGTCCTGGTCCAGGCGCGAGCAGCCGGTGAGCTCGGCAGCCTCTCGGACATGCGCAGGGTCGCCGCTGCCTCGGCGCAGCCGGCGACGTACGAGCCGCGCGACGACGCGGCGGGCGACGAGACCTACGCGAGATTTCTGCACGCGACCACGTCGCGTGCCCACGAAGGGACGACGACGTGACAGAGCACGATGCGCTGAGGGAACGACTGGGCCGGCGCGGCATCGACAGCGACGCCGTCGAGGCCGCGCTCCGCTCGCTGGTGATCGAGACGCCGTCGTGGGGATACGGCGACTCCGGCACGCGCTTCGGGGTGTTCCCGCAGCCGGGCCGCCCGCGCTCGGTCTTCGAGCGCGTCGACGACGCGGCCGAGGTGCACCGCCTCACGGGCACGGCCGGTGCGGTCGCGCTGCACTTCCCGTGGGATTCCGTCTCCGACGTGACCGAGCTCGCCGGGCACATCCACGCCGCCGGCCTCGGTGTCGGCGCCGTCAACCCGAACCTCTTCCAGGATCCCGACTACGTCCTCGGCTCGGTCACCCATCCGGACGCGGCGATCCGCGCCAAGGCCGTGGAGCATCTGCTCGAGTGCGTCGAGATCGCGACGGCGCTCGGCTCGACTGCGCAGTCGCTGTGGCTCGCCGACGGCATCAACTATCCGGGCCAGGACGACCTGGTGGAGCGGCGCGAGCGCATGGTCGAGGCCCTCGCGCACGTGTACGCCGCGCTGCCCGCCGAGCAGGAGTACCTCGTCGAGTACAAGCTCTTCGAGCCCGCGTTCTATGCGACCGACCTCGCCGACTGGGGCTCCGCGCTGCTCGTGTGTCAGCGCCTCGGCGAGCGCGCCCGCGTGCTCGTCGACATGGGCCATCACGCCCAGGGCGTGAACGTCGAGCAGATCGTCTCGATCCTCGCCTCCGAGGAGCGGCTCGGCGGCTTCCACTTCAACAATCGCAAGTATGCGGACGACGACCTGATCGTCGGCTCGGTCAATCCCTTCGAGCTCTTCCTCGTGTTCTGCGAGCTCGTCGGGAGCGGCCGGCCGCTGCCGCGCCTGACGATCGACCAGTCCCACAACATCGAGGCGAAAGTCGAGGCGATGGTGATGAGCGTCGTCAACATCCAGGACGCCTACGCGCGGGCGCTGATCGTCGATCGTGAAGCTCTGCGCTCCGCCGGCGCCCGGGGAGACGTGCTCGACGGCCACCGGATCCTGCTCGACGCCTACAACACCGACGTGCGGCCGCTGTGCGCGAGCGCGCGCCAGGCGCTCGGCGCCGCGGAGGATCCCGTCGCGGCGCTGCGCGCATCCGGGCGCTTCGACCGCATTGCCGCCGAGCGCGCCGATGCCGGAGGCGCCCGATGAGTACCACGGCCGACCTGATCACCTCCGCCGCCGATCTCTGGCCGGGCAACGGGAGTACGGACGGCGAGGTGCTCGACGAGCTCGTGCGCGCATCGAACCTGCTCGGCGCCGACCGCGCCGTCTCGAACTTCGGCGGCGGCAACACCTCCGCCAAGGGCGCGGCGGTCGACCACGCGGGCGTCGAGCGCTCCGTCATGTGGGTCAAGGGCTCGGGCAGCGACCTCGCGACGATGGGTCGCGGCGGCTTCACGGCCCTGCGGCTCGACGAGGTGCTCCCGCTGATCGAGCGCGACGAGATGAGCGACGAGGACATGGTCGCCCACCTCGTCCGCTGCCAGCTCGACCCCGCCATGCCGCGCCCCTCGATCGAGACGCTGCTGCACGCGTTCGTGCCGGCGGCGCACGTGCACCACACGCACCCCGACGGCATCAACATCCTCGCCGGCTCCGCGAACGGCGAGCAGCTCGTGCGCGAGTGCTTCGGCGACACGGCGGTCTGGATCCCCTACATCCGCCCGGGCTTCACGCTCTCGAAGCAGGTCGGCGAGGCTGCGCGGAGCACCCCCGGACTCAAGGTCGTCGTGCTCGCGAAGCATGGGCTCGTGGTCTGGGGCGATTCCGCCGAGGAGGCCTACCACCGCACGATCGAGGCGATCAACACGGCGATCGCCTTCGTCAACGAGCGGACGAAGGGGGCCCGGCGCTTCGACGGGCCCGCGGGGGCGGCACTCGACGAGCCCACCCGGCACGCGGCGCTGATGCAGTTGCTGCCGGTCATCCGCGGCGCCCTCTCCTCCGAGCGCCCGAAGCTGCTGTGCGCCGACGAGTCGCCGAAGGCGCTCGAGTTCGTCTGCTCCAGCGCCGCTCCGGCGCTCGTCGAGGTCGGCGCGCCGTGCCCCGACCACCTCGTGCACACCAAGCGCGTGCCGTTGTGGGTGCCGTTCGATCCGGCCACGGACGATCTCGACGCGGTCGCAGACCGCATCCGCAACGCCGCGCGGGAGTACCGCGCGGCCTACCGCTCCTACGTCGCCGAGTTCGGCCCCGGCACCGTGCCGATGGATCCCGACGCGCGCGTCGTGCTGGTGCAGCACCTCGGGCTCGTCGGCGCCGGCCCGACGCTCGCCGCAGCGAGCCTCTCGCGCGACCTCTACCACCGCGCGATGGAGGTCATGGCGGGGGCGCATGCAGTCGATCGCTTCGTGTCGCTGACGGCCGCCGAGAGCTTCGCCGTCGAGTACTGGCCGCTCGAGCTCTACAAGCTCTCGCTCGCACCGGCCCCGCGCGAGCTCCAGGGCCGCGTTGCCCTGGTCACCGGCGCGGCCGGCGGCATCGGCCGGGCGATCGTGAATGCGCTCGCCGCACTGGGCGCGGCCGTGGTCGCCTTCGACCTCGACGGGAACGGCGCCGAGGCGGCGATCGCCGATCTCGGGCCGGCCGGCCTGGCGGTGCAGGGCGACGTCACGAGCGAGGAGGCCGTCGCGGAGGCCTTCGGCGCCACTGCCGAGCGCTTCGGCGGGCTGGACATCGTGATCTCGAACGCCGGCATCGCATCCAGCGCGACGATCGAGGAGACGACGCTCGCCTCCTGGAACCGCAGCCACGCGATCCTCGGCACCGGGTACTTCCTCGTCGCGCGCGCGGCGTTCCGCCTGCTGCGCCGCCAGGACATCGGCGGCTCGGTGATCTTCGTCGCGTCCAAGAACGGGCTCGTCGCCGGACGCAACGCCGCCGCGTACTCCTCCGCCAAGGCGGCCGAGCTGCACCTCGCACGGTGCCTCGCCGAGGAGGGCGGTGCCGCGGGCATCCGCGTCAACTCCGTCAACCCCGACGCCGTGCTGCAGGGCTCGGGCATCTGGGACTCGTCGTGGCGCGAGGAGCGCGCCGCGGCCTACGGCATCCCACCGGACGCGCTCGAGGAGCACTACCGCAGGCGCACGACGCTCGGCGTGAACATCCTGCCCGAGGACGTCGCCGCGGCCGTCGTGCACTTCGCCTCGGAACGCCGCTCGGGCAAGAGCACGGGCAACATCCTCAACGTCGACGGCGGGGTCCCGGCGGCCTACACCCGCTAGCTGCAACGCGCGGGGTCGGGCGTGTCGGACCCTCAACACCGGTCTGCGGTCTGAAGCCCGTGGGGTCTCGCATCCCGCATACTCGGGGGCGTGAGCGAGCAGTACGACGCGACCCCGGAATGGCGCG
>CAZYYP010000090.1:5604-12273 GCA_964651695.1 uncultured Gaiellales bacterium | reverse complement strand
GGGCGCGGAAGCTCTCGACGTCGAGCAGCCAGAGCACGCGCCGGCCCGCGCCGGGAAAGCGATCGTGCAGGAAGTTCGCGAAGGCCCAGGCATCGGCCGGCGTCGCCGAGGAGACCGCGGCATTGAAGCTCGGCAGGCCGGTCAGGTGCGAGACGTAGGCCGGGTCGATCTTCATCGCCCTCGACGAGCCGTAGACGACGAGTTGCGGGGGCACCGCGAGTCGCTCCGCCAGGCACGCCTTCGTTGCCCGATCCGAGAGCACGGCGGTCGGGAAGACCGCGCTGCCGACGAAGCCGTAGGGATCCACGACAGCGCTGAACGCCCCGACGCATCCGAGCAGCGCCAGCGCTCCGATCAGCACACCCGCGACGAAGCGTCGCTGTCCACGCGTTCCGCCCGGACCCGGCCGCCCGGCGGGCGGCGACGGGTCGTCCGCGGCGGGCGTGCGATCGCTGGAATCCGGCTCGGTCATCGGCCCGTGAGATCGCCTCGAGCACGCTGCACGATCCACGCAGCGAGACGCCGCGTATTCGCGACGCGCATGTGCACGCCGTCGTAGAAGTCGGTCGCGCGCCCCCCGAACACGGAGATGCTGCTCGCATCCAGGAGCGTGAAGCGACCACCGAGCGCCCGCAGCAACCGCAGGACGTCGGCGTGACGCCGGTTCCATCCGTCCGGGCCGAGCGCGCGCAGGAAGGCCGGCTGCACGGGGGTCAGCACGATCACCGGCCGGATGCCCCACGCGTCGAACGCGCGAATCGTCTGCTCGACCCAGGTGACCTCCTCCGGCGCCACCTGCGGGTATCCGGTCTGGTAGATGCGCCGGTAGTCGGCGATCGCGTGCTGCAATCCCTGTGCGAGCGTCGTGCCGTGCGCGGCCGCGACATCGTGGAAGTCACGCGCGCGGAAGCCGTCGGCCGCGTAGCGCGTGGATGGGCTCGTCGTGAACGAGCACGTCGTGGGAGCCCGGCCGTGCGCCGTCTCCGGAGCGGGCCCGATGGCGCTGCCCGTCGTCGAGAAGGAGCGCGCGAGCACGGGCACCTGCAGCAGGCTCGCGTCGAATGGGTGCGGGCGCAGTGACTCGAGATCCAGGAGCCACAGCGCCCGCACCGGCGCCGTGCCGGCCTGGTCGTGCGCGAGATGCGAGAAGGCCCAGACATCCTCCGGGGTTCCCGATGACACGCTCGCGTTGAACGCGGTCTCGTGGAGCAGTGACCCGAGATACGCCGGCTCGACCTTCGCCGCACGCGACGACCCGTAGACCACGAGTTGTGGCGCAGGGGTGCGGCGCGCGAGGAGGCACGCCTTGATCGCGCGGTCCGAGGATGCCGCCTGCGCCGTCGCGGCGACCGAGCAGGCGAACGCCAGACCCGTCAGGACGAGGGCACAACCGCGCGCGGCTCGCGACATCACCAGGTGCACGCTAGATGACGATGAGCGTCCCGTGCATGCCCGCGTCCTCGTGGCCGGGGACGGAGCAGGACGGTGCGGTCGCGATCGCCGCCGCGTCTCCGGCGACGGCAGGGGCGGTGACGACGGCGAGCAGCACTCTGCGCATTCGGTCGGCCTTCTCCTTCATGGGGGCAAGCGGCTGCGGCGCCGCCGCTCCGCTGGAGTGAAGCGGGGCGAAATGAGAGCGCAATGAGGCCCCGGCCCGGCGTCGCGCGTCACGCTCGAGCCGGGTTGCGCATCTCTCTTGCGTGTGACCGCGCCGAACGGGTGTGATCGTGCGCGCCGGCGGCGGCGTATGTAACGAACGGGGCACTTCAGGCAATAAGGGGTAGGGACTTCCTCGTCGGCGCCAGAGGCAGGAGTGCGGGTGTTCGGACGTCGTTCCGGGACGGGCAGGATGGCGAGAGGCGAGCTCCAGGCGGCGACCCGCCGGCTCGAGGCAGCGCTGCGCGGCCGCGACTGGTCGGCCCGGGCCCTGCGCGAGGCGGCATCCCGGATCACAAGCGACGCCGTGGTCGGCATCTACGGCGCCGTGCTTCTCCATCACGACCGCGTCGTCACGCCCTCGGGCACCTTCGCCCTCTGCGAGCAGACGACCGCCGGGGTCGAAACTGCGCGCGCAATCGCGGCGTCCACCCTCGTGGGTCGGTCCCAGGCCACGGCGGTTGCCGAGCGGGCGAGCGCCCGGCATCTGTTCCTGTACATCGACACGCCGGCCGGGCACCACCTCGAGCCCTGCCGCGTCGACGAGCACATCAAGGCGCGCGTCTTCGCGTCGCGCATCACGAGCGCGGTCCGGACGCTCGAGTTCGAGATCGACCCGGCGACACGACTGCACGATCTCGTGACGCGTTACGAGCTCCTCGACACGCCGGATTCGCCGGTGCGGATCGCGCTCGCAGACCTGCGCGCACTCGAGGCCCGGCTGCGGGACGAGAACCGCCTGCCCCGTCGCTACCGCTCGTGTACAGATCCACCCTCGCCACCGCCGCTCTCCGCATGAGCGACGCGCCCGACACGCCGATCTGGCAGGAGCTCCGGCGACAGGCCGCCCGTAGCGGCGTGCTCGGCATCACCCTGCGCACCGTCGTGTCGAGCACCGGCGACGACCCCTGCGTCGTCGACCTCACGTGGCCGGGCGGAGAGACGGAGCACCTCCGCTTTCAGACGCACGGCGATCTCGATGCCCTGGCGCACGCGGTCGCGCACGAGCTGCGAATCCCGCTCGGGCCACCCGACGCGCGGTAACCGCGGGTGCCCCCGGAGCCGTGGCGGAACTGCATTTCACGGGGACGCAGAGCGGCGGCACCTGCGTACTGTCTTCCGGTGAGAGCTGACGACGATCCGGTGCTGGTCGCCCGAGCGCGCAGGGGTTCCTCCGATGCACTCGGCGAACTGTTCGATCGCCATGCGCCCGCGGCATGGCGCGCGGCGTATGCGGTGTGCGGCCGCCGCGCCCTCGCCGACGAGATCGTCCAAGATGCGTTCGAGCGCGTACTCGGGAAGTTGACGCAGTACGACGATCGACGCGCCTTCGGGCCCTGGTTGCATCGGATCGTGATGAACCGTGCGCTCGATGTGCTGCGTCGCGAGGGACGCTACGTCTCTGGGGTGACCACGGCGCAGTGCGCCCCACCCGATGAGGACGTCTCCGAGTTCCTCGGCCTGGTGGGCGTGCTCGATCCCGAGCGACGGGTCGCGGTGGTCATGCGCTACGGCCTCGGCTACCCGCCCGCGCAGATCGCCGAGATTCTCGGCACGCCCGTTGGAACGGTGCACTCCCGCCTGGCGCGAGCGCTGGAAGACCTACGGACGCAAACGGAGGCGACGCTGTATGGGCGATGACGCGAGCGACATCGAGCGCGATCTGCGCCGGGGCTACCTCGAGCTCCCAGTGCTCGAGCCCGCGAGCCACGCGAGGCTACGACAGGCCCTCGCGCACGGGTTTGGAACCCGCGGAGCCCGCACGACCCGCCGTCCACGCCGATCGCTGCCGATCGCTGCCGCCGTCGCGGCGCTCGGGGTCCTCGCCGGCTCGGCCTTCGGCTTCGGGCCGATCGACGCTATCCGCAAGCTCGATCCGCACGAGGCGGCCGTCATCCGGAACATCGGTCGCACCTTCGACCAGGACGCCGAGAAACGGCCCGGCAATGTCCCTCGGTCGCCCCGATTCGCTCCGGATCGCACCTCGGCGATCCTCGCCCACCACCAGCAGATCGTCGACGGGGTCAGGTGGTCGTTCATCACCTACCGCAACGCCGACGGGCTGACCTGCGCCGGCGTCCGCTTTTCCGGCGGACAGGGCCTCAGCTGCTACCCGCTCCGCCAGATGCTCGCGGCCCACCCGCTGTCTGCCACGTTCGGCGGGCGGCAGCTCAGCTCGGACTATTACCACTGGGGCCAGGTCTGGATCGAGGGCTTCGCCGCGCCGAGCATCCGCAAGCTCACCCTGCGCTTCACGGACTGCTCGACCGCGAGCGTGCCGCTCGACCGCAGCGGCGTGCTGCTCTACGTCGTCGACCACGGGCGGCTCCGTCGCCTGATCTGGCCGACACAGCTCCGCGCCTATGACGCCCACGGCCGTCTCGTCGCGACCCAGTCGATCCACATCGGCACGCCAAACGCCCTCGCTCCCCACCCCAAGCGCCGAACGTGCCGGCGATGATCCGTCCCCGGGCGGGCGTCATTCCAGCGCGAACGATCCCGTGACGATCTCGCCCGCCGGCTCGTAGGTCCCGATCACGACTCCCGTGCTGGAGATCGTGCTGTCGACGAGCTTCAGCCCGGCGGGGATCGCGCCTTCGCCAAACAGGCGCTTGCCCGACCCGAGGACCAGCGGGAAGACCCACAGGCGGTACTGGTCGACGAGGCCGTGCCGCACGAGCGTCTGGATCAGGTCCGAGCTGCCGTGCACCTGAAGCTCCGGCCCATCTCCCCGCTTGAGCTCCGCGACGCCTTCGGCGGCGTCGCCCTCGATCAGCACCGAGTTGCTCCACTCGAGCGTGGGGCGACTGCGCGACGCGACGTACTTGACGGCGTCGTTCAGCGGCTTGGCGCCGTCGTCGTCGGAGGCGTGCGGCCAGTGCGCGGCGAAGATGTCGTAGGTCTTGCGTCCGAGCACGAGGTCGAACGGCACGCCCATCGCCTCGCCCATGACCTGACCCATCCGCTCGTCCCAGTAGTTCACCGACCAGCCACCGTGCGCGAACCCGCCGCTGTCGTCCTCTCCGGGGCCGCCCGGGGCCTGCATGACCCCGTCGAGGGTCAGGAAGGTGCTCACGATCAGCGTTCTCATCTCTGCGTCCTGTCACTGGGAATTCCGGCTCGAGTCGAGCCCCGCCGACGATGAGACTGCCCGGCGGAGCGAGACTCATCGACGAGAGCAGACTCGGGACATCGTGCACGGTGGGAATCCCGGCGTGAATACTCATCCAGCCCAGGTAGGGTGTCCGCGTGCCAGGCCCTGACGGTCAGCCGCGACCCGCAACGCCCGCGGGGTTCGACCCGTCGCGCGCCAGAGAGCGCGCCGCCGATCCGCGCGGTTGGCGCTTCGCCCCCGCGGATGCCGAAGCGGTGCACCGTGTCATCGCCGAGCGGCGCGACATCCGGCGCTTCCGCCCCGATCCCGTTCCCGAGCCGATCCTGCAGCGCCTTTTCGAGGCCGCACATCGCGCACCGTCCGTCGGCCTCATGCAGCCGTGGCGGATCATCGTCATCGAAGCACTGGAAACGCGGATCGAGGTACGTCACCTCGCCCAGCGCGAGCGCTTGCGACAGGCCGCCCGCTTCGACGAGCGCGCCCGCCACTTCCTCGACCAGAAGATCGAAGGGATCGTCGAGGCGCCGCTCGGCATCTGCATCTGCTGCGACCACGGCGCCGAGGGCGTCGAGGTCCTCGGCCGCGGCACGATTCCCGAGACCGACGTCTACAGCACCGCCTGCGCCGTCGAGAACCTGTGGCTCGCGGCGCGCGCGGAAGGACTCGGTGTCGGGTGGGTGAGCTTCTACCGCCCCGATGACCTTCGAGCGCTCCTCGGGATCCCGGCACGGGTCGATCCGATCGCGTACCTGTGCGTCGGCTGGCCCGACGAGCGTCCGCTGCGGCCCGGCCTCGAATCTGCCGGCTGGGCTGAACGCCTCCCGCTCGATTCCGTCGTCATGCGCGAGCGCTGGCACTCCCCGGGAGCGCCCCTCGAAACGCGGACGCGTACGGCGAGCGTCGATCGCGGCGCCGCGATCGACGCACGCGATCGCCTCGACCAGCTCGTCAAGCCCGCGGGGAGCCTCGGTGCCCTCGAAAGCCTGATCGAGCGCTGGGCTGCGATCACGGGTGCACCGCCGCCGGCGCGGATCCGTGCCGGCACGCTCGTGTGCGCGGCTGACCATGGACATGTGCACCTCGGCACGAGCCTGTTCGGCGCGGCGGTCTCATCCCAGGTTGCAGCCGCGGCGGCACGCGGCGAGACGGCGGTAGGCGTGCTTGCCCGGCACGGTGGCCACGAGCTGGTGGTGGCAGATGTCGGGCTGCTCGGTCCCACTCCCGAATCCGTTCGCGCCGAGAAGATCGCAGAAGGAACCGCGGACATGACGCGGGCTCCGGCGCTCAGCCGTGACCAACTCGCGCTCGCAATCGCGACGGGGGCGCGCCTCGCAGGCGAACTCGCCGATCGTGGCGTCGATTGCCTCGTTCTCGGCGAGATCGGCATCGGCAACACTGCGACCACGGCGGCGCTCGTCTCGGCCCTCACCGGTCAGCCCGCAGATCGCACCGTCGGCCGTGGCACCGGTGTCGACGCGGCCGGGCTCGGGCGCAAGCGCGGCGTCGTCAGAGCCGCGCTCGCGCTTCACGGTTCCAATCTCGCTGCCGATGCCGCTCTCACCGCCTTCGGCGGCCTGGAACTCGCAGCCCTCGTCGGCGCTGCAACCGAAGGCGCACGGCGGCGCCTCCCGGTCATCATCGACGGCTATGCGGTCACCACCGCCGCGCTGCTCGCCGTACGACTCGAGCCCGCCGTCGGCGAAGCGCTGATCGCGAGCCACCGCGCCGCCGAACCGGGACACGACCTCGTGCTCGGCGAGCTCGGACTCGAGCCGCTGCTCGATCTCCGGCTCCGCCTCGGCGAGGCGTCCGGGGGCCTCCTCGCCCTTCCGATCATCGAAGCCGCAGGTGCCCTCCACCGCGGCATGGCGACATTCCGGGAGTCTGGCGTCGATCAC
>CAZYYP010000090.1:0-5504 GCA_964651695.1 uncultured Gaiellales bacterium | reverse complement strand
CAAACCGCGAGGAGGCCGGATTCGGTGGGGGATCGAGAGAGAATCTCGTTCGAGAGCGGCGGGGACTTCATACGGGAGACCCGCCGGGAGGTCGAGGCGTACCTGGCACGTGGATCGACCCGGCGCGCCGGGTACGTCAGGCTGTACGCGAAGGCCGGGGTGGCGATCGGCTTGACCGCCCTCTCGTGGTGGCTGCTCCTGTTCGGCCCGTCCAGCCTCGTGCTGACGGTGCTGTCGTTCGCCGGGCTGGTCGTGGGCGCGATCCTCACCGGCTTCTGCGTTCAGCACGATGCGAACCACGGCGCCTCCTTCCGTGCGACGCGCTACAACCACCTGCTGGGCTGGACGGCCGACGCGCTGCTCGGAGTCTCGAGTTACGCCTGGCGCGTCAGGCACAACGTCGCGCACCACACCTATACGAACATCGACGGTCACGACTCGGACATCACGCAGATGCCGGTCGCCCGGCTGGTGCCGGCCCAGCCGGCGCGGCCGTGGTATCGCTTTCAGCACGTCTACATCTGGCCGCTCTACAGCCTCATGGGGCTGCGCCTCCAGACGATCGGCGACCTCGCCGCCTTCCGTCGCGGCACCATCGGAAGCACTGCGCTTCACCCACCGCGCGGCTGGGATCTCGCCGCGTTCATCGCCGGCAAGCTGATCTTCGTCAGCTGGACGCTCCTGATTCCGCTGCTGTTCTACCCCTGGTGGATCGTGCTCCTCTCGTTCCTGGGCGTGTCGCTCGCGCTCAGCCTCGCCATGGTGATCGTGTTCCAGCTCGCGCATTGCGTCGAGGAGGCCGCGAGCCCGTCACCCGAAGATCTTCGCGCACATCCGCAGATCTGGGCGGTCCATCAGGTCGAGTCCACGGTCGACTTCTGCCCCCGCAATCCCGTCCTGACGTGGTTCCTCGGTGGACTCAACTACCAGATCGAGCATCACCTCTTCCCACGCGTCCCGCATACGCACTACCCGCAGATCGCGCGCATCGTCCGCAGGACGGCCGACAAGTACGGCGTGCGCTACACGGTTCAGGCCTCGCTCTGGGACGCCATCAGCTCCCACGCGCGACACCTGCGCAGCATGGGAGCACAGGGCCTGGCAGTTGAGCTCGAGATGGGCTGACGCCGGCCCAGTTCGACGCCGTTTGCGCTGATCCCGCCTAGCCGTGCAGCCGGATCGTGCGCTGGATCTGCTCGCTCGCACCGTCGCCCTCTCGCACGTCGAACGCGAGGTGCGTGAGGAGATGGCGTCCGTGGCGGAAGCGGAGTCGGGTCCACGTGGGCAGCACGATCGCGCGAGAGATCGTTCCGGACGCGCGGAGGTCGAAGGCGACCCGGCCGAGCCGGCGCCTCCCCGTGCGCAACGCCGCTTCCAGCACGACGTCTCCCGTGCACGGCGGGATGCCGCAGTTGACCATGACGCGCACGATGCCCTTCTTGACGTGGGCGCTGAGGAGGTAGCCCGTCGTAGCTCCGGTCGACCGGAGCGTCTGCGGCGGTGTCCAACGAGCGCCGGGCGCAGTGCGCGCAAACACGATCACGTCGCCGCGCGCAAGCTGCACCGCGATCACGCCTGTGCGGCTGCCGAGCGCCATGGCCGGCGGGTTGAGACCCGCATCCGGGCCCGCGATCGTGTCGATGCTCGGGGCGAGACCTGGCCAGACGCCGAGCGGATCGGGAGCCGTGACGACCCGCACGCGCGACATGCTCACGTCGATTTGGACGAAGGCGAGCGTCGCCGTGCCATCGTCGCCGAACCCGATGGCCGGCACGAGATCCACGCCGTACTTCCTGTCCGGAAAGGCGAGCACGGCAGGCGGAGCCCACGCGTCCTCCCCCGCTGCCAGATGCGTCACGCCAAGCCCCTCGCCCATGGTGGGCGTCGGGAACGGCAAGACCGCGAGGGCATCGCCGAGGCCGTCGACGCCGATCGTCCACTCGCCGGCAAAGGGACCGACGGGGATGGGAGTCGGGGCGGGATTGGGGATCTGCGGGAGCACATCGCCTGGCGCACTCCACGTTCCCGGGATGCGCAGGCGCGCGGCACGCGCGAGTGGCTGGTCGTTCTGCAACGAGATCCAACTGCCCCAGGCTGCAACGAAGGTGCGCGCACCGCCGCCAACGACGCGAAGGTAGCCGCGCACCGAATCGGATCCCGAGATCTGCTCTGGGGCCGTCCAGGTCGTCGCTCCGGACGGAAGCGTCGCCGCCCAGACCGCCTCGCTGCCGGCAGTCAACCCCGGCGTCGACCCCGGCGTCAGGTACGCGACTGCGACGTCACCGGCGGTGTCGGATGCCATCGACGCCTCGAAGACGGTGGTCGCGAGCGCGGCGGGCGCACTCCACCCGGCGGCGGAGCGCGTGCTCACGAGCAGTGCGCTGCGATCGCCTGTCGCGTCGAGACCCACCCAGGAGGCGATCGCGCGACCAGTGGCGTCCATGACGAGGCACGGCGCCTCGTTCACGTTCACGCCCGAGGCCACGGTCTCGAAGGTCCAGCCCGCCTGGCCGGCCGCGCGGAACGCCGAGCGCAGCGCGTTGCCGGACTGCCACAGCAGCAGCTCGTCGCCGCCCGGCCCGAGCACGAGCTGCGGTGGCCGCCCGTCGAATGCCCTGCCGACCCCCTCGCCGCGTCCGAACGTGCCATCGGGCTTCATGCTCGCGGTCTGCACGACTCCGCCCGCCGTCCAGGCCACCGCAGCCCCGCTTTCGCTCACGGCGACTGCGGGCACGATCAACGGCGGCGGGGTCGTCGCCGCACGCGCGCTGGCAACCACACCGAGGCCGGCGATCGCCAGTACCACGCACACGCGCATCGCCCGGATGCACCACATGAGTCTCCCCCCGCCGCTCTCCTGGACGCTGCCGGCCCGCTCGGAGGCTACACCAGGCGTGTCGCCGAGAATCGCGCTCCGCACTGGGCCGTCGCCGGCTGAGCAGCCGATTCCGAGCTCGGAATCGGCGCCTGCGGAGGGTCAGGCAACGCGACGCGCGATCGGCTGAGCGGCCCCATGCCTCTGCGCTGCCGATCCGCCGGCTTGGCGGGCGTTCCAATCGGGCTCGGAGGGCACCAGATTCAGGGAGAGGAGACTCGATGCTTCACTCGCGCATACTGGTCGGCCGAGGAGAAAGCCCTGTGCGGCGTCGCAGTCGAGGTGACGGAGGAAGTCGAGCTGGATCTGGGTCTCGACGCCTTCGGCGATGACCGCCAGGCCGAGGGTCTTGCCGAGGCCGATGACGGCTCGCGTGATGGGTGCTTCGTCGTCGGCGTGCTGGATCGCGCTGATGAAGAGGCGGTCGATCTTGACGGCGGCGAGCGGGAAGCGCTTGAGCGAGGCGAGGGCGGAGTAGCCGGTGCCGAAGTCGTCGAGCACGATCCGACTGCCCCTCGCCGTCAGGTCGGCGAGGTTCTGACCGAGAACCTCGTCGCGCTCGTCGATGAAGACCCGCTCGGTCAGCTCGAAGGAGATGTCCGCAGCGACCAGGTCGTGCTCGTGGAGCGTCTCGGCCACGAAGCGGACGAAGCTCGGGTCGGCGAGATCGCCCGCAGAGACGTTGACGAAGACGCCGAGCGGCAACGCTCCGGGTTGCTCTCGACGCCATTGCGCGGCTTGCCGGGCGGCCTCGGCGATGACGTAGCGGCCGAGCTCTACGATCAGTCCGCTCTTCTCCGCGGCAGGGATGAACTCGTCGGGGAGGACTCGGCCGAGCGTCGGATGGAACCAGCGGGCCAGCGCCTCGAACGCCAGGACCGTGCCTTTGGTGAGCGAGACGATCGGCTGGTAGTGAACTTCGAGTCCGTTGTTCCGCAATGCGTCTCCGAGCGCCTTGTCGAGCGCCAGATGGCGCAACAACTCGGCCCTCAGCGCAGCGTCGAAGAACTCAAAGCCTCCTTTGGCGGTCGCTTTGGCGCGATACATCGCGGTGTCGGCGTCGCGCAACAGATCGCTGGACGTGACGCTCTCGCCTGTCACGGCGACCCCGAGGCTTCCCGTCATCTTCAGTTTCGTCTCGCCGACCGCGAACCGCTCGGCGAAAACGGATTGGATGCGCCCGGCGAGAGCGACGACCTCGCGCCTGTCGCGAACGCCTTCGACTACGACGGCGAACTCGTCTCCGCCGAGACGGGCCACCGTTTCGCCCGCCCGCACGACGGAGCGCAGCCGCGCGGCGAGCTCGACGAGGATGGCATCACCAGCCACGTGACCCAGACTGTCGTTGACGGCTTTGAAATCGTCGACGTCGAGCAGCAACACCGCGACCTGCGATTTGTCGCGCGCGCGCCGCCCCAGCGCCTGATCAAGGCGATCCCGCATCAACGTCCGGTTGGCCAGCCCGGTGAGTCCGTCGTGCAGGGCCTGGTGGCGGAGTTGCTCCTCCAGGAGGTGGCGCTCGGTCATGTCCCTGACGATGCCCTCCACGCGGCCGGGGGCGTCGTCCGGCACGACGACACGTCCGGTCACCTCGACGAAGACGCTGCTGCCGTCCTTCCTGACCAGTCGCAGTTCCGTTGGCTCGCCGGAATCGCCCCGGATCCTCTGAGCCAGGACTCCAGCCACGCGCTCGGCGTCCTCGGGCGCGATCAGCTGCATGAAACTCATCGCCAGCAACTCGCTCCGGCTGTAGCCGGTGAGCCGTTCCGCGGCCGGGTTGACCGAGCGCAGACGCCCGTCGAGGTCGGCCATGTAGACCGCATCCCGCGCACCGTCGAACAGCTCGCCGTACCGGGTCTCGGACTCCCGGAGCAGCGTCTCGATCTGTCGCCGCTCGGTCACGTCGCGCATGGAGACGACGAAGCCGCGGATCGCCGGGTCCTCGAGCAGATTCGTCCCCGCGGTTTCCATCAAGTGCCACGACCCGTCCGCAGCCCGCATCCGGGCATCGACTGTCCCCGCCGCGCCCGGCACGATGCTCAGCCGCCCGATCGTCTCGGCCAGCGCGGGAAGGTCGTCGGGGTGGAAGAGCGGCAAGATGTCCTTGCCCACGAGCGATTCGGGCGGGTATCCGAGCACCCGCTCGAAGGCCGCGTTCGCCCAGCGGATCGCGTGGTCGCCGTCGGCGACCATCAACAGCTCGAACGACCGGTCGACGATCGCGCGAAAATAGCGCTCGCTCAAGCCCTGCTCACGCGTACCGCCGGTGTCAGCCATGGAACCGCCAAGCGGACGACCGGAGATTCCGACGCCTCGTATCGCGCGCAGGCAGCGCCGCGGCGACGACCCACGAGCGCGACCAGAGCTGCGGACCGCACCACGTACGCGCTACGGACCCCGCGCACGTGCCGGCGAGCGTGCCGGCTGGGCTGCCAACCCGGTGTGGGGACAGCCGATCGGGGCCACCACGGTTGATGCGCATACGCAAGAGCATCGGCACAAGGCCCTCGAAGCTGAACCGCCGCACCGGTGCGCGCAGACGGCGGTCACGCTCGAAGGCGGCCTGCCATCAGCACGTTGCGAGCGAAGCCCTCTAACGGACTCGAACCGTTGACCCCCTCCTTACCAT
>CAZYYP010000089.1:0-12326 GCA_964651695.1 uncultured Gaiellales bacterium | reverse complement strand
TAGCGGAATGCCGCATCGACCTCGCCCGCGCACGAACCGCACACCGGCATGCCTGCCCCTTCGTCTCGGTGCTTCGAGCATACGCCCGCGACGCGCGCCGTGCCAGGCTCGGGGCCTCAGGCGAAGAGCGGCCGCACGATGCGCCGCCCGATCACGAGGCTCACCGCAGCCGCGGCGATGCCCATGGCGCCGGAGATCAGGAACGCCGGCTCGTACGTGCCGAGCCACGAGCGCGTGAAGCCGGCGCCCCAGGCCGCGAACGCCGCACCGAGCTGATGCGAGCAGAAGACCCACGCGAACACGACGCCGACGCGCTCGGGGCCGGCGATCTTGCGGCAGAGCGCGATCGTCGGGGGCACCGTCGCCACCCAGTCGAGGCCGTCGAAGATCACGAAAGCCGCGAGCCCGATCCCGGCCGAGTTGAGCGCCGCGTTGAGGCCGAGCAGCGAGATGCCGCGCAGGCCGTAGTACCAGAACAGCAGCCAGCGGGGATCGTGACGGTCGGTCAGCCACCCCGATGTGATGGTGCCGATGATGTCGAACACGCCGATCGCCGCGAGCAGGCCCGCTCCCTCGACCTCGCTGTAGCCGTGATCGGCGCAGGCCGCGATGAGGTGGGTGCCGATGAGGCCGTTCGTGGTCGCGCCGCAGACGAAGAAGGCGAAGACGATCAGCTGGAAATCGCGCCGCGGGGCGAACTCGCGCAGCGTCGAGACGGCGTACTTGAAGGGGTTCGGGCGCGGCGTGGCAGGCGGCGGCGGCTCGGTCGCCCCGTAGGGCAGGATCCCGAGCTCGGCGGGCGTGTGGCGCAGGAACAGCAGCGCGAGCGGGATGACGATGGTCACGGCCGCGATCACGACCGCGCCGGCGACCCACTGCCACGAGTACGTGGTCGCAATCCATGCGAGCAGCGGCAGGAAGATCAGCTGGCCGCTCGCGTTCGACGCCGTCAGGAGGCCGCTGACGAGACCGCGGCGGGTCGAGAACCAGGTGTTGGAGATGATCGCGGCGAGCGGCACGGCGAGCGCGCCCGTGGCCGAGCCGATCACGACGCCCCACAGCAGGTAGAGCTCCCAGGGCTGGTTCATGAAGACCGAGAGCCCGGCACCGACGGCGACCTGGCAGAGCGCGAAGGTCGTCACCTTGCGCACACCGAAGCGCTCGACGATCGCCGCCGCGAACGGCGCCCCGAGGCCGTAGACGATGAGATTCACCGACACGGCGCCGCCGATCAGCGCGTGCGACCACCCGAAGTCCTTGCCGAGCGGGATGAACAGCACGCCCGGCACCGAGCGGAAGCCCGCGGCCATGACCAGGACGAGGAACGTGACCGCCGCGACGACCCACGCGTAGTGGATCCGGGGCTTCGGCGCGACGCTGGACATCCCGGCATGAAAGCACGCCTGGGACGGCCTCCCGCCGGCTGCCTTGACCCTCTGCCCGGGGGCGCGCATACTGCGAGTGCCTGTGAAATTTCAGTCGCAAGCTCCCGTGGGCGGTTCGCGCGCACCGCGCCCCACCTCGGCGCGCGCGGCGCGCGAACGGCGCCGCACCGCGCCCGAGTCGCTCGGCGACATCGCCTACGCAGGCATCCGCCAGCGCATCACGTCGCTTGCGCTCCCGCCCGGCTCGGCCGTCAACGAGACCGCCCTGGCCGCCGAGCTGGGCGTCGGGCTCGCGCCCGTGCGCAGCGCGCTGCGCCGCCTCGCGTGGGAGAACCTCGTGGTCATCCTGCCGCGCCGCGGCACGCTCGTCGCCGAGCTCGACGTCGCCGATCTGACGGAGATCTTCGAGCTGCGGGTCGAGCTCGAGGGCCTCTCGGCGCGGCTCGCGGGCGAGCGCGCGGACGCGGGGCAGCGCGCGTCGCTGAGCGCCCTCATCGAGCGCACGCGCGGCGCCCTCGCCGAGGGCGACCAGCAGGCGCTGATCGAGCTCGATCGCGAGCTGCACGCCGCGATCGCCGAGGCCGCCGGCAACACGTTGCTCGCGGCCCAGCTCGACTGGCTCTACGGCCACGTGCGGCGGCTGTGGAGCGTCACGCTCGACCGCGTGAGCGCCCTGCGCGCTTCCGTGGCCGAGCACGAGGCGGTCGTGGACGCGATCGTCCGTGGCGACGGGGCCGAGGCCCACGACCGCATGCAGGCACACGTGCGCCGCTTCCAGGCGGCGTTCCTCGAGAGCGAGAACGCGAGAGAACGGAGCGATTGAGATGGGCCAGAAGATCGACGCGATCATCATCGGGGCCGGCGTCATCGGCACCGCGACGGCGTTCGAGCTGTGCAAGCGCGGCTACCGGACGCTCAACATCGACGCGTTGCCGTCGGCCGGCTACGGCCCGACCTCGAACTCGTGCGCGATCGTCCGGGCGCACTACTCGTCGTTCGACGGCGTGGCGATGGCGTACGAGGGCTTCTCGTACTGGAAGAACTGGGCCGAGTACCTGGAGGCGCCCGACGAGTCCGGCCTCGCGCAGTACATGATGGCGGGAACCGTGCTGCTCGAGAGCGCGACGGGCCACCACGACAAGGTGCTGCCCCACTACGACCGCCTCGGCGTGCCGTACGAGGTCTGGGACACGGCGACGCTCGAGCAGAAGGTGCCGATCTTCGACGTGCACGAGTTCTGGCCGCCGTCGCGTCCCTCGGACGACGACTTCGCGGCTCCCCGCAGCAAGAAGCTCCCGGGCGCGGTCTACACGCCCGACTCCGGCTACGTCAACGACCCCGCGCTCTCGTCGCACAACCTGCAGCGCGCCGCGGAGGCCAAGGGCGGCGAGTTCCTCTACCGCCGCAAGGTGACCGCGATCCGCCAGGCCGGCGGCAGGGTGCTCGGTGTCACGCTCGACGACGGCAGCGAGATCGACGCCGGGATCGTCGTCAACGTCGCGGGCCCCCACTCCTTCGTGATCAACCGCATGGCGGGCGTCGAGGACGGCATGAAGATCACGACGAAGGCGCTGCGCCACGAGGTGCACCACGTGCCGTCGCCGCCCGGCTTCGACTACGAGAAGGACGGCCACCACGTCTCCGACGGCGACAACGCCATCTACTTCCGCCCCGAGACCGGCAACCACATCCTGATCGGCTCCGAGGATCCGGACTGCGACCCGCAGGTGTGGGTCGAGAACCCGGACGACTTCAACCGCCAGGTCACGCGCGAGCAGTGGGAGGCGCAGGTCTACCGCTGCGCCCGCCGCATCCCGAGCCTCCCGATCCCCGAGGAGATGAAGGGCGTCGTCGACCTCTACGACTGCTCCGACGACTGGATTCCGATCTACGACAAGAGCGACCTCGGCGGCTTCTACATGGCCGTCGGCACGAGCGGCAACCAGTTCAAGAACGGCCCCGTCGTCGGCCACTGCATGGCCGAGCTGATCGACGCCGTCGAGAAGGGCCACGACCACGACTCCGACCCGGTCAAGGTCACAGCCCGCTACATCGGCGTCGAGCTCGACATGGGCTTCTACTCGCGCCTGCGCGAGATCAACGAGAACAGCTCGTTCTCGGTCAACGGCTAGCGCCGGCCACCACGGCCGGCTGCATCGACGGGGCTGCCCGCACGCGCGGGTGTGACCCCGTCGGATGCGCCATCGACAAGCGCCACCGCCGGTTTTTCACGCTGGGAGCGAACTCCGGACGGCAGTCCTGTGCGCGGGTCGCCACTTGGCTATCGTTGCGTCCCGTTCACTCGTCTCAATGTCTCACTAGACGCGAGGAGCCTCTGCTCCTCCAACCTGTCCGGCGGTTCCCCCCGCCGGGCCGAACCCAAGGAGGGTTCCCCTGAAACGCATGCGTATTGCAGCGGCCGCCGTGCTGGTCGCCATCGTGGCTCTCACCGCGACATCGGTCGCAGGTGCAAAGCCGACGTCTCACAGCGCCACCTCGAAGCTCAAGATCGGTCTCGTGACCGACATCGGCGGGTTGAACGACAAGTCGTTCAACCACCTCGCGTTCCTCGGCGTGACCCAGGCGCAGAAGAAGTTCGGCATCCAGGTCAAGGTGCTCCAGTCGAAGTCCGGCTCGGACTACATCCCGAACCTCTCGACGCTCGCGGCGCAGCACTACGACCTCGTGATCGCCGTCGGGTTCCTGATGGCGGATGCGGTCAAGGCCGTGTCGGCGCAGTTCCCGACCACGAAGTTCGCGATCATCGACGTCGACCCGGCGGGAGCCGACGGCAAGAACGTCGAGGGCCTCACCTTCCACGAGGAGGAGTCGGGCTACGTCGCGGGCTACCTCGCGGGCCTGATGCAGAAGGTCAAGACCTCCCGGAACAACGGCAAGAACGTCGTCTCGACGGTCGGCGGACTCAAGATCCCGCCGGTCGACCACTACATCGCGGGCTTCCAGGCGGGCGCGAAGGCAGCCGATCCGGGCGTCAAGACGCTCAATGGCTACTCGAGCTCGTTCACGGACGCGGCGAAGTGCAAGTCGCTCGCCCAGAGCCAGCTCGCGCAGGGCTCCGACGTCGTCTTCGCCGTCGCCGGCGGCTGCGGCCTCGGCGCGCTCAACGCGGCGAACTCCAAGGGCGTCTGGGGCGTCGGCGTCGACGCCGATCAGAACTACCTCGGCCCGTACATGCTGACCTCGGCCGTCAAGAAGGTCGACTTCGCCGTCTACGCGACGATCCAGAAGCTCACGCAGGGCACGTTCCTCGGTGGTCAGACGACGACCTTCGGCATCAAGAACTTCGCGGCCGGCATCAGCGGCTACGCGAAGAGCGTTCCGTCCCCGGTCAAGACCAAGGTCAACGCGATCATCGCGAAGATCAAGGCCGGCGGAATCAAGATCCCGAACACGGTCAAGTAGCAAGGAGACGTGGCCGACCCGGCCGCAACTCCCGGTGTCGCGAGCTCGAGCGCCGATCTGGCGCTCGAGCTTCGCGGCATCACCAAGCGCTTCGGCGCGCTCGTCGCGAACGACCACATCGATCTCGATCTGAGGCGTGGCGAGATCCACGCGCTGCTCGGCGAGAACGGCGCGGGCAAGAGCACGCTGATGAATCAGCTGTACGGCCTGCTGCGCCCCGACGAGGGGGAGATCCTGATCGGCGGCCGGCCGGTGCACATGCGCAGTTCGGCCGACGCGATCCGGCTCGGCATCGGCATGGTGCACCAGCACTTCATGCTGATCCCGGTGATGACGATCGCCGAGAACATCGTCCTCGGCGACGAGCCGCAGCGCCGGGGGATGCTCGACATGGCCGCGGCGGAGAAGCGCGTGCGCGAGATCTCGAGCCGCTACGGCCTCGCGGTCGATCCGCACGCGCTGGTCGCGGACGTCGGCGTCGGGACGCAGCAGCGCGCCGAGATCCTGAAGGCGCTCTACCGCAACGCCAAGGTGCTGATCCTCGACGAGCCGACGGCCGTGCTGACGCCGCACGAGGTGACCGAGTTGCTCGCGGTGCTGCGCGAGCTGCGCGCCCGCGGCACGTCGATCATCATCATCACGCACAAGCTCGACGAGGTCATGCAGATCGCCGACCGCATCAGCGTGCTGCGCCGCGGCGCGAAGGTCTCGACGATCGACGCCGCGGGCGCGACCGAGCAAGGGCTCGCGGAGCTGATGGTCGGGCGTCCCGTGCTCTCGGAGGTCGAGCGCGGTACCTCGCATCCCGGACGGGCCGTGCTCTCGATCGACGATCTGCACGTGCTCGACGATCGCGACATCGAGACCGTGCGCGGGCTCGCGCTGGAGGTGCGCGCGGGCGAGATCGTCGGCATCGCCGGCGTCGACGGCAACGGGCAGGCCGAGCTCGCCGAGGCGGTCGCGGGCATGCGCCATGTCGCGTCCGGGAGCATCAAGCTGATGGATCGGGACGTCACGGATGCCTCCCCGCGGCACGCGGCCGAGGCCGGGATCGGCCACATCCCGCAGGATCGCCAGCGCCACGGCCTCGTGCTCGACTTCAGCCTGGCCGAGAACAGTGCTCTCCACGACTACCAGCGGGAGCCGATGTCGCGCCACGGCTGGCTGCAGCCGAAGGCGATGGTCAGCCGCGTCAAGGCGTTGATCGAGCGCTTCGACGTGCGCGGCGCAGCGCCGTCGGCGCCGGCGCGCTCGCTCTCGGGCGGCAATCAGCAGAAGCTCGTGCTCGCGCGGGAGATCAGCCTCGAGCCCGCGCTGCTCCTGGCAGCGCAGCCGACGCGCGGCCTCGACGTCGGCGCGATCGAATTCGTGCACCGCCAGCTCATCGCCCAGCGCGACGCGGGCGGCGCCGTGCTCCTGATCTCCTTCGAGCTGGACGAGATCTTCGGGCTCTCGGACCGCATCCTCGTGATGTACGAAGGCAGGATCACGCTCGAGGCGCGACCGGACCAGACCAACGAGCGCGAGATCGGTCTCGCCATGACGGGCGGCAGCAGCGCGCCGAGGGCGGAGGCGGCTTCGTGAGAGGACGTCTGCACGGCGCCCTGTTCCCGCTCGCCACGGTCGTGCTCGCGTTCGTCCTCGGCGGGCTCGTCGTGATCCTCGTGGGCGCGAACCCGTTCACGGTCTACAAGCAACTCGCGGTGGGCGCGGGCCTCGACTGGCCGCTCCAGTACCTCCCGGGCCATCCCATCCAGGTGGATCCGGTGGTCTCGGAGATCAACCTCACGCACACGCTCACCTACGCGACTCCCCTCGTGCTGACCGGCCTCGCCGTCGGCTTCGCCTTCCGCTGCGGCCTCTTCAACATCGGCGGCCAGGGCCAGTACTGGGTCGGCGCCTACCTCGCGGTCGAGGTCGCCCTCTACACGACCGACCACTGGCACGGCCACGGCCGCGAGGCCGTCGTCCTCGCGACGCTCGCGGCGGCGCTCATGGGGTCCGCGTGGGCATCGATCGCGGGCTTGCTGAAGGCCTACCGCGGTGCGCACGAGGTGATCTCCACGATCATGCTCAACTGGATCGCGATCTTCGGCGGGCAGTGGCTGTTCGGCCTCGGCGGGCCGCTGCAGGACAAGCACTCGAGCGCCCCGGTGTCGCGCACGCTGCCGCTGTCGGCGACCTACAACTCGATCTGGGGCTTCATCCCCGGCTCGAGCGTGACCGTCGCGATCTTCATCGCGCTCGGCGCCGCCGTCGCGTACACCCTGATCCTGGCGCGCACGACGCTCGGCTACGAGGTGCGCGCCGTGGGGCTGAGCGCCGAGGCGGCGCGCTACGGCGGCGTCTCCGTGAAGCGCTCGATCGTGCTCTCGATGGCAATCGCAGGCGCGTTCGCGGGCCTGGCGGGAGCTGCAGACGTGATGGGCTCCGGCTCGTTCCAGATCCAGACCACGAACCTGCAGGTCGTCGATGCCGGCTTCACGGGCATCGCCGTCGCGCTGCTCGGGCGCAACACGGGCATCGGCATCGTGCTCGGCGGCCTGCTGTTCGCGGTGCTCCACACCGGCGCGAACAACGTCTCGAGCGGCCTCTCACCCGAGCTCGCGATCAACCTCGCGACGATCATCCAGGGCGTCATCATCCTGTTCGTCGGCGGCGAGATCGCGGTGCGCTGGATCCTCTCGGGCGGTGGCAGGCGCCGCGGCAAGGACGAGCCACCCGCACTGGCGCTCTCGAGCCCGTCGCCGGAGGCGCCGGCATGAGCGCGGAGTTGCTCGGGGGCAGGGAGCGCCCGTGGCGCGTCGCCGCGCTCGCGGGCGTCGCGCTCGGTGTCTCCACGATCCTCTGCACGGTACCGCCGGCGACGCTCGAGACACGCACGGTGCCGGCCATCCTCGCGCTCGGGGCGATCGGGCTCGGCCTGCTCGCCATCGCGCGCGGCGAGCGGTTCCTCGGCAGCTACGCCGTCGGCACGGGCGTCGTCGGCGCGGGCCTCGCGTTCGTGATCGAGAATGCCCACCGCTCGACCGTGATCGCGATTGTGACCGCGGGCCTCTTCGCCGGCACCCTGCAGTACGCGACGCCGCTCACGTTCGGCGCGCTCGGCGGCCTCATCTCCGAGCGCGCGGGCGTCGTCAACATCGCCCTCGAGGGCATGATGCTGACGGGCGCCTTCTTCGGGATCATGTCGGCCGACAAGACCGGGTCATGGGAGCTCGGGCTCGTCGGGGCCGCGTTCTTCGCCGCGATGCTGGCCCTGGTGCACGCGTTCTTCGCCATCCACCTGCGCGCCGACCAGATCGTCTCGGGCACCGCGATCAACATCCTCGCGACCGGCATCACGGCGTTCGCGTTCCAGGACATCTACGGCGACAACGGCACCCCGAGCACGCCGGTCATCCCGAACGTCCACATCGCGAACGTCCCGGTGCTCAAGCAGGTGCTCGAGGTGATCAACTGGGTGCTGCAGAAGATCCCCGGCGTGCGCTCGATCGCGACCGGCGTCGGCAACGTCTTCGCCGTCCAGAACCTCATGACATGGATCGCGCTCGTGCTCGTCGTCGGCGCCTGGGTCTTCCTCTTCAAGACCACCTGGGGCCTCCGCCTGCGCGCCGTGGGCGAGCACCCGCGCGCGGCCGACACGGTCGGCATCTCGGTCTTCCGCTGGCGCTACGTGGCCGTGATGTCATCCGGCGCGCTGGCGGGCCTCGGCGGCGCGTATCTCTCGTTCGGCTTCCTCGACGCGTTCACGAATCAGATGACGAACGGCAAGGGCTTCATCGCTCTCGCAGCGCTCGTGTTCGGCAAGTGGAAGCCGTTCGGGCTGCTCGGCGCGACGCTCTTGTTCGGCTTCGCGTCCGCCCTCGGCGACCAGCTGCAGACCAACGCGAACATCTCGTCCGATCTCGTGAACATCCTCCCGTACGCGGTCACGCTGATCGCCCTCGTCGGGCTCGTCGGGCGCTCGACGCCGCCGGCCGCCGACGGCCAGCCGTACGCGCGCCAGTAGCGGCCTACTCCGAGAGGCTGAAGGGCGGGTAGGCGTCCGTCGTGAGGACGTAGGCGTACGCCACGACGCGGTTTCCCCAGCGCAGGACGCCGGCGATGTAGTCGAACAGCCCCCGCGGGAAGCGGCCGGTGAAGAGGATCGCGAACCAGGCGATCACCGCCGACACGAGCACGCCGACGAAGAGGAAGAAGAGCACGATGTAGTGCGGGATCGCGAGCAACCACTTGACGAGCGGCAGCCAGCGGTTGAGGTCGCTCGTCACATCCGGATACGGGAGCTCGAGGTGCGACGACTGCTCCTCGTCGGTCGCGGGGTAGACGTCCGTCATCAGGAGGCCGTAGACGCAGACACGGTTGCTGAACGACATGACGTTGAAGTTCCAGTCGAACCACCAGCGCGGGTACTTCCGGCGGAAGAGGATCATCAGCAGGGGCGGCAGCACCAGCAGCCCGACGCCGCCCATCGCGCTGTGGGACGAGGTGGAGCGCCCATTGTCGCTCCAGCTCGAGTCGCCCCAGCCGAAGCTGCCGCTGCCGAGCGCCCCGAGCACGATCGCGATCGGGATGACCGTGAAGATGCGGAACGCGCTCGAGACCCGGGCGAGCTGCCGATCGGGATAGTCGACCGTGAACTGCACGGGATAGTCGCTGGGCATTGAGTCCCCTCGGATCGCAGCGGCATGGAGTTCGACCCGATCCTACGCCGATTCCCGGCGGCCGCGGCGAGCCGCTACTCGTCGCCCGGCACGCCGTAGCTCGGCGCCTGCGTCGGGTCGATGGCGCGCGCCACGTACGCGGCGAGCTGCGGCTTCCACATCGTCCACAGGCCCGCGAGCTCGTGGATCGGCTCGTCGTGCCAGTCGACGCGCAGGTCGGCCACGGGCCAGGCGACCGCGTCGACGATCAGCATGCCCGCCGAATGCACGGGGCCCTCCTCGCCGCCCGCGGCGAGACCACCGACGAGCGCGCTCACGAGGCGGTCGCCGAGATCCTCGCCCTCCTCGTCCTCGAAGGCGTCGACCATCGCCTCGGGGACGCCCTCGTCGGCCAGCAGGTTGCCCGCGGCGACACAGCCGACGCCCTCCGCCGCGGCGTGGCGGCCGAGCGTGCGCACGCCCGAAAACGACGCCACGCGGCCCGCCGCGTCCACGCAGGTGAGCTGGCGGAACTCGCTGTGGGCCGCGCTCGCCACCAGTTGCCCGAGCGCCTCCGGCGCCGAGAGGCCGCTGGCGAGCAGGTCGAGCAGCCGGGTGCCGAGCGAGGGGTCGGTGACGTTCTGCGAGGCAGCCGCGCCGACGCCCGCCCGCGCATGTGCGCAGCGTGCGGCGACCGCCGGGCTGGAGGAGGTGACGACGATCCCGAAGCGCCCGCTCTCGGGACACCGGGCGGCCAGCGAGAACGTCACGAGCGCACCGCGGTCACGTCGATCTCGACGACCCACTCGGGCCGCGCGAGCGCGACGATCACGAGTCCGGTGAAGGCCGGGAAGACGCCGCGCAGCCGCTCGCCGAGCACGCGGTAGACCGGCTCGCGGTAGCGGATGTCGGTCACGTAGATCGTGCACTTGCAGATGTCGGCGAGCGTGGCCCCGCACTCGCCGAGCAGCAGCTCGACGTTGTCCATCGCCTTCTCGGCCTGCCCCGCGGGGTCGCCGATCGCGACGCTCTCGCGCGTGTCGAGATCCTGCGCGACCTGCCCGCGCAGGTAGACCGTGTCGCCCGCGACGACGGCCTGGCAGAGGTCGTTGTCGAGCTTCTGCTCGGGGTAGGTGTCCTTCGTGTTGAAGGGCCGGATGCGGGTGTGCGTGGGCACGGTCAGGGACCCTTCTCGTCGAGGACGCGCTCGGACAGCCCGGCGGCGCGCTGCACATGGCGCAGCGGGCCCGACCAGTCGAAGTTGCGGTACACCGCGGCGAGGTTGGCGAACGGCGGCGACTGCGCGAAGAGCTGGAACGTCAGGCGGTGGCCGGCGTAGTCCGAGTTGAGCAGGTCGCGTGCGTAGGCCAGCAGGCGCCGGCGATCCTCGGCCGTCCAGCGCTCGTTGATGGAGTAGAACTTCTCCATCCAGGGCGCCGTGTCGACGCCCGCGAAGGTGGCGGCGTCGGGCGTCACGCAGATCTGGCCGCCACACAGCTCGCGCGCGATGTGCATCGCGTCCGGCATGCCCGAGGTGGCGAGCACGCGGCCGGTGTAGAGCAGCGACTGGTTCGGCATCAGCAGTCCGCCCGGGCTCTCCTCGGCGAGCGCGATCGCGGCGGTCAGGTGGGCGTGGATGCCCTCGCGGTAGCAGGCCAGCTGTGCGAGCTTCTCCTGCACGGCCTGCTGCTTCTCGAGCCCGGTCTGCCGCACGTTGTGGAGGGCCGCGCCGATCATCAGGTCGGCCAGGCGGACGTTGCGCTGCACGTAGGCGAACGCGCTGTAGCGGTGCAGCGTCGCGCGGATGTAGGTCGCCGCGCGCGTGTGGCGGTAGAAGAGGACGTTCTCCCACGGGATCTCGACGTCGTCGAACACGAGCAGCGTGTCGACCTCGTCGAAGCGGTTGGAGATGGGGTAGTCGGCGGCCGGCGTGCGGCCCGCGAAGCCCGTGCGGCAGATGTGCTTGAGGCCGCGCGAGCCCATCTCGACGATGAAGCCGACCGCGTACTCCGACAGCTCGGAGTCGCCCCAGTTGGCGATCGTCGGCTTCGCGAAGGCCTGGTTGGAGTAGGCGGCCGCCGTCTCGTACTTGGCACCGCGCACGACGATGCCGTTGTCGGTCTCGCGCACGACGTGCAGCAGCATGTCGGGATCCTGATCCTGGGGGCGCTTGGAGCGGTCGCCCTTGGGATCGGTGTTGGCCGAGACGTGAAACGGATCGTCGCGCTGCGCGCGCAGGATGTGGCGCTCGATGTTGCCCGACCACTGCGGGTCGACCTCGTCCAGCACCGGTTTGCCGTCGAAGAGCGACCACATCTCGCCGACCGTCTCGTCGCCGACGCGCGTCACGACGCCGCCGAGATCGTCGAACACGGCATCGACCATGCGCTGCTTGGCGATCCAGTCCTCGCGCGTGCGCGGGAGCTGCGTCGAGATGGCGTTGCGCTCGCCGTCTTCGGCGACGTACGAGAGCACCTCGCGCGTGGCGTCCTCGTGCGCCATGTCGTAGATGCGCGCGCGGGCGTCGACGATCGGCTTGAACTGCGGATGCGTCGTGACGTCGGCAACCGGCTCGCCGCCGACCCACACCGCGCGGCCGTCGCGCAGCGATTCGCGGTACTCCTCGCCGGTGCGGATCATGGCGCGAGCGCCGTGCCGACGGGCATCTGCTGCGTGATGCAGCCGATGCCGCCGCCGCCGTAGGCGAGCAGGCGGCTGGGTGCGCCGACGACCTCGCGGTCGGGAAAAAGCTCGCGCAGGAGCGCGAAGCCGGCCTCGTCGTCCGGCTGATCGACCTGGGGCGCCACGATGCCTCCGTTGACGGGGAAGTAGTTGACGTAGGGCACGACGTAGCGCTCGCCGTCGACCTCGA
>CAZYYP010000088.1:6397-12565 GCA_964651695.1 uncultured Gaiellales bacterium | reverse complement strand
CGCCGCTCTCGGCGAAGTAGACGGCGATCGCGCCCATCGGGCAGGCGTCGGCGGCATCGAGGATGCCCTCGTCGTCGGTCTCGCCGACGCGCAGGGCCGCGAGGCCCGCGCCGTCGATTTCGATCGAGGTGGGCGCGTGGGCGGCGCAGGCGCCGAATCCGCTGCAGAGCGCGCGGTCGATGACGATGCGATAGGTCACAGGAGTGCTCCTTCGGGGTGCGGTTCGGAGATGCGCTTTGCGGGCGCGGGTTGCGGAACCCGCCGCGGGGGCGGGACGAGAGCGCGCCAGACCGTGGCCGCCGCGACGCTGCCGATCGTGCCGGCGTAGAAGGCCGTGACCCACGGACGGCTCGTATCCGTGCCGGCCGCGATGCCGTGAGTCGCGGCGAGCGCGAACAGCGCGTACGTGGCCCAGTGCAGCCGGCGCCAGGTCTTGGCGCCGAGGAAGCGGCGGAGGGGGAACGAGGCGATGATGACCACCATCAGCTCGGCGGCGATGACCCCCGCTGCCGTCCAGGCCGGGCGGTAGGGCGAGAGCCCCGGGACGACGAGCGCGGCGACGGGCATCGGCACGGCCGCGTCGAGCACGAGCGCCGTCGCGTGGACGGCGAGCGACCCGAGTGCGATCAGCGCGACGAAGCGGTGGAGGTCGGTCACCGTCGCCCGCGACAGCGAGCGGAACGGCCGCGCCTTGACGAGCAGGCCGAGGAGCGTGGAGGCCGTCAGCGCCGCATACGCGAGCAGGCCGCTCGACCGCGCGAGGATCCAGAACGTCGGGTCCTTCACCGGAGTCCTCCCGCCAGCTGGGTGTGGCCGTCCAGCCCGACGAGGACGCACGGCGTTCCGTCGGCATCCGCCTCGGCGGCCGCCGTCTCGAGATCGCCCGCCAGCATGAGGCTCGTCGCGAGGATCTCGGCATCGCGCGCAGAGCCGGCCACGACCGTGACACGGAGAAGGTCCGTGGTCGCCGGAAGGCCGGTCGCCGGATCGATGATGTGGTGGCGCTCCGCGCCGTCGTGCCGCCAGTGGCGGCGGTCGACGCCGGAGGTTGCGAGGCCGCCCTGCGCGAGCCCGATCGTGATCTCGCCGTCGCCCGTCGGAACCGAGATGGCCCAGAGGCCCGCGCTCGGCTCTCCGCGCACGGCGATGTCACCCCCGGCATTCACGAGGCATGGCCCCGAGCGCGCGAGCGCGTTGCTCACCCGATCGGCCGCATGGCCCTTCGCGATCCCCCCGAGGTCGAGTCGCGTTCCCGCTCCGAGCGCGATGTGCGAGCGCTCGCGATCGACCTGGAGCGCGCCGGCGCAGCGCTCCGCGGACGGGATGGCAACGGCGACAGCGGAGGACGCCTCCCGCAGCGCGAGCAGCTCGAACGAGCGGTCGTATCCCGCTGCGACGAGCGCGTCGTGAACCGTCGGGTCGAAGCGCCCGCCGCTGCGCGCGCGGGCTTCGAGCGCCGCCGCCGCGAGCTCGAGCAGGTCGGCTCCGACCGTCGCCTCCCCGGCCGCGTTGAGCCGCGAGAGCTCGGACTCCGGCCGGAAGCGGGAGAGCGTGGCCTCGAGGCGCGCGAACTCCGCCTCGGCGGCATCGAGAGCCTGCGCGGCGGCCGCGTCGCACGGCCGTTCGAGCAGGCACTCGACGTCGGTGCCCATTGCGCGGAAGATGCGTCGCTGGAGCGTCACGACGTCCTCGTCGCGGCCACGGCCGGCAGCGTCACGATGCGTACCGGGGCGGGTGCGCTGACAGAACCGCTCTGCACCGGCGCGCTGACGACGCGCTGGGCGACCGCGGCCGCGCTGCGCGCCGCCACGAGCTGGCGGTTGTACAGGGCGCGAGCCGCTGCGTTGGCGCGATTGCGCCGGGTGAGCGCCCTGCGGTAGGCCGCATAGCGCCGGTTGACGATCAGATTCACCCGCCGCGTCTCTGCCTTCAGGGCGCGTTCGCGTGCGCTCAACCGGGTCGACTGCACGGTGCCGGCCGCCGGCGCTGCCGAGGCCTGCGCCCACGGGTGGGCCGAGATCGCGAGCCAGACCGCGAAGAACACGATCAGCGAGGTCGCGAACGCGTACAGACGTGCGACGTGGTTAGTCATCTTGACCGCCTCCTCCGGAGTGCTCCCGGTCGCTCTCGTGTTCGTGTCCGTGGGTGGCAGCGGGTGCCGCCTTGGCGTGGACGTAGATAGTGCGAGGCGCCGGTGCGCTGACCTGCGAGATCACCGGCGAAGCCGCCGAAGCCATCACGGGTGGTGCCGTCACGCGCGGAAAGTGCACGAGCCGTGGCAGCTTCGGCAGGCGCTTCCGCAAGGCACGCTGAAGCTGGTGCTGCCAGCGGTCGAGGCGAACGCTCGGGTTCACCGACGCCGCCGTTGGCATCGCCGTCGCAGCCGCCGGAGACGAGCCGGCTGCCTGCGCGTGGCTCGCCCCCGCCGGGCGGGCGGCGGCGACACCGAGTGCCGCGGCGACTGCGAGCAAGATCGCGATGCCGAATGTGTGGACCGTCTTCATCTACCTCACCTCCTGGTCGTTTGAGCCCACGCTATTTCCGGCCCGTGAAAGCGCGGGCGACGTGCGCGCGAAGGGGACGTTGCGATTCGTAAAGGCATGACCAAGTCCACCGAGCCGTGTCACTCGCTCTGTCACGATCTCCCCATGCGCGTCTTGCTGGTCGAGGACGAGGAGGCGATCGCCGAGCCGCTCGCCGACGCTCTGCGGCGCGAGGGGCTCGACGTGACCTGGGTGGGGACGGCGGCGGAAGCCCTCGCGGCGACCGAGCACGACCTCGTGCTGCTCGACCTCCGGCTCCCCGACGGCGACGGCTTCGAGGTATGCCGGGAGCTGCGCGCCCGCTCGAGCGTGCCGATCATCGTGATCAGCGCGCGCGGCGAGGAGGTCGACCGCGTCGTCGGCCTCGAGCTCGGTGCCGACGACTACCTGGTCAAGCCGTTCGGCGTGCGCGAACTGCTCGCCCGGATCAACGCCGTGACGCGACGCACCGGCGCGCGCCTGCCAGGCGCCACGAGACTCCGCGTCGGCGACCTCACAGTCGACACCGACGGGCGCCGCGTGCTGCTCGCGGGCGAGCAGATCGAGCTCACGGCGAAGGAGTTCGATCTGCTCGCCGCGCTCGCGGCCCGGCCGGGCACCGTCGTCTCCCGCCAGCGTCTGCTCGACGACGTGTGGGACGCTCGCCACCACCTCGCCACCAAGACCATCGACGTCCACGTCGCAGCGCTGCGGCGCAAGCTCGGCGACCCCGGCTGGATCCAGACCGTGCGTGGTGTCGGCTTCCGCTTGCGCGGCTCATGACCCGGCGCCTCGTCGCGACCTACATCGCGCTCGCAGTGGTCGTCCTGCTCGCGCTCGCGATCCCGCTCGGGATCGAGCTCGCGCGCACGGAGCGCCAGGCGCTCGCGAGCAACGTCGAGCGCGACGCGTTCGCGTTCGCGTCGCTCGTGGAGGACCGCCTGCCGCCGCGGGGATCTGCCGACGTCGCAGCCGTGCGCTCGCTCGCTCGCTCCTATGCGCGCGACAGCGGAACGCGCGTCGTCGTCGTCGGCACGAACGGCAGAGCCCTCGTCGATACCACGTCGTCGACGCCCGGAGAACGCAGCTTCGCGAGCCGTCCCGAGATCGCAACGGCGCTCCGCGGGATCGTCGCGCAGGGCTCACGGCCGTCCGCGACGCTCAAGCAGACGCTGCTCTACGTCGCCGTTCCGATCGCATCGGGAGGCACGATCCGGGGCGCCGTGCGCGTCAGCTACCCGACCGCGACGGCCGATGCGCGCGCCCTGCGCGCGTGGGAGACGCTGGGCGCGATCGGGGCGGTCGTGCTGCTGATCGCCGTGGCGCTCGGCATCCTCCTGGCCCGCCTCGTGCGCCGGCCGCTCGAGTCGCTCACCTCGGCCGCAACCGCGCTCGGCAGCGGCGATCTGACGGTGCGCTCGGAGGTGACGGGCCCGCCGGAGACACGCGCCGTCGCCTCGGCTTTCAACCTCATGGCGTCGAGGCTCGATGCGCTCGTGCGCGCCCAGCAGACGTTCGCGGCCGACGCGGCGCACGAGCTGCGTACCCCGTTGCAGGCCCTGCGGCTCAGGCTCGAGAACCTCGAAGGCGACGTCGCCCCGGAGGGCCGGCGTGACTTCGAGGCGGCGTACGCCGAGACGCTGCGCCTCTCGCGCCTCGTCACGGGTCTGCTGGAGCTCGCGCGCGCCGAGGATGCGGCGCAGCCGGCCGCGGCGATCGCGATCGCACCTTCGGTCGCGCGCCGAGCCGCGCGCTGGCGCGAGCTCGCATCCGAGGCCGGCATCGTCATCGAGCTCTCGGTGCCCGCCGATCTGCGCACCCGCGCGGCCGGCGATCGCATCGAGCAGATCCTCGACAACCTGCTCGCCAATGCCGTCGCCGTCTCGTCGCGAGGCGACGTCATCGGCGTGACCGCCTCGCGTGCCGGCGACCACATCGAGTTACGGGTCAGCGATCAGGGGCCGGGCCTCTCCGACGAGGAGAAGAGCCGTGCGTTCGACCGCTTCTGGCGCGGGCGGGACACGGGCGGCGGCAGCGGCCTGGGCCTCGCGATCGTGCGGCGCCTCGTCGAGCGCGACGGAGGATCGGTCGAGCTGCGCGATGCGCCCGGCGGGGGCCTCGAGGCGGTCGCCCGCTTCCCGGTCTGACGCGGCGTCACCCGCGCGCGAGCGCGTACGCGCGCAGGGCGTCGCCGCCCGCAGCCAGCTCGTCGATGGCCGCGCGCACGGCGGCAGGATGGTCGACGCGGACCGCGCGGTCGGCGAGGACGTCGCGCAGCGCGGCGGCGACCGAGCCGGCGGATGCGCCACTCGCCAGGAGCACAGCGGCGACATCCAGGAGCACCGCGTCGGGCAGGCGCAGCTTGCGGCCCTCGCGGCGGTGTTCCTCGACCTCGCCGGCGAACTCCTGGTCGCCGGCGACCAGGAGGCGCTCGAGCCCGTGTGCCCCGGTTCGCGCCGAGCCGGCGAACGTCCCGCTCAGCGCGTCGAGCGCATGCGCCCGCCGGAAGACACCATGACCGTCCTCGGCGCTGAACACGAGCTCGTCGCCGGGGGCGAGGCCGAGGGCGTAGCGGATGGCGCCCGGAATGGTGATCTGGCCCTTCGCGGTCAGCCTCCCCATGTCTGAAATCTTACTCTCACATTCAAAGTAAGGAATCGGGGGAGGTCCGCCGCCCGGCGGAGGACGTCTACCTCCTGCACGACGGAACTACTTCCCCATTACGAGGAGACCATTCCATGCGAAACCTGACCCGAACGCTCATACTCGCCGCCGCCGCGGTGATCGCAGTGCCCGCCATGGCGAACGCCGCGCCGACCGCCAAGCGCGGAGTCGTCGTGCAGCGCGACGCACGCGCCGGTGCTGTCGTCCTGGCCACCAGCAGCGGAAGCCTCGTGCGCGTGAACCTCGCGAAGCCCAACCACCTCGCGATGGGCTCCCTCGTACAGGTGCAGGGTACGCGCGTCTCGGTCGTCGGCCACTCGCACAAGGCGAAGGTGCGCGGTGTCGTCGTGCGCCGCGGCCGCCACTCGTTCGCGCTCGCCGGCAACGGGTCGGTGCTCGCCGTCGCCAGCACCACTCCCCCGGCCGCCGGCCAGATGGTCTCGACGACCGTTCAGGTCGGCCCGACGGCGCTCTCCGACGACGACGGGCAGGTCTCGGTCCAGAGCGACCAGGCGGCTTCCGCGGAGCTGCGCGGAACCGTGCTCTCGCAGGATGCGACCACGCTGCGCCTGACCGTCAACGGCTTCCCCGCCGGGCTGGCGATTGCACTCGGCACGCAGACGATCCCGGCACTCGCAGTCGGGACGCCGGTCGAGGCGCGTGTCACGCTCGCACCCGACACCGTCAATCCTGACGCGGTCGTCCTCACGCTCGTCTCGCTGCGCGTCGACAACGGCGAGCACGGCGGCCAGAACGGCGGCCAGAACGGCTCGTGCGTCAAGGCCGAGGGACAGGTCACGGATGTCCAGGAGGCCGGCGACACCGGCGGTGCCCCCGGCTCGATCACCATCGCCGGTGAGCACGGCAGCGTGACGTTCGTCATCCCCGCCGGGTTCGGCCCGACCAATGTCGTCATGGGCGACCAGGTCGAGGCGAAGGGAACGGCCGGCGCGACACCGACCGATCAGCCGACGCTCACCCG
>CAZYYP010000088.1:0-6297 GCA_964651695.1 uncultured Gaiellales bacterium | reverse complement strand
AACGGTTCGGGCAACGACAACTAAAGTGAGATAGTGGCTCAACCGATGCCAAGCACGGCGCCCGCCTCGACCCCGATCAGTTCGGGGCCGGGGCGGGCTACGGCATTGCCGCGCGATCCGGGGCGTGCGACCGAGGTGCTCTACGTCCGCCACGGCGACAGGGTCTTCCGTTACGCCTGGCATCTGCTCGGCCGCCGTGAGGATGCCGAGGACGCGACGCAAGCGACCTTCCTCGCGGTCCACAGGGCGCTGGCGAGCGGCACGGCGGTGCTCGAGCCGGGCGCGTGGGTGCTCGGGATCGCTCGCAACGAATGCATGGGGCGCTTGCGCCACACGCAGCGCAGGCGCGCGACCGACGTCCTCGACGACGAGGCCGTCCCGGCCGCCGAAGGCAGCGTGGAATCGACGGCCGCGGTACGCGACGAGATGCGCATCGCGCAGCAGACGTTGCGGGTGCTGCCCGAGCAGGAGCGGGAGGCGTTCGTGCTGCGCGAGTGGCTCGGCCTTCAGACGGCCGAGGTGGCCCTCGCCCTCGGGATCTCCACGGGGGACGTGGAGGGCCTCGCGGCACGAGCGCGACGGAGTCTCGTGCTCGCCGTCGGCGGCCTCGAGGCGCCGGTCGGCTGTGCTGCGACGCGCGCCGCACTCGAGACGGGCACCCTCGGGCGCGCGGGCAAGGTGCACCTCCTGCGCTGTCCGGTGTGCCGCGGCGTCCGCCGCGCGCTGAGGCCGCGCGACGGGGTCCCCGGCTCGGTCTCCACCGTCGCCGAGCGGCTCGCCGGCGTCCTCCCGGGATTCAGCGCCGGCGGCGGCGGGATCATCGCCGCGCTCGCGGCGAAGGCGACGGCCGCGCCCATCCTCACCAAGGCGGCGGTGCTCGTCGCGGCGACGCTGCTCGCCGGCGGCGCCGTCGATCAGGCGATCCGCATCTCGCACCCGGTGCACATCCGCAGCGCCGCACCGCCGGAGGGGCGCGGTGGTCAGGCGGCGCCACTCCCAGCCGTCACGACGACGGCCAAGCATGCCGCGCTGATCTTCGTCGCCCCGACCGCACCCCTCCGCCACGCGCGGACGACATCCGGGACGTCGGCGTCGCTGGCCCTCTCTACGAGCCGAGGCGGCGCCGCCGAGCGAGGGGGCGATTCGGGAGCCGGCCGGCGCGAGTCGGGGCATGACGGATCCGCCTCGTCCGGCAAGGGCGATGGCCGGGTCGGCTCGTCCGGGAGCGATGGCAAGGACGGCTCCACCGCCCACACCGACGACGGCGGCAGCCGAGCCACCCTGACGGCACGCTCCTCGGGGAGCGACGACGGATCGGCGAAGGCGGCGATCACCTCTCGGGGGACGGGCGACGGAACCCGGTCGTCCGGGACGGGATCCAGCGATGCCGGTGCGACCGCGAGCGCGCCCGCCACCAGCTCCGGTAGCTCCGGCGACGGCGGCGATGCGACCGCTGCGCAGGGTCAGGATGGCGGCAGCGGCACGTCGGGCGACACCGGACAGAGCAGCACGAGCGGCGAGAGCGGCGGCTCGGGGCCAGTTTCCGGCGGCACGCCCCCGGCCACGGTGAGCACCGGCTCCAACTGACCCGGGGCGCGTCTGCGAGAGCGCAGGCGCAGCACCGGTCGGCGGCGATGCCGGATGCAAGGCAGCGGCCTCGAACTCCGTCACCGGGTGGACACGACTTCCGTGGGCGTCCGACCCGCGATCGCACCACTCAAGTTCCGACTCGGCACGTCGATACATCGCCGTGCGGGAGTCTCGATCCGATATTGCACATCTGCGTTGCGCCTCGCTACACTCACGTCCGGCGCGCGTCAGGCCTCGTCGGGAGCGGAGAGCACGCATGTACCAAGGTACCGAAGGGCGCCGGTTCGCCTTCAAGGGTGCGTGCGCGATCTTCGCGGTCCTGACGGCATGGACGTGCCTGTCCGTCTCGGCCGCTTCTGCGGCCCCCACTCCCGCCGGGACGCTCAACGCCGAGTCGATGTCGCTGCCGCGCGGCGCATCCTCGGTGAGGGACCGGAGCGCCGACGGCGGGCGCGCCGCGCAGTTCACCCGCAACGGCACCGCGACGGCCTCGATCACGACGACGGTCCCCGTCACGTCGCTGACGCTCGCGGCGCGCGGCACCCAGTGCTCCCAGTCCTGGCCCCAGCTGCAGCTCACGATCGACGGCACCTCCGTGCTGAACACCGTCGTCGGGACGACCGGGTACACGGCGTATCCGGCGTCGGGCCTGAGCGTGCCCGCCGGACCGCACAGCGTCGCGCTGATCGTGAGCAATCTGCAGAGCGGCAACCGCTGCTCGCGCACGCTCTCGGTCGACATCCTGCGCCTCTTCGGCGACGACACGACGACCCCCGCGCCGCCGGGGCCGCCCGTCCCGCCGACCCCTCCGAGCACGACCTGCCAGCACATCATCGTCCCCGGCTACTTCTACCCGAGCCCGACGACGCTCTGGGATAGCGCATCGTCGACATCTGGCGCCGTCTCCTACATCGTCGCGAATCCGGCGAACGGCCCGGGGACGACCCTCGACGGCGCCTACGCCAGCGCGATCGCTCGCGCCCAGGCGGCCGGTGTCCGGGTCATGGGTTACGTCTACACGTCGTACGGACAGCGCTCGGCGACCGCCGTCAAGGCGGACATCGCCACCTGGAAGCAGTTCTACGGCGTGACCGACATCTTCTTCGACGAGGCTTCGGACAGCGCGCAGTACCTGTCCTACTACCAGGGCATCGCCGACGTCGTGCACGCCACTCCGGGCGCGAAGACGATGTTCAATCCGGGCACGAACGTCGACCAGGGCTACATGCAGATGGCCGACATCGTGAACATCTTCGAAGGCACCCCGAGCGACCTCGCGCGCTTCAGCCCGGCATCCTGGGTCGCCGGCTATCCGAAGTCGCGGTTCTCCTACCTGGTCTACGGCGTCACCAGCGCCTCGACCATGACGGGCCTCCTGGCACAGACCGCGGCGATGGGCGCCGGCTACGTCTACGTCACGAACGACATCCTGCCCAACCCGTGGGACACGCTGCCGTCGTACTGGACGACCGAGGCGTCGCAGGTCAACCAGGCGTGCGCCGCGACAACCGGCTAGTCACCCCTGCCACAAGCGAATCGCGTATAACCCTCGGATGACCGAGGTGCCCCTGGGCTCTGAGACCGGGCTCCCGGATGGGGAGGGCACGAGCTCGGGCCTGCGGACGTTCCTGATCGCCGACGTGCGCGGCTACACGCGCTTCACCCAGGAGCACGGGGACGAGGCCGCCGCGGAACTGGCAGGCGCATTCGCGCGGGCGACGCGGGCAGTCGCGGCCCGCTGCGGCGGCAACGTGGTCGAGCTGCGAGGGGACGAGGCGCTCGTGGTCTTCGGCTCCGCGCGGCAGGCTCTGCGCGCCGCGATCGAATTGCAGGAGGCCTTCGCCGGCGGCTCCGATGGCCTGCCGGCGCTTCCGCTCGGCGTCGGGATCGGCGTCGACGCCGGCGAGGCGGTGCCGCTCGAGCACGGGTTCCGGGGCGCAGCGCTCAACCTCGCGGCGCGGCTCTGCTCGCAGGCACTGCCAGGCGAGGTACTCGCGAGCCAGAGCGTCACGCACCTCGCAGGCAGGGTCCAGGGCCTCGAGTACCGCGAGTCCGGCCGGCTGCGCCTCAAGGGCATGGAACAGCCGGTTCGCGCCTATCAGGTGGTCGTCGAGGGAGCCGCCCGCGTCAAGCGGCGGCGGGCACCGGCGACGACGTCCTCGCGCAGACGCTGGACGCGAGCGGGGATTGCGCTCGTGCTCGCCGCCGCAGCGGCCGTGGCGCTCGTGCTCGTCCTCGGCCGTTCCGATTCGGCCAGCGCACTTGCCCACATCGACGCCAACGCTGCGGGCGCAATCGACCCGGGCAACAACCGGCTCGTGGATCAAGTGCGCGTCGGGGCGGGGCCGGGGCGCATCACGGCGGGCTTCGGGTTCCTGTGGGTCGTCAACGACTACGACAACACCGTGTCCCGCATCGAGCCGGCCACGGGGAACGTCCAGACGATCCCGGTCGACGCCGGTCCGACCGCGATCGCGGTGGGAGCGGGATTCGTCTGGGTGGCGTGCAGCGACACCCGAAGCGTCATCCGGATCGATCCGCAACTCGCCCGGCGGGTCGGGAGCCGCGTGCCGGTCGGAAACGGCCCGAGCGGCGTGGCAATCAGCCCCGGCGCCGTGTGGGTGACCAACCGGCTCGACGACACCGTGACCGAGATCGACGCGCAAACCGGCAAGGTCCGTGGCAACTTCGACGCAGGAGCGAGCCCGAGCGACATCGCCTTCGGCCTCGGCGCCCTGTGGATCGCCAATGAGTCGTCGTCGACCGTCTCGCGCTTCGATCCCGTCACGCACGGACTCCAGGACTTCACCGTCGGCAACGGGCCCGAGGCGGTCGCAGTTGCAGACGGTGCGGTCTGGGTCGCGAACAGCCTCGACGGAACCGTCTCCCGCGTCAATCCCGACAACAACGTCGTCACCACCTTCCCCGTCGGACCTGGCCCGTCATCGGTGCTTGCGAGCGGTGGCTCGATCTGGGTCGCCGACAGCTATGGCGCCCGCATCGTCCGGATCGATCCCGCCACGAGCCACGTCCTCTCCAAGATCCCCGTAGGGAGCGGACCCCAGGGCCTCGCTGCGATCGGCGGCCGGGTCTGGCTGAGCACGCGCGATACCGCCACCGTTCACCGCGGCGGCACGCTGCGACTGGCCGACTTCGGCTTCGCTCCCACCTCGCTCGATGCCGCGCTGAACTATGGGGCCTTCTCCTGGTCGGAGCTGTCGATCACCGGCGACGGCCTCGTCGGTTTGAAGCGCGTCGGAGGCATCGACGGCGGGACTCTGGTTCCCGATCTCGCAAAGTCGCTTCCCGAGCCCACGGACGGGGGTCTCACGTACACGTTCCATCTGCGACCCGGCATCCGGTACTCGAACGGCGACCCGGTACGCGCCAGCGACATGCGGCGCGCGCTCGAGCGCGACTTCCGCGTCAAATCCCCGGGTGCCGGCTTCTACACTGCCCTCGTCGGCGCCGCCTCCTGCTCGCAGAAGCGCTGCGACCTGTCACGCGGCGTCATCACCGACGACCGCACGGGCAGCATCACGCTGCGGCTTCGCCAGCCGGACCCCGAATTCTTCTACAAGCTCAGTCTCGCCTTCGCCGACCCGGTGCCACACGAGGTTTCGATGACGAAGGCCTCCCGGCTGGGTGTTCCGGGAACCGGGCCCTACCTGGTCCAGAGCCTGCGGCATTCTCAGATCGTCCTCGTTCGCAACCCGCACTTCCGCGAGTGGTCGGCCGCGGCTCAGCCCGAGGGGTATCCGGACCGCATCGTCTCGACCTACAACGTCCCGCTCGACACGAGCCTGAAGGCGGTCGAGGACGGGGCGACCGACCTCATGCGTTCGGGGTACCCGTCCTCCAGGCTCGACCAGATCGCAACGCGCTACGCAGCGCAGGTTCACGTGCTTCCGACCTCGTCGACCTGGGGGATGTTCCTCAACACGCGAGTTCCGCCGTTCAACAACGTGGCAGCACGACAGGCCGTGAGCCTTGCAATCGACCGGAGCAAGGCCGTTGCGGGTTTCGGCGGCATCGGCGGAGCGGCAGCCACCTGTCAGGTCCTGCCGGCCGGGACCCCGGGCTACCGACCGTACTGTCCCTTCACGCGCCACCCGACGGGCAAGGGCGTCTGGACGAGCCCGGACCTGGCTCGAGCGCTCAAGCTCGTGGCCACCTCCGGCACTCGAGGACAGAAGGTCATCTTCTGGACGGGCCCGAAGTCATTCGAGCTCGTGATAGGGCATCTCGCTGTTGCCACGCTCAACCGCATCGGATACCACGCCTCGCTGAGGGTCGTCCAGAACGACAAGCACGGGAACGAGAGATATTTCAGCGCGATCGGCGATTCGCGCACGCGCGCGCAGGCCGGCTTCACCGCATGGCAGGCCGACTACCCTGCCGCTTCGAACTTCTTCACGCCGCTCTTCACCTGCCGCTCGTTCGAGCGCGCAAGCGCGGACAACGAGAATACGTCCGAGATCTGCGACCGCCGCGTCGACCAGGCCATCGACGGCGCGCTGGCCCTCCAGGCCACCGACGCACCGGCGGCGTCCAACACGAGGTGGAGCAAGGTCGATCGCCTGGTTACGCACCTCGCGCCATGGGTGCCGGTCGTGAACACGCGGGAGGCCCTGATCGCCTCCCGCCGTCTGGGCAACATTCAGGCGAATCCGCAAGGGGGAGTCCTGATCGACCAGATGTGGGTCA
>CAZYYP010000087.1:0-12625 GCA_964651695.1 uncultured Gaiellales bacterium | reverse complement strand
GTGCTCGTGATCGAGCACAACCTCGACGTCATCAAGCAGTCCGACTGGGTCATCGACCTCGGCCCCGAAGGCGGCGACGCCGGCGGGCGCGTGATCGGCGCAGGGACGCCCGAGCAGCTCGCCGAGGTCGAGGAGTCGTATACCGGCCAGTTCCTCCGCGGCGTCCTCGGCAGGCCCCGCGTGCCGGCGCCCGAAGCGCTCGCGGTCTAGCACGAGCCTCGGGAGAGAAGACGTCGCGCGGGTGCCGCCCCGGGCAGGATGGCGACACCCGCACGCCTGCTCTCATCTACGTCGAGGTTCGGCCGCTTGTCAATGCGCCGTCACGGCGCAGTTGCGACGCACGAGGTGAGCGTGCGCGCGCGGGTCGACGAGGCGCGCGGCCGCAGAGCGACCGCGCGCGGTCACTTCGCCTGGATGAGCTCGATCCGGTAGCCGTCCGGGTCGCGCACGAAGCAGATGCGCGTCGTGCCGACGAGATACGGATCGCGCTCGGGCTGCACGCCCTTCTCGGCGAGCGCGGCGAGCGTCGCGTCGAGGTCGTCGACGCGGATCGCGATGTGGCCGTAGCCGGTGCCGATCTCGTAGGGCTCGGTGCGGCCGTGGTTGTAGGTCAGCTCGAGCCACGGCTCGGGATCGCCCTCGAACGCGAAGAAGTGGTTCGTCGCCTCGTCGCGGATCGGCACCTCGCGCACGTGCACGAGGCCGAGGCACTCGGTGTAGAAGCGGATCGAGGCTGCGGGGTCGAGGACCCGGTAACAGGTATGGACGTAAGCGTCAGGCATGGGCTGCAGTCTAGGCTGGCCGGCGCGACCACTCGTGCCACGAGCCCTCGTAGTTCTCCGCCGGGATGCCGGCCGCGATCAGCGCGGCGGTGGCGTAGGCCGAGCGGCCGCCCGAGTGGCAGTAGCAGACGATCCGCGCAGCCGGATCGACCCCGTGCGCCTCGAGCAGCGCGCGCATGCCGGCGCCGGCGCCGGCGATCTCCTCGAGCTCGATGTTGACGGCGCCGGCGATGTGTCCCTGCACGGGATCGCAGGGGTAGCCGGCGCTGCCGTCGAACTCGCCCGCCGAGCGCACGTCGATCACGCGCACGCCGTCGTCCGGAAGCAGCAGCGCGAGCTCGTCCCCCGTCACAGCACGCCGTCCTCGTCCTCGGCGCCGACGGGCGATCCCGCCTCGACGAGGCGCTGGAACTGCTCGAGCTCATCGGTCGCGATGGCGTAGGTGTGACGCTCCTGCGGGAACCGCCGCGCACGGACGTCGTCCGCGTAGCGGGAGACCGCGTCGACGGCGAGGTCGCCGAGATCGGCGTAGCGCTCGACGAAGCGCGGGAGGGTGCCCTCGCCGAGGCCGAGCAGATCGTGGAAGACGAGCACCTGGCCATCGCAGCCCGCGCCCGCGCCGATGCCGATCGTCGGAATCTCGAGCTCGCTGCTGATGCGCGCGGCGACCGGCGCGGGGACGGCTTCGAGCACGAGCGCGAAGGCGCCGGCGGCCTCGGCCGCGTGGGCGTCGTGCAGGAGCTGCAGCGCGGCCCGGGCGGTCTTGCCCTGCGCGCGGTAGCCGCCCTGGGAGGTCGCGGTCTGCGGTGTCAGTCCAAGATGCGCGACGACGGGGATGCCGGCGCCCGCGAGTGCGCGGATGCGAGCCAGCATCGGCCCTGCGCCCTCGAGCTTGACCGCATCCGCCGCCGCCTCCTTGAGGAACCGCCCGGCGGCGCGCAGGGCGTCCTCGTCGCTCACCTGGTACGACATGAACGGCAGATCGGCGACGACGAGCACGCGCCTGCAGGCGCGCGTGACCGCCGCGGTCAGCATCAGCATCTCGTCCATCGTGGCCGGCACCGTGGAGGTGTGGCCGAGCACGACCATCGCTGCGGAGTCGCCGACGAGCACCATGTCGACGCCGGCGCGCTCGGCGACGCGGCCCGACGGATAGTCGTAGGCGGTGATCATCACGAGTGGACGGCCCTCGCGCTTGGCCTGCGCGAACTCCTGCAGCGCAGGCTTGCGGGCAGGCTCCGAGCCGTACGACGAGGTGGTCATGCGTCCTCCAGGGAGAGGTTGTCGATCAGGCGTGTCTCGCCGATGCGGGCGGCGACGAGGACGATGGCGGGGCGGGCAGGGTCGTAGGCGCCGAGGTCGGCGCTCCGCCGCAGCTCGAGGTAGTCGGGCTCGACGGCGAGCCGCGCCCGGGCGGCGGCCGTGAGGCGCAGCGCATCGCGCTCGCCGCGGGCGTACAGGTCGCCGGTGGCACGCAGCGCGGCGAACAGGGAGGTCGCCGCCGGCCGCTCGCTCGCCGAGAGGTAGCGGTTGCGCGAGGAGAGTGCGAGGCCATCGGCGTCGCGGACGGTCGGCACGCCCACGACCTCGACGCCCAGCGCGAGATCGCGCGCGACACCGCGCACGATCACGAGCTGCTGGTAGTCCTTCTCGCCGAAGAACGCATGACCCGGACGCACGAGCCCGAAGAGGCGCGTGACGACGGTCGCGACGCCGCGGAAATGCCCGGGGCGCGAGTGGCCCTCGAGCTCGCCGGCCAGCGGTCCCGGCTCGACGGCGGTCGAGAAGCCCTCGGGGTACATCGCGGCGACGCCCGGGGCGAAGACGACGTCGGCGCCCTCCTCCCCGGCGATCGCGATGTCGGCGCCCTCGTCGCGCGGGTAGCGCGCGAAGTCCTCGCCCGGCGCGAACTGCGCCGGGTTGACGAAGAGCGACATCACGACCGTCGGCGCGCTCGCCCGGGCGGCGCGCAGGAGGGCGCGGTGGCCATCGTGCAGCGCCCCCATCGTGGGCACGAGCGCGACGTCACCGCGGCCTGCGAGCGCCGCCGTCAGGTCGACGGGCGTGCGCACGACGGCCGCGCGCGTGCGCGTTGGCGATCGGGTCGGCATATGAGAGCGGGTACCCCTCCGGATGGATGGAGTCCGAGGCCCAGTCTAGCGCGCGTCACGAGACCTCCGCGCGCCCCGGCACGGTACGATTCGCGGATGCCGATCTACGAGTACGCCTGCCGTGCCTGCGAGCACCGCTTCGAGGAGCTCGTCTCGAGCTACGGCACGCTGGTCGCGTGTCCGCAGTGCACCTCCGGCGAGGTCGAGAAGCTGCTCTCGACGTTCTCGGCCCACAGCGCGGGCGGTGCACCCGCCGTGCGCGCGACCGCGGGCGGTGGCGGTGGCGGATGCTGCGGCGGCGGCTGCGGCTGCCGCCACTGAGCCGACGTCCCGTCCGCTGCCGGGCGTGACCGCGAGCGACCTCGTGCTGGCCGCCGAGTGGGCCGGGTGCACGAGCTGCGCGCTGGCCGCCTCGCGCTCGCAGGTGGTCGCCGGGAACGGCCCGATGCCGGCCGAGCTGATGCTCGTGGCCGACGCTCCGGGGTATCACGACGACCGCATGGGGCGGACGCTCGTCGGCCCTACCGGTGAGTACCTCACCGAGTTGCTCGCCTCGATCGGGCTCGAGCGGCGCGACGTCTACCTGACGACGCTCGTGAAATGCCGGCCGCCCGGCACGCAGAGCCCGGGAGCAGGCGAGATCGCCGCGTGCCGCGACAAGCTCGAGCGGCAGGTCGCACTCGTGCGCCCGCGCGTGGTGGCGGCGCTCGGCGACCTCGCGACGCGCGCACTCACGAGCGGCGCCCACGGCGTCGCGCAACTGCACGGGCAGGTGCGGCGCGCGCAGATCGCAGGCCTCGAGTTCGCGCTGCTGCCGCTCTACCACCCCGCGGCGGCGCTCTACAACGCGCGCCTGCTGCCCGCGCTCGAGGCCGACATCCGGCAGCTCGGCGAGCTGCTCGGCCGGATACCCGTCGCCCGCGCGGCGGCCGTCCCCGTCCCCGCATCCACACCCGCAGGCGATGAGCAGCAGCTCGGCCTCTTCTGAGGAGGCGACCGCGGCCCTCGCCGCCGCCCTGGCCCACGAGCTGCCCGAGGGCGCGGTGGTCTACGTCGAGGGCGAGCTCGGCGCCGGCAAGACGGCGTTCGTGCGCGGAGCTGCCCGGGCGCTCGGCGTCTCGGGGACGGTCACCAGCCCGACCTTCACGGTCGCGCACCTCTATGACGGCCGCGAAGGCCCCGTCGCGCACCTCGACCTCTCGCGCAGCGAGCGCGTGGACGAGGCGGCGTGGGGCGATCTCGAGCCCTACTTCGAGGGCGTGCGGGCGGTCTTCGTGGAGTGGGCGAGCGTCGGTGCCGGGGTGCTGCCGCCACCTTCCGCGGTCGTGCGCATCGAGGTGCTCGGCGATGGCACGCGGCAGATCGACGTCCGCCGTCAGTAGTCTGGGCGCGTGCTGCACGAGGCTGCCACGTATCCAGCCGGAGCCCGGCTGACGCTCGTGCTCGATTGCGCGACAACGCGCGCCGTCTGCGGGCTCGTCTGCGACGGGCGCGAGCTCGCATTCGCGAGCGCCGAGGGCGGCCACGCGGCGCAGCGTGCGCTCGTGCTCGCCGACGAGGTCATGGCGCACGCCGGGTGCCGCCCGGCGGAGCTCGCGCAGATCGTCACGGGTTGCGGCCCCGGATCGTTCACGGGACTGCGCATCGGCATCGCGACGGCCCGCGGCCTCGCTCTCGGCCTCGGCGTCCCGTGCATCGGCGTCTCCACCCTGGAGGCGCTCGCCGCGGGCGCGCCGGGTGCGATCGCTCTCGTCGACGCGCGCCGGGGTGAGCTGTTCGCGCTCGCTCCCGATGGCGGGCGGGTCGTCGAGCAGCCGGGCGCTGTCGCGGCGCGCATCGCACCGGGCGCGCTCTGTGTCGGTGACGGCGCGCGCCGCTACCGCGCGTTGCTCGAGGACGCCGGCGCGGTCGTGCCGCCCGGCGAGGATGCGCGCCACGCCCCGGGCGCGCTCGCGCTCGCGGGGCTGGCCCACGGCGCGGCGGCCGAGCCGGTCTACGTGCGCCGGCCCGATGCGGAGCCGCAGATCGCATGATCGAGATCCAGTCCCTGCAGCTCGACGCCATCGACGCCATCGACGCCATCGAGCGCCGTGCCTATCCCACGCCGTGGTCGCGTGCGATGTTCAGCGGCGAGCTCTCGAAGCCGAGCGGCCGCTGCTACGGCGCCTACGACGACGACCGGCTCGTGGCGTATCTGATCGTCTCGCGCTATCCCGACGCCTGGCACGTCATGAACCTGGCGGTCGACCCGGATCACTGGCGCAAGGGCATCGGCCGGATGCTGCTGGAGCGGCTCTTCGCCGACACCGCACGCGATCCCGAGCGCGGGATCACCCTCGAGGTGCGGGTGTCGAACGCCGCCGCCATCCGCCTCTACCGGTCGCTCGCGTTCCAGCCGACCGGCATCCGCCGCGGGTACTACACCGACAACCGCGAGGACGCACTGATCATGTGGCGGGATCCGCCGACCGGCCCCGCCGGCTGATGATCCTCGCGATCGAGACCTCGTGCGACGACACGTGCGCGGCCGTCGTCACGCGCTCCGGCGAGGTGCGCGCGAGCATCCGCTCGTCCCAGGCCGAGTTGCACGCGCGCTTCGGCGGCGTCGTGCCGGAGATCGCCTCGCGGCGGCACCTCGAGCTCGTCGTGCCGGTCATCGAGGCCGCGCTGGCGGAGGCCGGGATCGCCCTCGGCGATCTCGAGACGGTCGCCGTCACGCAGGGCCCGGGCCTGATCGGGGCCTTGCTCGTCGGGCTCTCGACGGGCAAGGCGCTGGCCTACGCCCGGGGCCTGCCGCTCGTGCCGGTCGACCATCTCCTCGGCCACATCGCGGCGCTTCGGCTCGCCCCCCTCGCGCTCGAGCCGCCGTTCGCCTGCCTGCTCGCATCGGGTGGGCACACGCTCGTTCTCGACGTGACCGACTACGCCGCGCCGGTGCGGCTCGGCGGGACGCGCGACGACGCCGCGGGGGAGGCCTTCGACAAGGGCGCCCGGCTGCTCGGCCTGAGCGATGCCGGAGGCGCCGCGCTCGAGGCCGTCGCCCGCGACGGAGATCCCGCGCACTTCCCGTTCCCGCACGTCCTGCAGGGCCAGAGCGGGCACGATCTGTCGTTCTCGGGCCTGAAGACGGCGCTCCTGCGGCGCGTGCGCGAGCTGGGGGACGGTCTCGGGGAGGCGCGGGCCGACCTGGCGGCGAGCTACCAGGCGGCGATCGTGCGGCAACTCGTCGAGCGGGCCGTCGCGGCGCTCGACGTCACGGGCCACCCGGCGCTCGCGATCGTCGGCGGCGTGGCCGCCAACGGCGCCTTGCGCAGTGCGCTCGCAGATGTCTGCGCCGAGCGCGGAGCGCGGCTCTGCCTGCTCCCGCCCGCACTCTGCGTCGACAACGCCGCGATGATCGGCGCCGCGGCGCTGGCCGGGCGAGCGTGGGACGCGCGCGACTACCTGGCGCTCGACGCCTACGCCCGCAGCCCGCTCGCGGGCTAGTCATCGCGCTGCGCGGGCCCCGGCTCCGCGCGGGTGTCGTGTACCCTCATCGGGTCATGACGCGCCGCCGCCGCCTGCGCACGCGCACGCTCGTTCTCTCGCTCGCGGCGACGCTCGTCGGAGCCGTTGCGGCCCCCGCCGTGGGCGCGCCCGACCCACTCCAGGCGAGTCTCCGCTCGTGGGATGCCGTGATCGGCGATGGACGCGCGGGCGCGACGCTGCCCGCGCAGGTGATCATCGTCCTGGCGGCCCCGCCGGCCGTCGCCGTCGACAGTCCCGAGGCGTCGAAGATCGCCGCCGAAGCGCAGCAGCTCGACCTCGACGCACTCACCAAGCGGGGCTTCGATCTCGGCGTGCAGTACAAGTTCGTGAACGCGCTCAACGCCGTTTCCGCGACGGTGCGGCCCGACCAGATGGCGCAGCTGCGCGCGGCGCCCGAGGTCGCAGGCGTGTACCCGGTGCGCAAGCTGTACCCGGCCGAGATCGTGACGAAGCAGCTGAAGTCGCTCGGCAAGGCGTCGCGGCCGCTCACGGCGGCACGCAGCAGCGGTGATGGCAAGGGCGTGACCGTCGCGCTGCTCGACGGGCCGATCGATGGCACCCACCCGTTCCTGCACCAGCCGCAGCCGGGCTGGAACGCGATCAACGGCACGCCGGAGGATCCCTCCGCGAGTCCCGCGGCATCGGCCCACGCGACCGCGATGGCGGGGATCGTCGCCGGTCGCGGGGGGCCCGGCGGCCTGCACGGCGTCGCTCCGGGCGCCACGCTACTCCCGATCCAGGTCATGGAATTGCAGCACGGGGATCTCGCGGGGACGACCGCGACCCTCCTGGCGGGTCTCGACCGCGCGCTCGATCCGAACGGCGACGGCAACCTCTCCGACCACGCCGACGTGATCCTCGCCCCGCTCGCAGAGCCGTTCGCGGCCTTCGGCGCCTCGGCCGAGACGGTCGCGGCCGAGGGCATCGAGCGCGCCGGCGCCGTGCTCGTCGCGGCAGCCGGCAACGACGGCGCCACCGGCGCGCGCTTCGGCACCATCGCGTCGCCCGCGGCGTCGCCCGGCTGGCTCGCGGTCGGCGCGACCGACGGGCGTGCGGCGCTGCCCGACGTGAGCGTCACGCTCAGCGCCCGGGCGACCGACGAGAGCGGGAAGATCGCGTCCGACGCCACCGACACCACGATCGACGCGGCGCCGCTCGCCGGAGCCCTCGCTCCCGCGAGCGCGGCTTCGCTGCCGCTCGTGCTGCCCGCCGGGCCCACGCTCTCCGACACCGCCCGGGCTCCGGCCGACATCGTGGACGGCACGAGCGAGGAGGACTTCCGGGCCGCCGACGGCACGAGCCTCGTCCAGGGCAAGGCGGTGCTGCTGCCGCGTGACGGCGCGATGATCCTCGAGCGGGCGGTGGCTGCGAGTGCCGCCGGGGCGAAGGCGCTCGTGCTCTACGGCGACGGCGGCACACCTGCCGGCGCGCTCGGCCTCGACAGCCGCGTGACGCTGCCGGTCGTGGTGATCCCGGGCGAGCAGGGCGCGGCCGCCGCGGGGACGCTCCTGACCGGAGGCTCGGTCTCGGTGACCTTCGCCGGACCCCAGGGCGCGCCGAATCCGGCCATCGGGGGCGTCGCCCCCTTCTCGTCCACCGGGCTCGCGTTCGACGACACCGTCAAGCCCGACCTCGTCGCGCCGGGCGTGGCGATCACGACCTCGGCGCCCGGCGGCGGCTACGCGGCGCAGAGCGGCACGTCGGTCGCGGCGGCCCAGGTGGCCGGAGCCGCCGCGCTCGTCCGCGAGGCGCATCCGACCTGGAGCCCGCGCGTCGTGCGCGGCGCGCTCGTCGGCACGGCCAGCCCGGTCGGCGGCGGCGAGGGCGATGGTGACGCGCCCGTCGAGGCGCAGGGCGGAGGCGCCGTGGATATCGGCGCAGCGGAGTCGGCGACGGTCGTGGCCGAGCCGACATCGCTGACGTTCGGGCTGGCGCGGGCGCGCACGGTCGCGATCAAGCGCGTCCTGACCCTTGAGAACACCGGCAAGGCGCCCGTCCACATCACCGTGACGCTGAAGCGCGACGGCGATGGCGACTCCGGCTCGAACGTCACGCTCGGCGGCGCGCCGAAGGATCTCGCGCTCGCCCCCGGGGCGACCGCGCCCGTGACGCTCACGCTCAATGCCTCCGGCCTGCCCGACGGGACGGGCGTGATCGGCGGCTGGCTGCTGGTCGCGGTTGCCGGCGGCGAGAATCTGCGCGTGCCGTGGGCGCTCTCGCGCAGCAACGATCTCGCGGCCGGCCTGCTGGGCGGCGCGGCGCTCGCTCCGGCGCTCGTGCATCCGAGCGCCGACGGCAGTGCCGTGGTCGCCCGGCTCGACCTCGTGCTCGGCGCGGCCAGGACGGGCGGCACGGCACGGCTCGAGATCGCCCCCGTCCAGCGCCTCAGCGTCGACCTCTACCGCAATGCGCAACTGCTCGGCCGCATCGTCGACCGGCACGAGTTGCTGCCCGGCCGCTACCGCTACGGCATCACGGGGATCGATCCGAGCACCGGCAAGGCACTGACGCCGGGTCTCTACCGGGTCGTGATCGACGCGGTCTCGGCCGACGAGGTGACGAGTGAGCGGCAGCTCGGCTTTACCGTCGCCGCCTAGCGGGGACGGCGGTCCTGTCGAGGTCGTGCTCTACGAGGGCGCGGGTTGCGGGCTCTGCGCGCGCGCGCTCGCGGTGCTCGAGGCACAGGCGCCGGAACTCGGCTTCGCTCTGCGCCGTGTCTCGATCGACGGCGACGAGGAGCTCGAGCGCCGGTACCGGATCGACCTGCCGGTGGTGGCCGTCGACGGCGAGATCGCGTTCGCGACGGCCGTCGCCGCGGGGCCGCTGAAACGCGCCGTGGAGCGCGCACAAGCTCGTCGCGGCGACGGCAGTTCGTGACACCGCTTTCCCGCTCCTGACGCGGCGTTGAGCGACAGTCTGCTACTGATACGAGCTCGATGGGCCCGGGTGTCGAGCGGCCGCTTCTTTTCACGACGATTGCAGGAGTTCCCCCAGTGAGCGAACGTCTCACCGTCGGCGTAGCCGCGCGTCTCTCGCGTTACTTGCAGGTGCTGACGCAGGCCAAGAAGATGGGCCGCAGCTCCATCTCGTCGCAAGACGTCTCGGAGTACACGCACATCAACGCGACCCAGATCCGCCGCGACCTCTCGGCGTTCGGGAAGTTCGGCAAGCGCGGTGTCGGCTACAACATCGACGCGCTGATCGTCGAGATCCGCGGGATCCTGCGCACGTCGGGCCAGCACAACATCGGGCTCGTGGGCGCGGGCCGGCTCGGCCAGGCGATCGCGGGCTCCTCGATCTTCGCCGACCACGGCTTCCACATCGTCACGATCTTCGACGACGACCCCGCGAAGATCGGCACCGAACTGGGCGGCGTGGGGATCCGCTCCACCGGCGACCTCGCCGGCCAGGTCGCCGAGCACAACATCATCGCGGCCGTGATCGCCGTGCCGGCCGTGGCCGCCCAAAGCGTGGCCGATCAGCTCGTCCAGGCGGGCGTGCACATCATCTTCAACTACTCCGAGGCGCTCCTGCAGACGCCCGGGGACGTCGTCGTGCACAGCTCGAGCCCGGCCGTCGAACTCCTGCACGCGCTCTACTTCTACCTCACGTAGAAGCGCTTCAGAGCGCGCGGGGGCAGGGCGGGGCGGCGGTCGCGCGCCCACTCGCCGGCCGTCCAGGCGGCCTCGAGCACCGCGAAGGCGATCAGCGGCGCAGCCCACAGGCCGAACGACCAGCCGATGCCGCCGGCGAGGGCCAGGAGCAGGAAGTACGACCGTCGCGAGCGCTCCACCCCGTTCCCATCGGCAGATCCCGGCGGGGGCTGTAGGAGCAGTCCGCTGGTACGCTCGCGCCCATGGGCCAGAGCATTCCTGACCCGCTCGCCGCGCTCGACGAGGCGCGCGAGATCTTCGGCCGCTCGCAGGATCTCACGCTCGCGATCGAGGAGGAGTTCCAGATCGTCGACCCCGAGCACCACGGGCTCATCAACCGCTTCGCCGAGCTCAAGGAGCGCACCGACGCGACATCGCTCGGCGAGGACACGGCGGGTGAGCTGATCGCGTCGGAGATCGAGCTCAAGACCGGTCGCTGCGAATCGTTCCCGGAGGCGGCGCGCACGCTCATCGAGCGCCGGCGCGCACTGCTCGACGAGGCCGATGCGCTCGGCGTCGCACTCGCTGCCTGCGGAACGCACCCCTGGTCGCCGTGGTGGGAGCAGGAGACCATCGACACGCCGCACTACCGCATCGTCGAGGGCACGCTGCGCTACGTCGCCTGGCGCAACAACACGTTCGGGATCCACCTCCACGTCGGCGTGCACGACGCCGATCGCGCCATGGCACTCAACAACGCCATGCGCTCCGTGCTGCCCGACCTGCTCGCTCTCTCGGCCTCCTCGCCGTGGTACGAGGGCCGCTATACGTACCTGCACTCGACGCGCACGCAGCTCTTCACGCGCATGTTCCCGCGCTGCGGCATCCCGGAGCCGTTCGACGGCTGGGCCGACTACGACCGCTTCGTGCGCTGGCTCGTGGAGACGCGTTCGATCCGCGAGCACACCGAGATCTGGTGGTGCGTGCGGCCGCATCAGTCCTACGGCACCGTCGAGCTGCGCAACGCCGACGCGCTCGCGGACGTGCGCGAGTCGCTGGCCGTGATGGCGTACGCCTATGCGCTCTCGGCGCGCCGCCTGCGCGCGATCGACGAAGGCGAGCCGCTGCCGGAGCTGCGTGGCCGCCACATCGAGGAGAACATGTGGCGCGCGATCCGCTGGGGCCTCTCCGGCGAGCTGATCGACTACGAGCGCGGCATGGCCTCGGTGCCCGCGGCTCAACGGGTGCGTGCGCAGCTCGCCGACGCGGCGCCGGAGATCACGGCGCTCGGTCTCGAGCCGTACCTCGAGCCACTGCACCACATGCTCGAGACCGGCAACTCGGCGCAGCGCTCGATCACGGCGCTCGAGGCCGGCGTGCCGCTCGAGGAGTTGTTCGCCGACCAGGTGCGCGTCACGCGCGAGTCCGTCGACGCCGCCCTCGCACAGGAGACTGCACGTGGCTGAGCACGACCACGACCACGACCACGACCACGGTGGCGCGTACGACCACGGGTCCGGCGGCGACTTCGACCAGGGCGATCAGGGCTCCGACGAGATGCGCGCGCTGCTCGCGCAGCAGCTCCTGCAGATGCGCGCGCGCGACCTCCTCGCGCAGACGGCCGTGATGCTGGCGAATCAGGCGGCGATCCGGCTCGGGCTTGCGGATCCCGCGCACGCCGACCGCGCGCAGGCGCGCGAGGCGATCGACGCGCTGGCGGGGATTGTCGAGCTGCTGTCGCCGCTCTCGCCGCCGGAGGAGCTCGAGGCGCTGCGGGCCGACCTCGCGCAGCTGCGGATGGCGTTCGTGCAGTCGCAGGGCTCCGCTCCTGCCCCGGGGCCCGAACCGGAGCCGGACGCCGGACCTGCGGACGACGCCCCCGGTGAGGAACGCCCCTCGATCTGGACCCCGGGCGGAGAGGTCTAGCGCTCAGGTCCGGAGCACGAGCCGCGGTGGATTGACGCGCGCCCGTCGCGCCTGCAAGGATCCCGCCGACTCGATGCCGGGGAGGGCACATGGCGGTGACGCAGCAGACGGGTGAGGCGGGCGAGAAGGGGTTGCGCGAGGGGGCGCTCGGGTTCCTCTCGGGCGTCGTCATCGGCGTGGCGTCGACCGCACCCGGATACAGCCTCGCCGCGGTGCTCGGCGGCATCGCGCTCGTCGGCGGAATGGGCCTGCACGCCCCGGCGATCCTGCTCATCTCCTTCGTCCCGATGCTGTTCATCGCGACGGCCTTCTACTACCTCAACAAGGCCGATCCCGATTGCGGCACGACGTTCTCGTGGTGCACGCGCGCATTCGGCCCCTGGGTGGGCTGGATCGCCGGCTGGGCGGTGCTCGCCGCCGACATCATCGTGATGGCGAACCTGGCCGACATCGCCGGTCTCTACAGCTGGATCCTCGTGGGGCAGGATGCGCCGTCGCAACTCGCGGTGATGACGGTGGGTGTCGTCTGGATGATCGCGATGACGTACATCTGCTACGTCGGCATCGAGGCCTCGGCGCGAACCCAGTACGGCCTGCTCGCGATGGAGCTGTTCACGCTCGTGCTGTTCGCGATCGTCGCGCTCTACAAGGTCGCGACGATGAACATCAAGGGCTCGATCAACCC
>CAZYYP010000086.1:0-12743 GCA_964651695.1 uncultured Gaiellales bacterium | reverse complement strand
CCGAGCAGCGGGCCGGACGAGAAGCTGATCATCTCGATGCTCGCCAGGCGGCCGCGCAGCTCGTCGGGGATCGTCTCGTTCCAGATCCGCCGGCGGAAGATGCCGCTGATCGCGTCGGCCCCACCCGCCACGCCGAGGCTGACGAGGGCGATCCAGAGCGCGCTCGAGAAGCCGAATGCGATCGTGCCGAGGCCCCACACCACGGCGGCCAGGACGACGGCCCGCCCGTGGCGGTTGACGTGCGCCGCCCAGCCGCTCGTCGCCGAGGCGATCAGCGCGCCCGCGGCGGGCGCGCTGTAGAGCAACCCCAGCACGCCCGGGCCGCCGAAGCTGCGCGCGATCTGCGGGTAGAGCGCCTGCGGCATGCCGAAGAACATCGCCGAGATGTCGACGGCATAGGTGCCCAGCAGCTCGGGGCGGCTGCGGGCGTAGCGCAGCCCGTCCGCGATCGACCGCAGGCCGGCGCGACTGGCGTCGGCCGGCGGCGGGACGGCACGCATCAGCGCGAGCAGCACGAGCGACACCCCGAAGGTGGCGACGTCGATGGCGTAGGTGGGCGCGAGTCCGACGGCCGCGAGCAGCACGCCGCCGATCGCCGGACCGGCGAGCAGACCCGTGGTCGTCTGGAACGTCGAGAGCGCGCCGGCGGCCGTCAGCTCGTCGCGCTCCACGAGGCGCGGCAGGAGTGCATCGAGCGCCGGGCGCTGCAGCGACCACGCGGCTGCGGCGATCACCTCGACGGCGAAGATGACGGCGACCGACGGATGCGTGAACGACGCATTCCACGCCAGTGCCGCCGCCGCCGCCATCAGCAGCAACTCGGTCACGAGCACGAGGCGGCGTCGATCGATCACGTCGGCGAGCGCGCCGCCGATCAGCCCGAGCGTGACGACGGGCACGAAGTCGGCGAGGCCGAGCAGGCCCACCGTCAGCGACGAGCCGGTCAGCCGGTAGACCTGGTACGGCATCGCGACGTACGTCAGCATCGAGCCGAAGATCGTCGCCAGCTGCCCGAAGAAGAGCAGCCGGAAGTCGCGGTGGCGCCGCAGCGGGCCGATGTCGATGATGGCGTGGCGCAGCAGGCCGCGCAGATCCGTCATCGGCCGTCCGACACCTGCGCGTCGTAGGTCCCCCACTCGGCGCGCAGCGCGCCGCAGACCTCGCCGACCGTGCAGCGCGCCGCGAGCGCCGCGCGCAGTGGCTCGAGCAGCGGCAGCGACGCAGCGCGCGCGGCTGCCGTGATCCCGGCCAGTGCGCGCTCGCAGGCGGCGGAGTCGCGGCGGGCGCGCACGGCTTCGAGACGCGCGATCTGCGCCTGCTCGCTGGCCTGCGTGACGACCTGGAGCTCGATGTCGGAGTCCGGCGGGTCGTGAAAGCGGTTGACGCCCACGATCACGGTCTCGCCGGACTCGATCGCGCGCTGCTGCGCGTACGCCTCGTCCTCGATCCGCCCCTTGACCCAGCCGCTCTCGATCGCCGCCACCGCGCCGCCGCGCTCGTCGATCTCGGCGATCAGCGCGCGTGCCTCCCGCTCGATCGCATCGGTCAGCCCCTCGACGTACTCCGAGCCGCCGAACGGGTCGGGCACGGCCGCGACGCCCGACTCGTGCAACAGCACCTGCTGCGTCCGCAGCGCGAGCGTCGCCGAGCGCTCCGTGGGCAGCGCGAGCGCCTCGTCGTAGCCGTTGGTGTGCAGCGACTGGCAGCCGCCCGCGGTCGCCGCGAAGGCCTGCAGCGCCACGCGCACGACGTTCGTGAGCGGGCCCTGCGCCGTCAAGGTCGAGCCGCCCGTCTGCGCGTGGAACCGCAGCGCCAGCGAGCGCTCGTCGCGCGCGCCGAAGCGATCGCGCATCACCGTCGCCCAGATGCGGCGCGCAGCGCGGAACTTCGCGACCTCGGCGAAGACGTCGTTGTGGGCGTTGAAGAAGAACGACAGACGGGGCGCGAAGACGTCCACCGAGAGACCGGCCGCGAGCGCCGCCTCGACGTAGGCGATGCCGTTGGCGAGCGTGAAGCCGAGCTCCTGCGCGGCGCTCGATCCGGCCTCGCGGATGTGGTACCCCGAGATCGAGATCGTGTTGAAGCGGGGCAGGCGCTCGTTGCAGTAGCGGAAGAGGTCGACCGTCAGACGCATCGACGGGCGCGGCGGGAAGATGTAGTTGCCCCGCGCGGCGTACTCCTTGAGCACGTCGTTCTGCACCGTGCCGCGCAGCTCGCCCGGCGCGACGCCCTGTTCCGCCCCGGCCAGCTCGTAGAGCAGCAGCAGCACGGCGGCGGGCGCGTTGATCGTCATCGACGTCGAGACGCCGCCCAGGGGGATGCCGGCGAAGAGCCGCAGCATGTCGTCGAGCGAATCGACGGCCACGCCGGTGCGCCCCACCTCGCCACGCGCCAGCGGATCGGCGGAGTCGAGCCCGAGCTGCGTCGGCAGGTCGAATGCGACCGACAGCCCGGTCTGCCCCCGCTCGAGCAGCAGCCGGAAGCGCTCGTTCGTCTCCTCCGCCGAGGCGAACCCGGCGTACTGCCGCATCGTCCAGGGGCGCGTGGCGTAGCCATCGGCGCGGATGCCGCGTGTGTACGGAAACTCGCCCGGCAGGTCCTGCACCAGCCAGATCCTAGTTCGGCGCGTCGTGCCGAGTTGAGGCTTGCCGGTTCGGCCTACCCGGGTTAGGGTGTCGATATGCGCCGTCTGACCTTGCTCATCATCTGCCTCGTCGCCCTCTTCACCGCTGTCGGCGTCGCCGGCGCCACCGCCGCGGGGAGCAAGGGCACGATCAAGAAGTCGTGGATCTCGACGACGTCGGGCGGGAACGCCGCCGCGAAGTTCAAGGTCGCGGCCGTCAAGCGCCTCTACGCGAACTTCGTGTGGAAGAAGCCGGCCGTCGCGGGTCAGGTGCTGCGCATCGAATGGCGCGATCCGTCGGGCACGCTGCGGGCCGTCTGGAACGACAAGACGATCAAGGGCGACAAGGAGAACACCCGCCTCTACGCCTGGATCGGCCCCGGTGTGGTCAAGGGCAAGCTCGGCGGCTGGACCGCCGTGCTCACCGTCGGCAGCACGCGCATCGGGCAGGCCAAGTTCCGCATCGTCGCTTGAGGTCCGCGTGCGCGTGACCGTGCGGCTCTTCGCCGCGCTGCGGGAGCGCGCGGGCACCGGCAAGCGCGAGCTCGAGCTGGCCGAGGGCGCAACCGTCGGCGACGTCTTCGCCGCGCTCGGCATCGGTACGGAGCCGGCAGGCCTGTCCTACGCGCTCAATCAGGAGTACGCGGAGCGCGCCGTGCCGCTCAGCGACGGCGACGAGGTCGCCCTGATCACGCCCGTCTCGGGCGGCGCCGATGACCCGCTCGTGCTGCTCGGGCCCGAGCCGATCGACCTCGGCCGCCTGATCGCGCATGTCGGCGGCCCCGATGCCGGGGCCATCGCGACGTTCACGGGCACGGTGCGCGAGAGCGCACGCGAGCGCGAGGTCGTCGACCTCGAGTACGAGGCCTACCCCGGCATGGCCGAGCAGGAGATCATGCGCATCGCGCGCGCGGCCCTCGCCGATCACGGGTGCCTGCGCGCGGCGATCTGGCACCGCACCGGCGTCGTGCAGGTGGGTGAGGCCTCCGTGGGCATTGCGATCTCCTCGGCCCACCGCGCTCCGGCGTTCGCCGCCTGCAAGCAGGCGATCGACACGCTCAAGCTGACGGTGCCGATCTGGAAGAAGGAGCGCTACCGCGACGGCGAGGTCTGGATCGGCCAGGGCGCGTGACCGCCGGCCCGGGAGCGCTACCGTGAGTCCGTGAGCACCGACGCCCCCGAGCCGCTCTTTCCCGAGCGCCGCACGCCGCACGAGCCGGGCTTCGACGAGCGCCCGGTCCACCCGCAGGGGCCACTGCGCTACTGGGCGCGTCGCATCGGCGGGCCGATCGTCGCCGCCATCGTCTTCGGCTTCCAGTGGCTGCTGAAGCTCAAGCTCGTGCTCTTCGCGGTGCTCAAGTTCGGCTTCGTCACGACGGCGCTGACGATGGTCGTCTCGGTCGGCGCGTACACGCTGCTCTGGGGCTGGCGCTTCGCAGCGATCTTCGTCGTCCTGATCTTCGTGCACGAACTCGGGCACGCCCTGTGGCTGCGCCACGAGGGCATTCCGGCCGGAGCGCCGGTGTTCATCCCGTTTCTGGGGGCCGTGATCGGCATGCGCGGCAGGCCACACGACGCCTACGTCGAGGCGAAGGTCGGCCTCGCGGGCCCCGTGCTGGGCACGATCGGCGCCGCAGTCGTGCTCGCGCTCGGCGAGTGGCAGAACTCCGACCTCCTGCGCGCCGCCGGCCACACCGGCTTTCTGCTCAACCTCTTCAACCTGCTGCCGATCGTCCCCCTGGACGGGGGCCGCGCGATGGCCGCCATCCACCCCGCGCTCTGGATCGCGGGTATCGCCGGCCTGGCCGCGCTGCTCATCATCGCGCCCAACGCGATCCTCATCCTCATCCTCGTGCTCGGCGGCCGCGAAGCCTGGATGCGCTGGCGCTCGCGCCAGGACGCCGCGACTGCGAGCTACTACACCGTGGCAACGGCGCACCGGGTGATCATCGCCGTGGTCTACGTCGGGGTCGCCGCCGCCTGCGTCCTCGGCATGCGCGCGGGCTACGTCAACACGTAGGCGGCGCCTACCCGGCGGGCGTCGACGTCGTGCCGGTCGGTGTCGTGCCGGCCGGGGTCCCCGTCGTGGTGCCCGTCGTCGTCCCGGTCGTGGTGCCCGGCGGGGTACCCGTACCGCCCACGCCGGGGATGGCCCCATTGGGCGGGGTCGTCGTGCCGCCCGGCTTCTTCTTCTTCTTGGCCGGCTTGCCGAGCCAGGTGGCGAGATTGATACCGGCCGTAGAGCCGGTGTAGCCGGGGTAGAGGCCCGAGAGCGTCTGGCCGGCGGGCAGCTTGCCGCCCTTGCCGATCAGGTAGATCGCGTCCTCGGGGATGTAGTGGGAGATGAAGCTGTCCTGGTGCACGACCTTGCCGTTCGCGTCGGTCACGGTGCGCGAGACGGTGACCTGGAAGCCCTTCTCGCCGAGCGTCGTCTGCGAGACCGTGCCGGCCGGGACGTCGGGACTCGCGTAGTAGCGCTTCTTCGGGTTCACGTATCCCGTCTGCGCCGAGGGCGAGCTCTGGACATGCCGGTTGAGCGGGCGCGAGAGGAAGTCGACCGTCATCGTCTGCGGGTTCGCGGTCGCCTTGATCACGATCGCGTTGGCCGTGTCGTTGACGAACGTGAAGTCGGGGCCCGAATCGGCCACGGTTGCATCCATCCCGAGCGGGTAGTGCGAGATGTAGAACGAGTGGTTGACGCGGTGCGTGATCTCGTAGCCGCCGGCGAACGCGGTGTCGAAGACGGTCGTCGCCGCCTGGCAGACGCCGCCGCCGATGGACGGCACGAGCACGCCGTTCTCGATCGCCTGCCCCTCCAGGAAGCCGCGGGCGGCGGTGCGCTTGCCGACGGTGCCGTTGAACGAGAACGTCGCGCCCGGCTTGACGATCGTGCCGTCGAGCAGCTTGGCGAGCAGTGCGACGTTGAAGACGCGGTTCGCCGAGGAGTCGCCGAGGCTCGTCGTCGCCTGCGCGACCACGGAGGTCGCACCGAGCGCTCGAGCCTGCGCTGTCGTGAGCGCGGGCTGCGTGATCCTGAAGGCGAGCGCGGCGACGCGCGCGGAGCCGTCGCGCAAGCCGGCGCGCGTGAGGTGGAGCGCGGTCGTGCGGGCGTCGAGGTCGATGCCGCTGAGCGAGGAGAGCACGCGGCCCTTGGCGCCGACGACCTTCCATTGCGCGTCCTTGGCCTTGCGCAGGTAGTCGGCGAGCGGCGGGCGCAGCGCGGCGCCGACCTTGACCGGGTCGTAGCGGACGCCGATCACGTGCTTGTAGCTCGTCGCGCTGAGCAGCGGGGCGAGCCGGGTCACGGGCCACTCGCCGGCGCCCGCGCCGCGGCGCGTGAGCCTGATCGGGCCCGAGAGCAGCTGCGCGACGCGGAGCTTGGCGCGCCGGGCGGCAGCCGTGCTGATCGCGGCATCGGTCGGCACCGTGCGCAGGGCGACCTGATCGCTGCCGGCCAGGGCGGCCTGCGCGATCACGCGCAGCGCCGCAGCGGGATCGAAGCCCACGCCGGGCTTGGAGGGCACGGCGATGGCGGCGCCGCTCGGCTTGAGCACGAGGCGCGCATCGACGGGAGCCTGCGTGACGTCGGCCAGCTCGGCCGGCAGCGAGAGGCTGGACGGGTAGCGGAGCACGGGGGCGACGACGTGGGTGTAGCCGATCGAGAACAGCAGGCCGCCGCGCACGCGGCCGGCGGCGAGCGCCTCGCTCGCCGTGCGAGCGGCGTCGACGCGCACGCCGAGCTCCCACGGGGAGAGCGCGGCCGAACGACCCGCCACGGTCACGGTCACATCGCGTTGCAGCTCGTCGCCCACGGCAGCAGCGATCTGGCGCTCGGCGTCGGCGCGCGAGGCCCCGCCGAGCGGCACGCCGGCGACGCGGACGCCCTTGGTGATCGAGCCGCGCTGCAGCACCAGATGCCCGAGCGGGATCGCCGCCAGGGACACGACGACGGCCAGGCTGATCAGCACGCGACGGCGACGCGCGCGCACGCGGCTCTGACGGCCGTACAGCCGCATCGCCCGCGCTCTCGCCAGATCGTCGACGCTCAAACCCGCGCTCCCCGAGTCGGACCGGCTCTGCGCCCGGATCTGCGCGCGCGCAGAGGCCGGGCGTAGCCCTGAAGGGGGCAGTGTACCGCGGGTTGGCGAAAGCCCCTCCTGCGCCGCGCCGCCCTACGATAGGACGCGTGACGAGCCCGCTGCCATCCGTGGATGCGCTCGTGCGCGAGGCGGCGTGCGACGCTCCGCACGCACTCTGCGTACGTGAGGCGCGGGCGACGCTCGCCGAGCGGCGCGCGCGCGGCGAGGAGGCCACGGCCGCAGCGCTCGCCCCCGAGCTGCGGCGGCGCGTGCGCGCAGCGCTCGAGCCGTCGCTGCGAGAGGTCATCAACGCCACCGGCGTCGTGCTCCACACCAATCTCGGCCGGGCGCCGCTCGCCGCCAGTGCGCTCGCGGGCATCCAGGCGGTCGCCGCCGGCTATTCGAACCTCGAGCTCGACCTCGCCACGGGCGGCCGGGGCTCGCGCCAGGATCACGTCGCCGCACTGATCTGCGAGCTCACCGGCGCCGAGGCGGCGCTCGCGGTCAACAACGGCGCCGCCGCGCTCGTGCTCGCGCTCGCGGCGCTCGCCGGCGGGCGCGAGATCGTCGTCTCGCGCGGGCAACTCGTCGAGATCGGCGACGGCTTCCGCATCCCCGAGATCGTCCAGAGCGCGGGCTCGCGTCTGCGCGAGGTCGGCACGACCAACCGCACCGGTGCCGCCGACTACCGGCGCGCGCTCGGCGCCGAGACCGGCGCGGTGCTGTGCGTGCACCCCTCCAACTACCGCGTGCTCGGGTTCACCGGGGAGGTCGGAGCGCGCGAGCTGGCGCAGATTGCGCACGACGCGTCGCTACCGCTGATCTACGACATCGGCTCGGGCGCGCTGATCGAGGAGCAGGTTCTCGCCGGCGAGCCACTCGCGCGCGACGCGCTGCGCGACGGCTGCGATCTCGTCTGCTTCTCGGGTGACAAGTTGCTCGGTGGACCGCAGGCGGGCATCCTCGCCGGGAGCGCCGATGCCATCGCCGCCTGCCGCCGGCACCCCCTGGCACGCGCCCTGCGCATCGACAAGCTGTCGCTCGCCGCGCTCGAGGCCACGCTCCGGCTCTACCGCGATCCGGCGCGCGCGCGCGCCGAGCTGCCCGTGCTGCGCGCGGTGCTCGAACCTGCCGACGCCGTCCGCGCGCGGGCGACGGCACTCGCCGAGCGCATCGGGGGATCCGTCGTCGAGACGGTCGCGCGCGTGGGCGGCGGCGCCCTGCCGCTCGCCGAGCTGCCGTCGTTCGGCGTGCGGCTCGACGGCGATGCCGAGGAGCTCGCAGCGCGCCTGCGCGACGGGGATCCGGCCGTGCTCGCCCGCGTCGCCGACGGCGCGCTCGTGCTCGACTGCCGCACGCTCGGCGACGCGGACGCAGCGCGCATCGCCGCGCCATGAGCGAGGCCGCGCTCACGCTGGGAACCGCGGGGCACATCGATCACGGCAAGACCGCCCTCGTACGCGCGCTCACGGGCGTCGACACCGATCGCCTGCCCGAGGAGCAGGCGCGGGGCATCTCGATCGCGCTCGGCTACGCGAGCCTGTCGCTCCCGTCGGGCGCCGAGCTCTCCGTCGTCGACGTGCCCGGCCACGAGCGGTTCGTGCGCACGATGATCTCGGGTGCGGCCGGCATCGATCTCGCACTGCTCGTCGTCGCGTGCGACGACGGCGTGATGCCGCAGACGCGCGAGCACGTGGCGATCCTCGAGCTGCTCGGCGTGCGCTCAGCGGTGGTCGCGCTCGCGAAACGCGATCTCGTGGATGCCGAGACCGCCGAGCTCGCCGCCGCCGACGTCGACGACCTGCTCGCGGGCACGGCGCTCGCGGGCGCGGAAATCGTCGAGACCTCGGCGCGCACGGGCGCAGGGCTCGACGAGCTGCGGGCGTCGCTCGAGCGCGCGGCGGCCTCCGCCGAGCCACGCGCGCGAACCGGTGCGACCCGCCTGCCGATCGACCGCGCCTTCACGCTCCACGGCATCGGCACCGTCGTCACCGGGACGCTGTGGTCGGGCTCGATCGCGCCGGGCGAGCGGCTGGCGCTCCTGCCGGACGGTGGCGAGGTGCGCGTTCGGTCGGTCGAGGTTCACGGCAGGCCCGTCGAGCGGGCCGATGCGGGTCGGCGCGTGGCCGCGAACCTCGTCGGCGTCGAGCGCGACGCGATCGCCCGCGGCGCGACGCTCGGCACGCCCGGGGCATTCCCCGCGAGCTACCGGCTCGATGTCGAGCTACGCGCGCTCGCGGGCGGCCCCGGGGTCGCACACGGGGCCCTCGTACAGGTGCTCCTCGGCACCGCCTGCGTCGACGCGCGGGTCGCCCTGCTCGAGGCGGACAGACTGGGGGCCGGGACGGCCGGACTCGCTCAGCTGCGGCTGCGCGAGCGCGTGGCCGGTGCCCGCGGCGATCGCGTGATCCTCCGCGCCACCGCCCCGCAGGCCACGATCGCGGGAGGGCTCGTGCTCGACCCGGCCCCCCGCCGCCACGGTGGCGACGAGAGCGCGCGCGAGCGCATGCGCCTCCTGGCGCACGGCGACGCGCGCTCGCTGGTGCGCGCGGCACTTCAAGGCGCCGCCTGGCCCGTGCCGCTCGCGCACGTCGCACCGGCCGGGCTGCTCGATCCACGCGAGGCGCTCGCAGTCCTGGGCGAGCTGTCGGACGCGGGGGAGCTGCTGCACCTGGCGGGGGGCGAGCCGACCTGGCTGACCGCGACCCGCTTCGGCGAGCTGCGCGGCGAGGTGCGCGCTGCGCTCGAGCGTCGCTCGACCGAGCATCCGCTCGAGCCGGCGGTGCCCGCGCAGTCGGTCGTCCCCGCCGGCCCCGGCGCCGACGCCCTGCTCGCGCGCCTCGCCGCCGACGGCGTGCTCGAGCGAGACGGCGCGCACGTGGTGCTCGCGGGCGCGCGGGCAGATGCGGCCGGAAGCCACGCGGCGGAGGCCGAAGCCCTGCTCGCGGCGCTCGCCGCCGGCGGCTTCTCGCCGCCCGACCTCCCGGCGCTCCATCAGGCCTCCGCCCTGCCCGAGCGCGAGTTCGCCGCGCTCTGCGCGGCGCTCGAGCGCGGCGGGCGGCTCGTGCGCTTCGGCGGCGACCTCGCCTACACGGCCGACCGCTTCGCCCAGGCACGCGACCTCGTCGTGGCGCGCTGCAGCGCACACGGCTCGATCGCCCTGGCCGAGCTGCGCGATGACCTCGGCGCCAGTCGCCGCATCGCCCAGGCGCTGCTCGAGCGGCTGGACGCCGACGGCGTGACGCGACGGGTCGGGGACAGGCGGGTTCTCCGCCGCCGCGTCCCGCGCTGACGGACGCCGCGCCGCCGTGTGACCCGGTGCGCCGGCAGCGAATCTCCCGGAACCTCCAGGATTCCGGATGGCGGTGTTCGGCCCCGCCCGGGCTAGGGTGCCCCCGAGGGCCGACACGACGGAAGGGGCAGTGCCATGGTCCGGATTCGCAGCGCGATCACATTGCTCTTGGGCGCGCTCGTCCTCGTCGTCGCTCCGGCGACGGCGGAGGCCTCCCTGAAGGTCGCCGCGTGGACGAGCGGCGAGCACCTTGCGGTCGCCCCCGACGGCAGCGCGCTCGTCACCTGGCGCGAGGGTGGCCGCCTGCGCCGGGCGGTGGTGCGCGGCGACCACATCTCCTACCGCGCGCGCATCGGAGCGCGCCGCATCGGACGCCAGGTGCGGCCGACCGTCGCCTACGGCGTCTCGGAGGTCGTGCTTCCGGGCGGCATGCACTACGCGCTGCAACGCGTCGTGCGGCTCGGGCAGTTCGGGCGGCTCGGCGCGCGCGAGTTGCGCTTCGCACGCTGGCGCGGTGCCCCGCCGCAGCTCGTCCTGACCGGCGAATGGGCCTACCATGGCCGCCTGCCGCGCGTCTGCGGCACGGCGACCTACCACGGCCGGCCGTTCTACGGCGGGCCGCACACGCTCAGCGGCCGCCCGCTCGACGCGCTCGGCCGCAACGTCTACATCGACGTGCTGCGGGGGAACCGCTGGTTCCGGATCATGGGCGTGCTGACCCGCCCGCAGGGCTTCGCGCTGCTGATCCGCGATCCCGCCTGGCGCGGCTCTCGCTACCGCGCGCTCGTCCCCGGCCCGAACGTCGACGGCGACCTCGCGCCCGACGTCACGGCGAGCACGCCCTCGCCGTCGCCCGGCGTCGCCAACGCCTGCCCGTTCGCGACGGGCCTCTACCGCAACGCGTGAACCTCAGGCGTCCGGCTCGATCGCCTCGGCGATCTCGATCAGGCGCTCGATCTCGGCGAAGCCGGCGTCCCAGCAGTCGTCGCGGGTGATGTCGAGGCCGATGCCCGCGAGCTGCTCCTGAGGGGAGGCCGCGCCGCCGATCGAGAGGAAGTCGAGATACGGCCCCACGAACGCGTCGCCGTCCTCGCGGTACTTCGCCGACAGCGCAAGGCTCGCGAGGTGCGCGAAGACGTAGGCGTAGGTGTAGAAGCGCGTGTGGATGAAATGCGGGATGTAGGCCCACGCGAAGCGGTAGCCCTCCGGCAGCTCGACCGCGTCGCCGTAGTAGGGCCGGTTCGTCTCGATCCAGATCTCGGCGAGGCGATCGGGCATGAGCGCCTTGCCCTCGGCACGCAGGCCGTAGGCGCCCTGCTCGTAGCGCACCATGTGCGTCTGCCGGAAGACGGTCGCGAACGCCGTCTCGACGCTCGAGGCGAGCAGCCCGAGGCGCACCTGCGCATCGTCGGCAGCGGCCGCCAGCAGGCGGTCGGTGACGATCATCTCCGCGAACGTCGAGGGCACCTCGGCGAGCGCGAGCGGCGGATGGTGCGAGAGCGCCGTCTGGATCTCGCCTGCGAGCTGGAACTGCATCGCGTGCCCGATCTCGTGGGCGATCGTGCGCACGTCGTCCATCTGATCGGTGAAGTTCAGCATGATGTAGGGCAGCGCATCCTGGGCGATCGAGGCGCAGAACGCCCCGCCGCGCTTGCCCTGACGGGGCTCGGCGTCGATGCGGTTGTCCCGGTAGAGACCGCGTGCGACCTCGCCGATGCGGGGCGAGAAGTCGTCGAGCGCCCGTTCCACGAGCGACGTGGCGTCGTCGTAGGAGACGGGGCGCGTCGATCCGAGCGGCGCGTACTGATCGCCGAGCGAGAGCTTGTCGAGGCCGAGCAGCCGGGCCTTGTGCCGGAACCAGCGGTGCGCGAGGTGGTGGTGGCGCTCGACGGCGGCGAGCATGACGTCGACGGCCTCGCTCGGCAGCTCGTTGCCGAGGTCGCGCGACTCGCGCGGGTGCGAGTAGCCGCGCACGCGATCGAGCACGAGGCGGTCGGCGACGAGCGAGTCGTAGACGTGCGCCAGCACGGGGGTCTGGGGCTCGAGCGCGGTGAAGAGCGCCTCGTAGGCGGCCAGGCGCGTCTCGCGCTCCGGCACGCGCACACGTGCAAGCACCTCGTCGATCGTGCGGTCCTCGCCGTCGAACGGGACGCGCAGGTTGGAGGTGACCTGGTCGAAGAGCGTGTGCCAGGCCCCGGCGGCGGCTGCGTCGCGCTCGCCGAGCATCTCCTCCTCCGCCTCGGTGCGGGTGTGCGGCGCGAAGCGACGCGCGCTCGCCAGGTAATGGCGGTTCTTGGCGACCAGCTCGTCGGCGAGGATGCCCTGGACGTGCTCCTCGTCGGCGCCGATCCACTCGAGCTCGAAGAAGCGCAGCAGGTTCTGGGCCTCGACGAGCGCCATCTCGACGGCCGCGTTGAGATCGCGCTCCGACTCGCCGTTGACGTTGACGGTCAGGCGCAGGCCGGCGTAGGACGCGAGGCGCGAGAGGCTGTTGTCGAGTGCGGCGAGCTCGTCGAGCGCCTCGGCGAGCTCGGGTGCGGCAAGGGTCGCGACGCGGCCGCGGTAGCGCTCGCGGAAGACGCGGGACGACTCGATCAGGGCAGGCACCGCGGTGCGTGCGGCATCCGCGTCGGCGAAGAGCGGGGCGAGGTCCCAGTGGATGCCCGCGCTGGTGGTCGTGGGGGTCTGGCTCATCGCCCGACACCGTAGCGCGGGCCACGGCGAGGCGGCGCGGAGCGGCGCCGAGCGG
>CAZYYP010000085.1:0-12897 GCA_964651695.1 uncultured Gaiellales bacterium | reverse complement strand
GGGAGTGTCGTGAGCGCAGCACAGCGGTACCTGGTGACCGGCGCGTACGGGTGCATCGGCGCCTGGGCGGTCCGCCTGCTGCTCGACGAGGGCTGTGGCGTCACGACGTACGACCTCGGCGGCAGCGACCACCGGCTGAGGCTCCTGCTCGACGACGCCGAGCTCGGTGCGCTCGATCAGGTGCGCGGCGACGTGACCGATCTCGCCCAGCTCAAGGGCGCGATGGAGGAGCGCGGGGTCACCCACGTGATCCACCTGGCTGCGCTGCAGGTGCCCTTCGTGCGCGCCAACCCGCCGCTCGGCGCCAGCGTCAACGTGGTGGGGACGGTCGTCGTGTTCGAGGCGGTGCGCGCCCTCGGGCCGCTCGCGGGCACGCTCACGTATGCCTCCTCGATCGCGGCGTACGACCCGCCCGAGCCGGGCCACCAGCACGAGCAGCGCGGCACGCCGGCGACGCTCTACGGCGTCTTCAAGCGCGCGAACGAGGAGACGGCCGGTGTCTACTGGGCCGATCATCAGATCCCGAGCATCGGCCTGCGTCCGCACACGGTCTACGGCCTCGGACGCGATCAGGGCGTGACCTCGGCGGCGACCAAGGCCATGCTCGCCGCCGCGAGCGGGACGTCGTTCCAGGTTCCCTACGGCGGACGGGCGGAGCTGCAGCACGCGCGCGATGTCGCGCGGCAGTTCATCGCGGCCTCGCGTGCTGCGGTGGAGGGCGCGATCGTGCTCGACCCGCCGGGCAGCCCGGTCGGGATGGACGAGGTGATCGCCGCGATCCATGCGGCGGCACCCGACTCGGCCGACCGCGTGGGGTTCGCTGACGTGGTCTCGATGGGCGTGCCCGAGCAGGGCGACACCGGGCCGTTCATCGCGCTGCTCGGCAACCTGCCGACGGTGCCGCTGGGCGAGGGCGTGGCCGAGACCATCGAGAGCTTCCGCGGGCTTCTCGCCCGCGGCCTCGTGAAGCCCGAGTCCGCGACCTAGTGGCGACGCCCGGTGCCGACGGGCCGGCGCTCGCGCTCTGGCGCGATGTCCGCGTGCCGCTCCGTGACGGTACGGTCACGCGCGCCGACATCTGGCGACCGGTCGGCGATGCGCCGGTTCCCGCGGTGCTCATGCGCACGCCCTACGGCAAGGAGCAGGGCGTCCCGTCGGCCGTGCTCGATCCCGCCACCGCGGCCGCCGCGGGCTTCGCCGTGGTCGTGCAGGACGTGCGCGGCACCGGCACCTCGGGAGGCGAGTTCGAGCCGTTCGTGACCGAGGCCGACGACGGCTTCGACACCATCGCCTGGGTCGCCGGCCAGCCGTGGTGCGACGGCCGGGTCGTGATGACGGGCATGTCGTACGTCGGGATCGTGCAGTGGCTCGCCGCCTCGCGCCGGCCACCGGCGCTCGTGGCGCTGACGCCGACGATCACGACCGACTGCGTCGCGGAGGGCTGGTCGTTCCGGGGCGGCCTGCTCGAGGCCGGATTCCTGCGCACCTGGGTCGCGAACTCGCTCGCGCCGCCCGAGCTGCGGATCCTGGACGACCTCGACGCCGTCGCCGAGGGCGCCGACGTCAACGCCATCGCACCGTGGGCCGCGCCGTGGTTCACCGAGGCGGCCGACTCCCCCTACTGGGCCGCTCGCGCTCCTGGGGCCGGGGAGGTGCCGGCCGATCTGCCGGCGCTCGTGATCGCCGGCTGGTACGACTGCTTCCTCGCCGGCAGCCTGCGCTCGTTCGCCGGTCGGCAGGGCCCGCGCGACCGCATGATCGTCGGGCCCTGGGGGCACGAGTCGACGCTGACCCACCTGGTCGGCGAGCGGGCGCTCGGAGCGTCCGGCTCGGCCGATGTCTTCGGGCTGCGAGAGCGCGCCCTGGCGTTCTACCGCGCCGCGCTCGACGGCGTGGATCCCCCCGGGCCGCGCGTGCTCGCCTACCTGCTCGGCGGCCGCCGCTGGCTCGAGCTCGAGTCGTGGCCGCCCCCGGGTTCCCGTCCGCTGCGCCTCGAGCTCACGGACGCGGGCACCTTCCTCGCAGATCCCGCAGCGCTGCCGCGTGCCCTCGGCGGCCGGCGCCTTCAGGGTGGCGCCCCGGGCGGTGGCTTCGGCCCCCGCGACCAGCGGCCACTGCTCACAGGGGGTGGTGCGCTGCGCCTCGATCTGGCGCCGCTCGCCGACGGGCTCGTCGCGGCCGGGCCCGTGAGCGCGACGTTGGCCGTCGCGGCGGAGGGCGAGGACCCGCGCCAGTGGGTTGCGACCCTCTGCCTCGAGGAGCCAGACGGCGCACTCGTGAATCTCGCCGACGGCGCGGCGGAGGCACCGGCCGCCGCACGGGAGATCACGCTCGAGCTCGGCGACATCTGCATCGAGTTGCCGGCGGGGGCGCAGCTGGCACTGATCGTCACGGGCGGACTCGCCCGCCGCTTCCCCGCGCCGGCGACGGCCTCCCACCAGCGGGTGGACGGCGGCTCGCTCGCCCTCAGCGTACTCTGAGGGCCGCGTGTCCACGACATCCTCGGTGAAGCCCGGAAGCCCTGCGGACGACGTCCGGCAGGCCTCGCTGCGCGAGATCGAGCGCCGCCTTCTCTGGCTCGCCGTGCGCATGGTCGACTACGCCAACCGCGAGGTGGCGGCGCCGGACGGCATGAAGGTCGGCGGGCACCAGGCCTCGAGCTCGTCGATCGTCTCGATCATGACGGCGCTCTGGTTCGGCGAGCTCGATCACGACGACCGCGTCGCGGTCAAGCCGCACGCGTCGCCCGTGCTGCACGCGGCCGAGTACCTGCTCGGCTGGCTCGACGAGTCGTACCTGCGCCGGCTGCGCGGCTTCGGCGGGCTCCAGCCCTACCCGAGCCGCACGAAGGACCCGGTCCCGGTGGACTACTCGACGGGCTCCGTCGGTCTCGGTGCCGCTGCGCCCCTGTTCGGCGCGCTGACGCAGTCGTACGTCTCGCACCGGTTCGGGGCGGCGGCGCGCGGCCGCTACTTCTCGCTGATCGGTGACGCCGAGCTCGACGAGGGCAACATCTGGGAGGCGATCCTCGACACGTCGACGCGCGGGCTCGACCGCGCGGTCTGGATCGTCGACCTCAACCGCCAGTCACTCGACCGCGTCGTGCCCATGATCCGCACGCGCGAGCTCGCGCGCACGTTCGAGGCGGCGGGCTGGAACGTCGTCGAGCTCAAGTACGGGCGCAAGCTGCGCACGGCGTTCGCGCGCCCCGGCGGGGAGACGCTGCGCCGGCGCATCGACGAGCTGCCGAATCAGGTCTACCAGCAGCTCTTCGCCGCTCAGGAGGAGACCGTCCGCGCGACGCTCGAGGAGGGTCTCGGCGCGATCGAGCGCACGAGCCTGCGCGAGTGCCTCGAGCCCGATCAGGGCTCGGTCGGGACGCTCATCCGCGACCTCGGCGGGCACGACCTCGGCGACCTCGCACAGGCGCTCGCGGCGACGCGCCAGGCGACCAGGCCGACGCTCGTCCTCGCGTACACGATCAAGGGCTTCGGGCTCCCGATCGCGGGCAATCCGCTCAACCACTCGGCGCTCCTCTCGGAGGCCCAGATCGACGCCCTGCGCGCGAGTTGCGGCCTGGAGCGGGAGGATGAGTGGGGGCGCATCGACCCGGGCAGCCCCGCGGGAGCGCTCGTCGCGGAGTCCGCCGAGCGCCTCGGACCGCGCGAGCGGCGCGTGCGGGCGTTGCGCGACGCCGATGTGCCCGCCGCCTCGCAGGGCGCCGTCTTCGGGCGCACCACCCAGGAGGCGTTCGGTCGCGTGCTCGTGCAGATCGGACGCGACTCCGACGTCGCCGACCGCATCGTCACCGCCGCTCCCGACGTGAGCGTCTCGACGAGCCTCGGCGGCTGGATCAACCGCGTCGGCGTCTTCGGCCCCGACGAGGAGCCGGACGTGGACGCCGGCGGCGGCCTCGCCTGGCGGGTCTCGCGCCAGGGCCAGCACATCGAGCTCGGCATCAGCGAGATGAATCTCTTCCTGCTGCTCGGGCAGCTGGGCCTGGCCGACGAGCTGACGGGCGAGCGCCTGATACCGATCGGCACCGTCTACGACCCGTTCGTCTGCCGCGGCCTCGACGCGCTGATCTACTCGCTCTACTCGGAGGCGTCGTTCATCGTCGCCGGTACGCCCTCGGGCGTCACGCTCGCGCGCGAGGGCGGCGCGCACCAGTCCACCGTGACGCCGAGCCTCGGCATCGAGCTCCCGAACCTCACGAGCTACGAGCCGGCGTTCGTCCGCGAGGTCGACTGGCTCCTGCGCGAGCTCGTCGCGCGCACGGCCCGCGACGTCGCGCCCGGTGCGTTCTACCTCCGGCTCTCGACGGCGCCGCAGGATCAGGGCGCGTTCGACGAGCTCAATGCGCGGCGCGGCGCGGCGCTGCGCGAGGACGTCCTGCGCGGGGGCTACCGGCTGCGCGAAGCGGCACCCGGCGACGACGAGCCGCGCGTGACGCTCGCCGCCTGCGGGCCGCTCGTCGCCGAGGCGCTGCGCGCCGCCGACCTGCTCGCCGCAGAGGAGGGGATCGCCGCCAGCGTGATCGCCCTGACCTCGCCCGACCTGCTCTTCCGCGAGTGGCGGGCGCTCGCCGGCGGCGGCATCACGAATCCGCGTGACCTGCCTGCCCGATCGCACCTCGAGGCGATCTTCGCGCCGGATGGCGGTGCGCCGATCGTGAGCGCGATCGACGGCGCCTCGCACAGCCTCGCGTTCCTCGGCGGAGCGCTCGGCGCGCGGCAGCTGACGCTCGGGGTCGACCGCTTCGGGCAGGCGGGGCCGCTGGCCGACATCTACGACGCCTACGAGATCAGCGCCGATGCCATCGCGGCTGCCGCTGTCACGGTGCTCGCGCGCGCGGCGCGCGCGTAGGAGATCCTTCTCCGCACCCTATTGACGAATTAGGGCATCCTATGTATCGTCCGGTTAGGTGCTCCTAACGACGTCCCCTCCGGAGTTGACACCTTGACGTTCACGCGACGCCATCGCTGGGTGCTGCTCTCGCTGCTGGGCTTCCTCGTCGGCGTGATCGTGCTGCAGGCGCTGGACGGCGGCGTGGCCGATCCCACGGGTGCGCGTCTCTCGTCGGGGGCGGCCGCCTTCAACAGCGGTCTCCTGGTCTTCCGCGAGGGGCTGGAGTCGGTGCTCGTCCTGGCGGCGATCACCGCAGGGATGCGCGGCGCGAACGGGAGCCTGCGCCGGCCGATCGGCATCGGCGTCGTCGTCGGTCTCGTTGCGACCGTCGCCACCTGGTTCGTCGCCGCGTGGCTCATCGGCCGCGTCTCCGGGCGCGCGCTCGACGTGCAGGCCGCCACGGGGCTGGTCGCGATCATCGTGCTGCTGGTGGTCACCAACTGGTTCTTCCACCGCATCTACTGGACGGGCTGGATCGGTCACCAGAACCGCACGAAGCGGCGCCTCCTGGGGTCGGGCTCGCCGAAGGTCGTGACCCGCGGACTGATCATCCTCGGCTTCGCCAGCGTCTATCGCGAGGGCTTCGAGATCGTCCTGTTCCTCCAGAACATGCGCATCTCGTACGGTGTCGCCGTGATCATGCCCGGCATCGCCGTCGCCACCGTGCTCGTCGGCGCGGTCGCGGGTGCGACGTTCCTGAACCACCGCCGGCTTCCGTACAAGCGCATGCTGATGGTCACCGGCGTGATGCTCGGCGTCGTGCTCGTCGTCATGGTCGGCGAGCAGGTGCAGGAGATGCAGCAGGCGGGCTGGTTCGGTGCGACGCCGCTCGGCGTCGCCTTCCCCGGCTGGCTCGGAACCTGGTTCGCGACATTCCCGAACGTCGAGGGCGTCGCGGCGCAGGCAACGGCCGCGGTCTTCGTCCTGGGCTCGTACTTCGTGGCCGGCGAGTTGCGCGTGCGGCGTCCCAAGCGCCGCGGCGAGGAGCCCGCCGTGCGACTCGATCACCCTCCCCGCGGGGTCGGCGAGCCCGCCCGCGCGGATATCTCGACCGCCGTCGTCTAGGCCCGCCGGCGAGCGCCTGCCCGCCGCGTCGCTCGATCGCACCGTCGATGCAGCTCGTCGAACGTCATTCTCGGCGCCCATGGCGGGGCGGGCCGCACTTGACCTAGATTGCGTGGCGCATGGCGAGTCGGATCCCTCCCACGCGGCTGCGGCAATCCCGCGCGACGACGGATGTCGCGGCGGGAGTCGCGGCGTGATGCCCGGCGTCGTCCAGCGGGTCGACGACCTCGTCGGCGAGTCGCTCGAACGCGCGATGCGGGCCCATCACCGGCGGCGCGTGCGGCGCGCCGGGTGGGGGCAGGCTCTGACCGCGACGGAGGCGCGCTGGGCGACCGGCGCTGCGCCGCCGCGCGACGACTGCGCCATCGAGGTGCTGATCGACGGCGAGCAGGCGCTCCCGCGCATCGCCACGGCGATCGCCGGGGCGCGCTCGCACGTCCACATCGCGGGCTGGTGCGTCACGCCGGACTTCGCGCTGACCAGCGGCGCGACCCCGACGATCCTGCGCGAGCTCCTGGCCGAGACCGCTGCCCGCCTGCCCGTACGGGTCCTGCTCTGGGCCGGCGCCCCCTTTCCGTTCTATCCCGTGTCGCGACGCGCGGTGCGCGCCGTCCGGGACGAGTTGTGCGCGGGGAACGACATCGAGTGCGGCCTCGATCGGCACGAGCGGCCGCTGCACTGCCATCACGAGAAGCTCGTGATCATCGACGACGAGGTCGCGTTCGTCGGCGGGATCGACCTCACGGACCTCGCGGGCGACCGGCTCGACCGGCCGGGTCATCCTCCGCGGGGAAGCCTCGGCTGGCACGACGTCGCGACCGTCCTGCGCGGCCCGGTGGTGGCAGATGTCGCGCGGCATTTCGGCATGCGCTGGTCGGCGGTGACGCACGCGCCGCTGCCGCCGCCCGGCGTGCCGCCCCCCGCCGGCGACGAGTCGCTGCAGATCGTGCGCACCGTGCCCGAGCGGATCTACGACGCGCTCCCGCGCGGTGAGTTCTCGATCCTGGAGAGCTACCTCGGCGCGCTGCGTTCGGCCGAGACGCTCATCTACCTCGAGAACCAGTTCCTGTGGTCGGCCGAGGTCGTGGCAATCCTGCGCGACAAGCTGCGCAACCCGCCAACCGACCGGTTCCGCCTCCTCCTCGTGCTTCCCGCCAAGCCCAACTCGGGCGCCGACGACACCGCGGGGCAACTGGCGCTGCTCGCGGATGCCGACAACGGCGCCGGGCGGATGCTCGCCTGCACGCGCTACGCCGTCGGCGGCGGGAGCACCGATCGCGTCTACGTGCACGCCAAGGTCGGCATCGTCGACGACCGCTGGCTCACCGTGGGCTCGGCGAACCTGAACGAGCACTCCCTCTTCAACGACACCGAGATGAACGTTGTCAGCCACGCCCCGGCCCTCGCCCGCACGACCCGCATCCGGCTCTGGGCCGAGCACCTCGCGCTCTCCGCCGAACACCTGGAGGGCGATGCCGCCGGGCTCGTCGACGAGCTGTGGCGGCCGCTCGCGACGGAGCAGCTCGAACGGCGCACCGCCGGCGCGCCGCTCACCCATGGGCTGGTGCGGCTCCCGCACGTCTCGCGGCGATCGAAGCGCCTGCTCGGTCCGCTGCAGAGCCTGCTCGTCGACGGCTGATCCCGCGCCGCGGCGACCCGGCGAACGATATTGTGCTAATGGCCACGATCTCGCGTGCCGATGGCGAGGCCATGGAAGCGCAGGATCAGGATCGCGCCGATCTGCGCATGCCGCGCGAGCCGGATCAGGACGTGGTCGCCGAGGCGGCGGCGCGCCTGCTCGCCGAGGCCGATCGCGCCCGCGAGCTGCAGCGCGACGACGATGCGCCCAGGGCCGGCGACGCGCCTGCCGATGCCGGGCGCGACACGTAGGGGCGTCCGTCGTCACGACCTGCCGCAGCGGAATGCACTGCCACTGCGCTGCGAGTTCGTCCGGCGATCTTCCCCCGCTGCGACGGCTCACGTTTACGAGACACCGAAGACGGGCCTGTTCAGGAGTACTGCTCGATGAAGCCGACGACGCGCGCCCAGGCGTCGTCGGAGGCCGCTTGGTGCTGTTCCCAGCGGCGGTCGAAAAAGCTGTGCGGCGCGCCGGGGTAGGTGACGATCTCGTGCGCGACGCCCGCGGCAGTCAGCATGCGGTCGAAGGCGGCGTTGTCCTCGGCCGTGATGTGGTCGTCGGCCCCCGCCTGCAGGGCGAGGATCGGTGCCTCGATCTGATCGCGGAGCTGGATCGGCCCGGGCTGGCCGTTGCGCTGGCCGGGCATGCCGTAGAAGCCGACCGCGCCCGCGAGACCGTGGCCGCCCGCGGCGGCGAGCCACGAGTGCCGGCCGCCGAAGCAGAAGCCGACGGTGAAGATGCTCGTGCGCGAGCCTCCTGCGGCCGAACGCAGCCACCCGGCCGCCGCACCGACGTCGGCCTGGATCGAATCCGGCTCGGTCTGTGTCACGTGCTCCATGTACGGGAAGTCCTCGCCGCGCTTGGCGACGCCGGCCGTCCGCCCGAAGTAGTCGATCGCGACGGCGGCATATCCGCGCTCGGCGAGCCGCAACGCCAGCTCCTCGTAGAAGCGGTAGAGCCCGCGCACGTCGGGGAGCACGACCACGCCGACGGCGGACGGGCCCTCGGGCGTCGCCGCGAAGGCCGCCAGCTCCGTGCCGTCGGCGGACGTGAGCACGAGATCCTCGTGCGAGACCGCGGCTCCGGCGATGGGCGGGATGGGTGGCAGGGAGTCGAGTTCGAAGCACATGCCCGGACTCTACGTCGTCCGAGGCGCGGGAAATCACGGGTGCCGATCGATTCGGCACCCGTGACGCCGGGAGCCACCCGGGCCGACTCTGGCCGGCCGCGGGACACGGTACGATCGGGCTCGGAGAGGTCGTCCGGGTGAGTGCAGGCGCGTGGCCGGCCGCCCGCCGATCGACCGCCGCCAGAGGGGTCGCGGATGCTGCGGAAGAACGCCAAGATCGAGCTCTTGCGCACGGTGGCGCTGTTCTCGGGGTGCTCGAAGCGCGAGCTCGGCGAGATCGCCTTGATCGCCGACGAGATCGATTTCAAGCCGGGCAAGACGCTGATCACGGAGGGCCGGCCCGGCCGCCAGTTCTACGTGATCATCGAGGGCGAGGTCGATGTCGTGCAGAACGGCGTCCAGCTGCCGCGCCGTGGCGGCTCGGAGTTCTTCGGCGAGATCTCGCTCGTGTCCGGCACACCGGCCACGGCAACCGTGACGACCACGACGCCGACGCGTGCGCTCGTCATCTCGAAGCGCAGCTTCACGACGCTGCTCGAGCGCTCGCCGACCATCCAGATGCGCGTCATCCGCTCGTTCAGCGCACGGCTCGCACCCCACGTGATCTGAACGCCGCGGCAGGCACTGCGGTCGAACCGGACGCGCCCGAGCAGCGCGTGACGGCGCTGGAGTTGTTCTTCGACCTCGTGTTCGTGTTCGCGATCACACAGATCACCGGTTTCATCGCCGAGCACGGGACGTGGACGAGCATGCTCGAGGCCCTCGCGATCCTCGCCGTGCTGTGGTGGGCGTGGGTCGCCTACGCGTGGCTGGGCAATACGGCGGGTTCCGACGGAGGCACGATGCGCGTCGTCCTCCTGACGGCGATGGGGCCGTTGCTCATACTCTGCCTCGCGGTTCCGGGCGCGTTCGCCGGAGACGGTCTCACCTTCGGTCTCGCGTACGCTGCCGTGCGCGGGCTCCATCTCGTCGGCTACGCGGTCCTCGCGCGCTCCGATCCGGCGCTCCACGGCGTCGTCGTCCGGCTTGCAACGACGATCGTCCCGGCCGCGCTCCTGCTGGTCGTCGCCGGCGCGCTCGACGGGCGGCTGCGTGCGCTCTGCTGGATCGCCGCGCTCGCCGTCGACTACGGCGGCCTGGCGCTGCGCGGAACCGAGGGCTGGCGCGTCGAGCCGGCGCACTTCGCCGAGCGCTACGGTCTGATCATCATCATCGCCCTCGGGGAGTCGATCGTCTCGCTCGGAGTCGGCGCAAGCCATGTCGAGCTCGGCTCCCGCGTGATCGTCGCGGCGCTGCTCGGCATGGTCGTCGCGGCCGCGCTGTGGTGGGCGTACTTCGACGTCGTGGCGCTCGCCGGAGAACACCGGATGACGGCGCTTCCGGCCGCAGGCCAGTCGCGGATCGCACGCGACTCCTACAGCTATCTCCACCTGCCCATGGTGGGCGGGATCATGCTCTTCGCCGTCGGAGTCAAGCAGTCACTGACGGCCGAGACGCACGAGCTCTCCGGCGTCGTGGCGGTCTCGCTGTGCGGCGGCGTCGCGCTCTACCTCGTCGCGCTCAGTGCGTTCAAGCGCCGCAACTACGGCTCGTTCAACCGGCCGCGGCTCGTGGCCGCCGTCGTTCTGGTGCTGCTCGCGCCGCTCGCAACTGCGGTTCCCGCGCTGCTCGCGCTCGGAGGGGTCGCGGTCGTCTCCGCCGCCTTGATCACCTTCGAGGCGATCAGCTACGCCGAAGCCCGGCGCCGCATCCGCGGCACCTGAACCCGGCCACGGTCAGATCTTGCGGTAGCGGGCGTCCGCGAGCGAGTAGGCGCCGAAGGCGATCAGGCCGCACGCCACGACTGCGAGCGCTGCGGTTCCGTAGGCGTGCAGGAGCAGGCGGGCAAGGGCGCCGTCGATGCCGACGACGTCCTTCGGCGAGTAGTCGCGAGCGGCCTTGAGGACGAAGACGCCGATCAGCCCGAACGCGATCGCGCGGGCGACGAGCCCGGCGACACCGATGACCGTGAAGGCCCTGAGCGCACGGTTCGACATCGCGCCCGTCTTCGAGTAGCTCAGGAACTTCTTGCTCAGTCCGAGGTACGCCTGGTACGCGGCGATGCCGAGGAAGAGCACACCGACCGCTGCGACGAGCTCACGCCCGGCGGGCCAATGGAGTACGCCGGCCGTCGTCTGCCGCGGCTTTGCCGACGAGTTGCCCGCCGCGCCGCGGAGCACTGTCACCGCGAGTACGCTGAAGCCCGCGTACGCCACTGCGCTGCCGGCGGCGCCGATGCGATCCATGGCGCTGTGCCGTCCGTACTCGGGCGTGTGCCCGACGAGCGCCTGGGCGAGGCGCCACACGGCATACCCGCCGAGGCCGATCGCAGTGATCAGCAGCAGCGCGTGCCCGAAGGGCTCGTGCGCGATCTTGTGCATGGCGCCTTGCTGACTCGGGCGCGGCCCGCCGACGCCCTCGGCGAGGCGGAACGCGAGCAGCCCGATCAAGGCGTAGATCACGCCGCGAGCCGCGTATCCGAGACGCGCGAGGCCCGCGAAGAGCGAGGTTTCCGTGAACGCTCGGCCCGAGCGGGGGAGGATGTGTGCACTCATGCAGCCACGTTCCCCCGAATCCCGTCGGCTACACCTCCGCAGCCGGCGGGGCGCCGCGGGCCGAGGCCGCCGTCGCACCGGCCACCCGCTCCGCCGGCTCGCCGAAGCGCAGGCGCCGCCCGCCGAAGGCGATCGCGCAGAGTGCGAACCACGCCCAGCCGAGCATCACGCCGGCGACGACATCGGACAGCCAGTGGACGTCGAGGAGCACGCGGCTCGACGCGACGCCCACCGCGAGGCCACCGGCCACACCGGCGAGCAGCGCGCGCGTGCGCGTGGAGCGCCTGCGCGCCCCGATCAGCGCGAGAGCGGCATAGAACGACGCGGCAGTCGATGAGTGGCCGCTCGGGAAGGACGGGCCGAGCGTCGCCGCGATGGGGTTCAGGGTGGGGCGCGCCCGGTCGGCCAGGCTCTTGATGACGTTCGTGACCAGCTCGTCGCCGAGCACGACGACGAGCACGAACGGCACCAGGGACCGGTTCGGAGACCGGCGCAGCTCGTAGAGGAGCACGACGAGCCCGATCAGCGGGAAGGCCGGCCAGTCGCCGAGATCCGTCACCCAGGTCAGGAATCGCATCGAGGCGTGCGTCGCATGGTGGTGTCCCCAGGTAGCGGCGCTCGCGTCGATGGATGCGAGCGTGCCGTTGCCGCGCACCAGGTACGCGAGCACGGCGACGACGAGACCGCCGCTGATCAGCAGGGCGACCGCCGCGGTCAGCGCAAGGCCCGTGGTCGTCTCCGGGTCGAGCCGAGCCTGCCGCCAGGAGCGCGGGGCAGCGCCCGCCGCCGCGTGCTCCACGGCATCGGCGATCGCCGCGGTGGCGCCCTGCGCCGGCGCCAGCCGGTCGAAGGCCAGAGCGATGGCGAGGCCGGCGGCGAATGAGATGAGGAGCAGGACGATGATCGGCATGGCGGACGCCCGCGGGCGGCGTGCGGGAGGTTTCTCCAATCGGCGACGGGAGAAACCGCGGCATGAGCCGATGGCGATCAGGGATACCGACCACCCGGCACGGCGGCGACGCGCCGTACGTCAATGATCGGGCATCGCGCAGCTCGCTGCTCGAGGCGCGACCGGGCGGAAGCGCGACACGGCTGGCGGGTCGCCTCACCCGGCGGCGCCCGCTCGTCGCATTCATCCTCACGACCTTGCTCGGGTACGTCGTGCTCGCCGGCCTGGCGATCGGGCTCGGCTTCCTGCTCGTGGACGTGCTCCTCCCGGTGCACGCGATCGGGCACTCCGACGAGGCCGTCAACGTGTGGCTCGCAGGCGAGCGCACGCCGGCTCTCGGTGACGCATCCTCCGTCGGGTCGTCCATCGGCGACATCCCGTTCATCCCCGGACTCGTGGTCGTCGTCGCGCTCGTCGCCGCCGTGCGGCGCCGCTGGCGGGCGGGCGGCCTGATCGTCGGAGCGATCCTCGTCGAGGTGGCGAGCTACCGAGTCACGAGCCTGATCGTGCACCGGCACCGCCCGCAGGTGCCGCGTCTGGATCACCTGCCGGTCGATCAGAGCTACCCGTCGGGACACGTGGCCGCTGCCGCCGTCGTCTACATCGGCCTCGC
>CAZYYP010000084.1:0-13394 GCA_964651695.1 uncultured Gaiellales bacterium | reverse complement strand
GCATGCGCGCGTTGGCAGCCGGCTGTCTGGTCGGGGTCGCACTCGTGATCTCGGGTTGCGGCACATCCAAGGACGCGGGCAAGGTCGCCGTCAGCACGATCCAGGACGACTGGGAGGGCTTCTACGTCTCCTCCAGCGACCCGTTCCCGGCGCGGCAGGATCTCAAGGGGCTCGACACGATCCGCAGCATCCACTGCGGTGACAAGAAGGGCAGCGGGGCCGGCTCGCTGCGCTGCACGCTCGTCGTCGGTCATGGCACGCACGGCGGCAAGGGGATGACCGTGCATGTGCTCGTGCTCTTCGACGCCCAGGGCGTGCTGCGGCAGTGGAAGTTCACCGGGTAACGCGTGCCGCTGCTCCGACGCCGCAGCTCGCACGGTCTGCCCGCCGTCCTCGGCGTGGGCGACATGTTCTCGACCGCCTACGGCAACGTCGGCTCGTCGATCTACTACGCGCTCGGCGTCACCGCGCTCTACGCCGGAGGCATGACCCCGGTCACGTTCGCGATCTCGGGCGTGATCTTCGCGTTCACGGCTGCGACCTACGCCGAGGCCACGGCGCGCTTCCCGGAGGCCGGCGGCTCGGCGTCCTTCTCGCGCCGCGCGTTCAACGAGGCGGTCTCCTTCTTCGCGGCGTGGGCGCAGATGCTCAACTACACCGTCACGATCGCGATCTCGGCCTACACCGTGCCGCCGTACCTTTCGGTGTTCCCGGGCTGCGGCTTCATGCGCAACGGCCTCACGGGCCAGGTCGTCGTCGCCGCCGTGCTCTGCGGCGTGCTCGCGCTGCTGAACATCCGCGGCATCCAGGAGTCGGCGCGGCTCAACATCTTCCTGGCGATCGCCGACCTCGCCACCCAGGCGCTGCTCGTGGTCGTCGGCGTGGCGCTGATCCTCGACCCACAGGTGCTCGTGCGCAACGTGCACTTCGGCACGACGCCCACGGTCTCGGCATTCCTGATCTCGATCCCGATCGGCATGGTCGCCTACACCGGCATCGAGACGATCTCGAACATGGCCGAGGAGGCGCGCGACCCCGCGCGCGACGTGCCGCGCTCGATCGGACTCGTCGCCGCCGCCGTGTTCGCGATCTATGCGTTCCTGCCCGCCGTCGCGCTCTCGGCGATGCCGATCCACGAGACGCCGGCGCTCTCGCACCCGCCCGGCACCAGCGGGACGCACTACTGGACGGCGCTCGGCGCCAAGTACGCCGGCGATCCCGTGCAGGGCATCGTCCAGAACCTCGGTCTCGGACCGCTCACGACCCCCGTCAGCTACTACGTCGGCCTGCTCGCGGCGACGATCCTGATCATCGCGACCAACGCAGGTCTGATCGGCGTCTCGCGCCTCACCTACTCGATGGGCGTGCACCGGCAGTTCCCCGACTTCCTGCGCACCGTGCACCCGACCTGGCGCACTCCGTGGGTCGCGATCGTCGTCTACACGTTCGCCGCGATCGGCATGATCGCCGCCGCCAAGGTCGCGGGCGGCCAGGGCGTGGCGTTCCTCGGCAATCTCTACGCGTTCGGCGCGATGCTCTCGTTCACGATCGCACACGCCTCGGTGATCGCACTGCGCCTGCGCCCGTCCAAGCGCGATCCCGAGCAGCCGTTCCGCGCGCCCATGAACCTGCGCATCGGCGACCTCGACGTCCCCGTCTTCGCGGTGCTCGGCGGCTTCGGCACGTTCGCGGCGTTCGTCGTCGTCGCCGCGCTCTTCCCGGCGGTGCGCTGGGCGGGTCTCGCGTGGCTCGTGCTCGGGATGGTGGTCTACGTCGTCTACCGCAAGCGCCAGGGGCTGCCGCTCACGAAGACGGTGCTCGCCGAAACGAAGATCCGCGGGCCGGCGATCGAGATCGAGTACCGCACGATCGTCCTCCACGTGACCGATGCGCGTGTCGCCGACGAGATGACCGCGACCGCGCTGCGGCTGGCGTCCGAGCGCCGCGCGCGCGTCGTCGCCGTCTACACGCTCGAGGTGCCCGCGGCGCGGCCGCTCTCGCAGATCGCGCGCGAGGACGAGGCGCGCGCGAACGAGCAGCTCGCCGAGGCCGAGGCGCTCGGGCAGATCTACGGCGTGCAGGTCATCTCGCGCCTCGTGCGCACGCGCAACGCCGGGCGCGCGCTCGTGGAGGAGGCCGACCGGCGCGGTAGCGAGGTCATCGTGCTCGGCTCGCCCGGACGCTCGGCCCGCTCGGCCCGCCTCTTCGGCACGACGGTCGACTACGTCCTGCGCCACGCGCGCTGCAAGGTGATGGTCGGAGCGACGCCCGAATGGCGCGGCGCGGCGCGCGCGGTCCCCAACCCGACAGGCCCGCGGTGAGCGCGCGCAACCGCGTCTCGCTGCTGCTGAGCGCCGTCCTCGTGGTGCTCGGGGTGGCCTCGATCGTGCGCACGGCCGAGGCCGGCAGCTCCGGCGTCGCGGTCGGCTACATCTTCGGGGGCGCGCTGATCCTCGCGGGAGCCGGCCGCGGCTGGCTCGCGTGGCACATGGAGAAGCGCGGCTAGTGGCCCGCAAGCTTCCTGTCCTCCAGCGCGTCGTCGGCGAGGATGCGCTCTTCGTCGCGATCTACGGCACGATCTCCTCGTCGCTGTACTTCGCGCTCGGCGTCGTCGCGCTCTACGCGCTCGGCCTCACGCCCATCGTGCTTCCGGTCGTCGGCCTGCTCGTGGCGCTGGCCGCGGGCGCCTACGCCGAGGCGGCGACCGCCACGGGAGGAGGCTCGCCGCTGATCGTGCGGCGCGCCTTCGGCGACGCCGCGGGCTTCCTCGTCGGCTGGGCGATCCTGCTCGACCTGCTCGTCGTGACGATGCTCTCGGCGCTCTTCGTACCGCGCTACGCGGAGGCCGCGCTCGGCCAGACCGGTCAGATGAGCGGGCGTACAGCCGAGCTGATCGGCGTCGGGGTCGTGGCGATGCTGGGTGGGGCGCGGCTCGTCCCGAAGCTCGCGAACACCGATCTCGTGCGGCCGCTCGCCGTCGTCGACATGCTCTCGCAGTTGACGCTTGCGGCGCTCGGGCTGGCCGCGCTCGGGCACATCGACACGCTCACGAAGTCGATCGACCTCGGCGTCGCACCCACCTGGACGTCACTCGGCTACGCGCTCCCGATTGCACTGGTGGCATTCACCGGCATCGAGATCGTTGCGGGGCTGCTGCAGGAGTCGACCAACCCGGCGCGGCCGCTGCGGCGCATGACGATCGGCGCCATCGCCGCCACGGTGCTCGCCTATGCCGTGATCGCCGCGGCCGCGCTCTCGCTGCTGCCCGTCCACGTGGCGCCGGGCACGCCCTCGGGCTATGCCAGCGATCTCTCGACGATCTGGGGCACGGCCCCGCTCGCGGGGGCGGCGCAGGCGATCGGCTCGCAGGCGTTCGGCTCGTCGGTCGGCGACATCGTGCGCGTGCTCGTGAGCATCAGCGCGATCGGCGTGCTCGTGACGAGCGCGGGTGCCGCCCTCGGGGCGGCGCTACGCACCTTGCGCGCACTCTCGGGCATGGGCGGGCTGCCCCCGCCGCTCATGCGCCGCTCGCGCCGCATGAACGTCGAGCCGGCGGCGATCCTCCTGCTCGTCGTCCTGTGCGCCGCGCTCATGCTCGCCGTCTCCCTGCTCGGTCGCGAGGTCGACGCGCTCGCCGCGGTCTACTCCTTCGGCATCCTGATCGCGTTCATGCTCGTGTTCGCCTCGGTCGTCGCGCTGCGCGTGCGGGAGCCGTCGCTGCCGCGGGCCGTGCGCATGGGCGGGAGCGTGCGCTTCGGCAGCAGCGACATCCCCGTGCTCGCGCTGCTCGGCCTCGCGATGTCGTGGGCACTCTGGGTGCTCGACCTCGGGACGCACCGCGCAGGGCGCATCCTGCCGCCGATCTGGCTCGCTGTCGGTCTGACGCTCTTCGTGGGCATGCGCCGCCTGCAGCATCAGCCGCTCCTGAAGCGGCTCGAGACGGTGCCGCCCCCGCCGCTCGAGGTCATCGACCTGCGCTTCGGCACCATTCTCGTGCCGCTCAAGGCCTGCGGGCCGATCGAGGAGGAGATGCTCGCGATCGCCTGCAAGCTGGCCCAGGAGCACGGCGAGCGGGTGCTCGGCGTCAACGTGATCGAGGTGCCGATGCGATCGCCGCTGGACGCGCCGATGCCGGGCTCCAGCGAATGCGAGGCGGGGCTCGCCGCGATGGCTGCGATGTTCTCGCACGACTACGGCGTGCAAGTGGACTTCCTGGCGCTGCGCAGCCGCGCGATCAGCGGCGAGCTCGCGCGCGTCGCGCGCGAGCAGGACGTCGGTCTGATCCTGGTCGGCGCCGTGCCGCACCTCGGCGCGAGCGCCGGGCGCGCACAGGTCTTCTCCGAGACGATCGAGAACCTCCTGCGCCGTGCCCACTGCCGCGTGATCGTGACGTCCTTCCCGCCGGGCACGGCGAGCGTCGCCACCGAGGAGGCGCCCGAGCCGCACACCCGGCCGGGCCCCGCCCCGGTGGCCTGAGCGTCAGGAGGAGGCCGAGACGGCGACGTGCGCCGGCCCGCGCACGAGCCGGGGCCCGAGCGCGACGGCCACGAGCAGCGTGGCGACGCCCATGCCGACGTAGAGCGTGCGCAGCCCCACGATGTGGGCGAGCAGGCTCGAGCCGGTCGCCCCCGCCGTCATCGAGGCGATCGCGATCGCCCGGCCCGTGATGCCCACGCGCGCCTGCAGGTGCGCAGGGGCATGGCGCTGGCGCTCGCCGATCGCGGTCGTGAAGCTGACCCACTGCGCGAGGCTGAGCACGATCCAGATCACGAGCACCTCCCAGAACGCCGTCGAGGCGGCGAGCGCGAGCACGGAGAGGCCGCTGACCGCCATGCCCGCGACGATCACCGTCGCCGGGCCGACGCGCCCCTCGAGCCACATGATCAGCGGGCCGGTGGCGATGCCGATCAGCGACCCGACGCCGAGCACCCAGCCGACACGCTGGCCGTCAAGGTCGATGATGTCGCGCAGGAAGGGCACGATGAGCGCCTCGGCGCCGTAGAAGGCGAGGTTCCACGCGATCGTCGTGGCGGTGATCCGGCGCACCATCGGCGTGTCGCGGATCACGTCGATGCCCTCGCGCATCGCCTCGCGCAGGCCCCCGAAGTTCGGCGTGGGGGGGCGCAGCGGGCTGCGGATCGCGAGCGCACACACCGTGGCGAGGCCGAACGCCCCGCACTGCACGCCGATCGCGCGGCTCGGGCCGATCGCCGAGATCAGCTGGCCGCCGAGCGCCGGGCCGCTCACCATTCCCGTCGCCCACACCGTCGACAGGAGACCCTGGGCGCGGCCGAACTGGGCCGGGCCGACGATCTGGGCGATCGCGCCGAAGGCGGCGGCATCCGCGAACGTCCGCGCGATGCCGATCGCGAAGGCCACACTGAGGACGAGCCATTCGGGCGTCGCGCCCGTGATCGCCCACAGCGGCACGGCGAGCGCGCACACGGTCTGCGTCGAGTGCGCGGCGATGATGATGCGCTTGCGGCTGCGCCGGTCGCCCGTCACGCCCGCGAAGAGGCCGAAGACCACGTACGGGACGAGCGCGAAGACCGCCACGAGGCCTGCCGTCGAGGCGTCCCCACCGGCGTCGAGCACGAGCCAGGGCAAGACGACCAGGCCGACGCCGGCGCCGAGCGAGTCGAAGAGCTGCGCCGCGAGGAGGCGCCGTCCGTCTCCGCTCTGGAGCAGCCCGCTGCTCGTGGTCACGCGGCGAGCACGCGCAGGACGCGCGGCTGGCCGTGGCAGAAGTCGAGCGTGGCGATCTCGTCCACCGCTGCGCGGGCGTTTTCTTCGGACGCCGGATGCGTGAGGAACACGAGCGAGGCGAGGTCGCCGGGGCGCGGCCGCTGGATCATCGCGCCGAGCGAGATGCCGCGATCCCCGAAGCGGGCGGCGATACGGGCCAGCACGCCGGGTCGGTCGGTGACCTCGAGGTGCACGTAGAGCGGGCTGCGCGCGCGGCTCGGGGGCTCGAGCGGGAGCTCGCGGAACGCGGTCGCGACCTCGCCGGCGGGCCGTGGCCCGAGCACCGAGAGGAGGTCGCCGATCACGGCCGTCGCGGTCTCGGCCCCGCCGGCGCCGGGCCCCTGGAGCGTGATCTCGCGAATCTCGCGCCCGCGCAGCATCACGGCGTTGAAGCTGCCGCTGACGCGCGCGAGCGGATGCTCGTTCGGCACCAGCACCGGTGCGACGTGGGCGGCGATGCCGTCGCCCGAGAGACGGGCGTGGGCGAGCAGCTTGATGGCGTAGCCGAGCTCGCCGGCGAACGCGACGTCGTCGTCGTGCAGCGTGTCGATGCCCTCGAAGGGCACGTCGTCGATGTGGAGGTGGCGGTGGAACGCGAGCGACGCGAGGATCGCGAGCTTCGCCGCGGCGTCCGCGCCGCCGACGTCCTCGGTCGGATCGGCCTCCGCGTAGCCGAGCGCCTGCGCCTCGGCGAGCGCGTCGGCGTAACTCTGCCCGTCGCGAGCCATCGCGGTCAGCATGAAGTTGGTGGTGCCGTTGACGATCCCGATCAGCTCGTCGACGCCGGCTGCGGCGAGCGACTCCTGGAGGACGCGCACGACCGGGATCGCGGCGCACGCCGAGGCCTCGTAGCGCAGCTGCGCGCCCCCGCGCTCGGCCGCCGCCTGCAGCTCGGCGCCGTGGCGCGCGAGCAGCTGCTTGTTGGCCGAGACGACCGAGACGCCGCGCTCGAGCAGCTCGCGCAGATAGCCGAGGGTCGGATCGACGCCGCCCATGACCTCCGCCACGACCGTGATCGACGGGTCGTCGCGGATGTCCTCGAAGCGATCGGTGAAGAGCCCGGGCGAGGCGCCCTCGCGCTCCCGCGCGGTGTCGCGCACGAGTGCACGGACGACGCGCACGGGCCGGCCGGCGACACGCTCGACGATATCGGCGCGCTCGCGCAGCAGGCGATCGACGGCCGATCCGACGGTTCCGTAGCCGAGCAGGCCGATGCCGAGCGGTTCGCTGGTCACGGGCCGTGATGATAGGGGCCTCGTGCCCGAGCCCGCGCTACGCTCTGCACTCATGCTGGATCCTTCGAACGGTACGGGGAAGCTCGCGCTCGTCGTGGGCTGTGGACGAGTCGGCTCGGCCGTCGCGGTGCGACTCGCCGCGGGCGGCTGGGACGTGGCGGTCATCGACGAGCGCGCCGAGACCTTCCAGCGCCTCGGCGAGGGGTTCAGCGGCGTCACGGTGGAGGGTCACGCGCTCGACATCGCGACCCTTGTCGAGGCCGGCATCGAGCGTGCCGAGGCCGTCGTGGTCGCCACCAACGGCGACAACACGAACGTGGTCTGCGCCCAGATCGCACAGAAGCGCTACGGCGTCAGCTGCGTGGTCGTGCGCATCCTCGATCCTGCGCGCGCCGAGCTTTACGCCGATCTCGGGATGCGGACGGTCTGCCCGACGTCGGGCGCGATCGACGTCCTGTCCGAGACGGTGCTCAGTCACACGGCGGCGATCTGATGTACATCCTGATCGCGGGCGGGGGCAAGGTCGGGCGCAACCTCGCGCACGAGCTGCTCAAGATGCACCACGAGGTCACGGTCATCGAGCAGTCGGCGCACCGCTACCGCCTGCTCGAGGAGGAGCTCGAGCACGTCGCCCAGCACGGCGACGCGACCGAGCTCGCGGTGCTCGAGCGCTGCGGCATCGAGCGCGCCGAGCTGGTCGTGGCCGTCACGGGGGACGACGAGGACAACATCGTCGTCTGCCAGGTGGCGCGCGAGGCCTACGGTGTCGAGCGCGTGATCGCGCGCGTCAACGATCCGCGCAACCACGAGCTCTTCGACCTCCTCGGGATCGCGCCGTCGGTGTGCGCGACGACGTCGATCATGCGCCTGATCGAGCACGAGCTGCCCGATCACGAGCTCGTCCCGCTGCTCGAGCTGCGGCGCGAGGGGCTCGAGGTCGTCGAGGTGCAGCTCAGCAACGACGTGGCGCAGCGACGCGTCTCGGAGATCGCCCTCCCCGAGGGCGCGCGCCTGATCGCCGTGCTGCGCGCGGGCGCGTCCGATATCGCAGGGCCCGAGACGATCGTCCGTCCCGGCGACCAGGTGCTCGCGATCGCGCGCTCCGGTCTCGAGGACGCGCTGCGGCGCGCCTTGCTCACCTAGCTCAGGACTTCAGGGCAGCGAGACCGGCGCGGGAGCTGACGTGCTCGGCGTCGTCCACCCCGAGCTCGGCGAGGCAGGCCGCGAAGCCATCCCCGTCGGGCTCGAGCACGACGACGTCGAGGCGCCGGTCGAGCCCGAGGAACGCGAGCGTCGTGGCGGAGGTCTCGCGTGGCCCCTGGCCGTAGACCGCGAGCCGCACGCCGTCGGCGCGCAGCGCCGCGAGCAGTGCCGCCGTGCCCGGGTCGCGCCGCAGGTGGACGCGCGCGTGGTCGTCGTAGAAGCGATCGAGCTCGCGCCGCCAGGAGCTGACATCGTCGCCCGCCCAGGCCTCGAGCGCCGGGACCGACGACTCGCGCGGCGGGATCGAGGCGATGTCGAGCTCGCGGATCGACACGAAGCGGCGGGCGAGGTGCTCGAGCGCCGCGGGCCAGATCGCGTCGCCCCCGGGGGCCAGCGCGCGCTCGGCGAAGACGATCGAGCGGCTCACGAGGTACGGGCCCGCAATCCGATGCGCGCCGCCGCGACGGATGCGAGCGCGATGCCGATCCCGTCGATCGCGACGTCGCGCGGGGTCGCGGTGCGACCGGGGACGAAGGACTGGTGCCACTCGTCCGACGAGGCGTAGGCGAGCGCCGCCAGCGCCGCGACCGGGAGTGGCGATCCGACGCCGGAGCGCATCAGCGCACGGACGAGCAGGAGCGTCAGGATGAGGTACTCCGTGACGTGCGCGAGCTTGCGCAGCACGACCATGGCCGTTGAGTAGTGATCGCTCCCGTGCTGGGCCGAGAACGCGAAGATGATCGCCATCCAGACGAGCGGAGGCAGCCAGGTCGAGGCGAGGCGTCGCACGCCCGGCATCGTGTCAGACGCGCGCGGCGGCCTTGCGCGCTTCGTGTTCTGGCGTACGCCGGACGATGGGGTGGCTCAGGCACTAGACGAATGACGGGTTTGGGGGGTAGGGTGAACCGGAGATCGCGTTTGAACGACGCACCTCGATAGGGTGGATGGTCAGGACAACGGCCGTCGACGGCGGCAACGGAGGGTTCTCTCGCACATGGCACGACGCTCCACCATCGCGGCCGCGGTCGCGGTATTCGCCGCGATCTGGCCCGTAAGCTCGTTTGCGGCCGTCGCGCCCGTGGCTGCGCCCGTGCTCACGAGCTCGCCGTACGCCCTGCCGGTCACGTTCACCTGGACGCCGGGCGTGTCCGATCCCCTCACGCCCCTCACGCCGAACACGTGGCAGACGGTCGAGCGGACGGACGGCGCCTGCCCGGCTGCCGCCACGAGCACTCCCGTCGTCATCGGGACGCCGTTCCACGACAACACGACGAGTGGGGCCTCCGACTCGCCCGCCGACGGCTTCTACTGCTACTTCATCAAGACCGACGACGACGTCACCGTGTTGACGGGTACCGGGCCGACCAGCCCGGGTCTGACCGTCGCAGTCGACACCCAGAGCCCGCTGGCGAGCGTTGCAGTCATTCCGGTCGTGGGCGGAATCGTGACCGGTACGGTTTCGATCACCGGCACGGCCTCGGACGCGGTCGCGGGCGTCGGCTCGGCGGCATTCCACGTCGGCACACCGGGCACGTGTGCGTCGGGCCCGGTGATCGGAGCCAGCTGGGACACGACGACCGTCGCCAACGGCAGCTACGACGTCTGCAACGTCGTGTTCGACAACGCCGGGCACGCGCAGGTCGCGATCCAGTCCGTGACGGTCGCGAACCCGGTGGCGTCGCCCGCGCCCGCACCCAGCTCGACGGGCACCACCGGCAACACGCCCATCTCGCCCGCCAGCATTCCGCCCTCGACCGTGGACACCGGTCCCGACCAGGTCGCGCCGAAGGCGCCGACGAAGCTCGCCGTCATCCTGCCGCGGGTGAAGGTCAGCTCGGGCATCGTCGCGGTCCAGTTGCACTGGACCAATCCGAAGGCGACCGACCTCGATCACATCGTCGTCGTGCTCAACCTCAAGCACGCCCCGCGCTCGCCGGCCGACGGCACGAAGATCTACAAGGGCCTCGGCACGGCGACCTCGCTGAGGTTGCGCGCCGGCGGCACCGGCTACGTCGCGCTCTTCGCCTACGACCACACCGGCAACTTCTCGAGCCCGGCCCAGAAGACCGTCTCGCTGGCTCCCCTGATCCCGCTGCGGCCCTTCACGGGCAGCATCGTGACCGCGTCTCCGCGGCTGACCTGGACGGCGACGAAGGGCGCGGCGTACTACAACGTGCAGGTCTTCCACAGTGGCACGCGCGTGCTCTCGGGCTGGCCGACGCAACCGGCGCTCAGCATCACGCCGGGCAAGCTCGGCAATCCGGGCACCTACGTCTGGTTCGTGTGGCCGGCGTTCAGGCACGGCAGCGCCGCGCCGACGTTCGGCAAGCTGATCGGGCGCGCGACGTTCGTCTACAAGGCCGCGTAGGGCCTCGGCGCCGCGAGCCGTTCCACCCTCGGCACACCGCGCGACAGACACGTGACAGCGTTCGGCGAGATCATCGCCGCATGCCACGCATCCGCCTCCTGCCATCTCTCGCAGCCATCCTGCTCCTCCTGGCGGGCGCCTCGACGGCGCACGCCGGCCAGTACACCCTTGCCTACGACTTCGGCTCCGATCTCTCGGGCTGGAGCGGCTACGTCGAGCCCGGCTTCGTCCTCTGCGGCCATGGAGCAACCGCGGGCTGCCCCGACATCGCGACCAACCGCATCCTCGCCCGCACCGGGTCGGCGCAGCCGATCTGGTCGCAAGGTCGCTGGGAGTGGACGGCGCCTCCGGGCACGACGATCGCCGGCGGGGCGCTCGCCTACCGCACGCGCATGCGGCACGGCCAGTTCTACGCCCGCGTCAAGATGCGCACCGACGGCGTCACCTGGGATCTCGCCCCGGCGATCGTGACCGAGCAGCAGACCGTGGCGCTCACCGATCACGTCGTGGCGCTGCCCGCGGGCTTCCGGCAGATCGGCGTGGCGCTGTACGCGCACCCGGCGGTGGCCGGCCTCGTCACCGACCCCTGGGACGACTACGTCACGCTCGTGCGCCTCGATGTCACCATCGATGATCCGACTCCGCCGACGATCGGCTGGGTCGCGGGCGGCGCGCTGCTCGACGGCGCCTGGCACCGCGGCGACGTCTGCGGCCGGGTGAGCCTCGCGGATGCCCAGTCGGGGATCAGTTCGCTCTGGCTGCAGAGCGGCGCCGCGTCGGCGTCCTGGGCGGCGCCGAGGAGCGGCTCGCAGTACCAGCCGGGCATCCCGGGTGCCGAGACCGATCTCTGCCTCTCCGCCGCCGCGCTCGGCGACGGCATCCACGCCGGCACTGCCGGCGGCGGCGACGTGAGTGGTGGGCAGGCCGCACCGCTGCCGTTCGCCGTCGCGATCGACACCACGCCGCCGACGGCCGTGCTGGCAGCGCCCACGGAGGCCACGAGCGAGGCCCGTCCCGAGGTCCGGCTCGACCTCGCCGACGCCACGAGCGGCATCTCGTCGGTGCTCGCGCAGATCGACGGCACGACGGTGCCGCTCGACCTCACAGGTGGTCGCGCGAGCGGCACGCCCGCTGCGCCCCTGGCCTACGGGCCGCATCTGCTCGCGTTCTCGGTCCTCGACGTCGCGGGCAATCGCACCGATGGCAGCGTGCGCTTCTCCGTGGCCGACACCACGCCGCCGGCATTCGGACCGCCGGAACCCGCGAACGGCGCGATCATCGGCAGCGGCGACGTGCTCGCCACCGCGGTCGCGGTCGGCGACGACGGCTCCGGCCTCGACCCCGCGTCGGTCGCGCTGACGCTCGACGGCGTCGCGGTCGAGCACGTGTGGCAGGCCGACGGCGTCGTCCACGGCATCGCCGCGGGCCGGCTCGCCGCTGGCGTGCATCACCTCGTCCTGCAGGTCGCCGACAAGGCCGGCAACGTGGCACATCTCGCCTGGGATGTGACCGTCGCCTCCGCTGCGGGCTCAGGCGGCAGCGCGCCTGCGAGTGGAGGCTCGACCACCGGTGGCGCGCCCGCATCCCCCGGCATGCCCGGCGCGCCCGCTCGCCGGCGCCGCGTGACCGTTCGTGCCATCGTCGCGCGCGTTGCGGCGGCGCGTCCGCGGACGGTGATCGTCCGCCTGCGCTCGAAGGCCCGGCTGCGGATCGTGCTCAGGCTGCGCTGCGGAGCGGCCGTGAGGACGGTGCGCGTGCGTGCCGACAAGCACGGCGTCGCACGCCTCCGGGTCGCCTGCGCGGGTGTCGCGACCGTGCGCATGGTTGCCAGGCCGGGCAGGCTGCTCGTCCACATCGCCGCCCGGCGGCTGCCGCTCGCGCTCACGGTGCAGCCCCAGCGCCGCAGCGCGCCGAGCGTCGCGCGCGTCAGCGGTCACCTTGCCGAGATCCACGGCCGGACGGTCGTGCTCGAGGCGCTCACGCCCACCGGCTGGCGCCGGGTGGGCACCGCCCACGCCGACGCCGCCGGTCGCTTCTCGACGTCGTTCGCGATCGTGCACGCCGGTCAGTTCGCGCTGCGCGGCCGTGTCCCCGCGCTGGCCGCGATCGCGAGCACGCCCTTCGTGCTCACGATGCGCTGATCTCGGGCACAGGGCATGCCTGCAATGCCGCCGCCGCGCCCGACATCCCGCAGATGGCGTACGACGAGAACCGGGCGCGCGAGCGGCTCGACGGGCTCGGCGCTTCCGAGAACGGTGACGGGCGCCCCGCGGTCGGCCGCCGGATGGGCCGTTGCTATCGTCGATACGTGAGCACGACGACCGACGCCACCGACCAGCTCCTCGCCGGGCTGAACCCCTCCCAGCGGGAGGCGGTGACGCTGCCCGACGGGCCCGCCCTCGTGATCGCAGGCGCCGGCTCCGGCAAGACGCGCGTGCTCACCTCGCGCATCGGCTACCTCCTCGGCGAAGGTCGCGCGCGGCCGCACGAGATCCTGGCGATCACGTTCACGAACCGCGCCGCCACCGAGATGCGGGAGCGCGTCGAGACGCTCGTCGGCCAGACGCGCGGCATGTGGGTCATGACCTTCCACGCCGCGTGCGGCCGCATCCTGCGCCGCGAGGCCGACCGCCTGGGGTATCGGTCGAACTTCACCATCTACGACCAGGCCGACCAGGTGCGTGTGGTCAAGGCCTGCCTCGAGGAGCTCGGGCGCGATCCGAAGCGCTTCCCGCCGCGCGGCATCCACTCGCGCATCTCGTCGGAGAAGAACCGCCTCGTCTCGGCCGCGATGTTCCGCGAGAACATCGGCAACTTCTTCGACCAGGTCGTGGCCGACGTCT
>CAZYYP010000083.1:0-13498 GCA_964651695.1 uncultured Gaiellales bacterium | reverse complement strand
GCGAACGCGGCGAGCGCCACACGGCCGCCTGGGAGGCCGTCGCGGGCTAACCGTGGCTCGTGCGCCCTGGGCCGGGCCCGATGTTCCGGGCGGCTCTCAGAACAACAGGGTCTGGCCCGCACCGCGCGGGCCAGACCCCGCTGCACCGGGCCTGGCACCGGGGTGCGCGCAGGCCGCAACGCCTTTAGGCAAGCGGGAGTTGATCGCCGGCCCGTTCGCGTGTAGTGCAGCTTCGCGGGGGCGCCCCTGCTCGTCCATGCGGCTGGAACCGCATGAAATGGACGATCGGACACCCCGGTGCCAGGCCCGCGCACCCCGGTGCCAGGCCCGGACACCTGGGGTCTGGCCCGCTCTGCGCGGGCCAGACCCCGATGTTGCGGGGCGGCTCTCAGGCCGCGCCTTCCAGGGTCAGCAGCTGCGCCTTGGCTTCGGGGCCGCCGCGGTACTGGCCGAGGCCACCGCCGCTGCGCAGCACCCGGTGGCACGGCACGACGATCGGCAGGGGGTTGAGAGCGAGGGCCGAGCCGGCGGCGCGCACGGCGTTCGGGCTGCCGGCGCTCGTGGCGACGTCGCGGTAGGAGGCCGTGCGGCCGTAGGGGATCTGCTCCGTGGCGCGCAGCACCTCGCGCCGGAAGCCGTTCACGAGCCGCCAGTCGAGCGGGATGTCGAAGCCCCGGCGGTCGTGGGCGAAGTACTCGTCGAGCTCGCGCCGGGTCTGCGTGAGCGGCTCGCGGGCGCTGCGCAGGACGCGCGGCGAGACACGCTCGGCGAGCTGCTGCAGGACGTCGCTCTCGTCCTCGGTCGGCAGCCCGACGCGCACGAGGCCCTCACGCGTCGCGCCGATGATGATCGTCCCGAGCGGCGTCTCGTGATGCTCGAAGGCGACGTCGATCAGGTCTTCGCGCTCGGCCTCGGCGGCCAGCGCGCTGCGGAGCCGTTCCCAGTCGGCGGGCGCACCGGCGCCGGCCTCGCGCAGGGACTGCTCGAGCTCGTTCTCATGGGTGTCGTTGCTCATACATACGAGACGCCGGCGACGGCGGCAACGTGAGATCCGCATCGATCTTCACCACATCGACACCAGTTCGGGCACGCCCGAGACGGCTCAGGCGGCGCAGCGCCGCAGCAAGGTCTGCACCTTGCCGCGCCGCACGGGCGCCAGGCCGAGCGCCATGCGCTCGAGCAGGCGTGCGATCTCGCGCACGTCGGCCGCCCGGCCTTCGGCCTCGAGACGCCACTCGTCGCCACCGACGGGATACGACACGCGATCGTGCGCGATCTCGACCGTGCGCTCGTCGCGAGCGTAGACGCGCGTCGTGCGCGCGGTGACGATGCGGCCGATCGGCCCGAGCGGATGCAGGGTCAGGAGGCGCGCCGCGACGAACGCGACCGACGTCTCGGGATCGGCATCGAACGGGCCCTCGATCTCGATCCGCCTGCGCAGGCGGCCGCCGGACGGCACGCGCCGCTTCAGCGTCGCGACCTCGGCGTACCCCGTCCGGCGCACGCGCAGCCGTGCGCGCTGCCCGGCGAGCGTGAGATCGGCGGTGTCGTAGTAGTGATCGACGAGCCGGTGCTCGCCGTCGTCGACTGCCCGCCACGCGCCGATCGCCTCGGGCAGGACGAGGTCGTGCCGGGCGCGCCACTGGCGCTCGATCTCGAAGCCTGCGGTGACTGCGGTGAGCGTCCGGGCGGTGTCGGCCGTTGGTGCCACGCCACTCACACTAGGCTGGGAATCCCCGGAATCGGCAAACGTTCACCACCCTTTCACCAGCCCGCCAGGACTGGCCGATGCGGGGGTGTCCGGAGACGCCGCCTGGGATAGCCTCATCGTGCCGGGCCGCGTCCCGGCGGTGAGCGAGCGAGGAGCACGTGCGATGCGGGAGACCCTGGAACGCGAGCGCAAATTGTCGGTCGGCGACGATTTCACGCTGCCGCCGTTGCAGGTCGACACGACGCCGAAGCACCTGCGCGCGATGTACTTCGACACCGACGATCACCGCCTGGCCCGCTACGGCGTGACGCTCCGGCGGCGGTTCGAGGACGGCCGGCCGCTCTGGCAGCTCAAGCTGCCGACCGACGGCGATCGCCTCGAGATCGAGGACGACACGGCGACCCCCAGCGTGCCCGATCAGCTTGCGCGCCTGGTCACGGCGTTCGTGCGCGGGCGCGAGCTCGTGCCGCTGGCCGAGCTCCACACGCTGCGCCGCGCCGTGCGCGTCTCCTCCGGCGGCAAGGCCGTGGCCGAGGTCGTGCACGACACCGTGCAGGTGCACGAGGGCGGGCGCTTCGTGCGCTCGTTCTCCGAGGTCGAGATCGAGCAACTCGCGGATGGCTCGGAGGATGACCTCGAGCAGCTCGAGCAGTACCTGCTGGCGTCCGGCGCCCATCCCGGCGACGGGCGCCCGAAAGTCTTCCAGGCGCTCGACCTGCCGGCACCCGGCGAGTCGCGCATCAAGCGCAGCGCGCCGGCGATCGACCACCTCGCCTGGTATCTGCAGGCGCAGCTCGACGCCCTCGTGACGGCGGACCCGCCGACGCGCCGCGACGACATCGCCGGCGTGCACGCGATGCGCGTCGCGACGCGGCGCATGCGCAGCGCCCTCAAGGAGGCACGGAAGCTGCTCGACGGCGACTGGGTCGGGGAGACCCGCAGCGAGCTCGCATGGCTCGGCGGCGTGCTCGGCGACGTGCGCGACTTCGACGTCTTCGCCGCTCACGTCGCGCGGCAGGTCAAGGCGCTCGGCCCCGAGGCCGCGGAGGGCGGCGCCGAGCTCCAGCGGTTGATCCACGGCCATTCCGAGGCCGCCCGCGCGCTGCTGGCCGAAGCGCTCGACTCGCCGCGCTACATCGCCTTGCTCGACCGGCTCGAGGCCGTCTACGACGGGCTCCCGGTCGCGCCGCACACCGTCTCGCTCGAGTACCTGCTGCACCGGGCGGCGTGGCGGGGACGGCGAGCCCTGCACGGCGTCTCGGCCTCCTCCAGCGACGCGGATCTGCACGACCTGCGCCTCGCCGCGAAGCGGGCCCGCTACGCGGCCGAGCTGGCGCGGCGCGCGGTCGGCCGCGACGCGAGGCGACTCGCCGCGCGTGCGGCCGATCTGCAGGGCCTGCTGGGCGACCATCAGGACACCGTTGTCGCCGAGGAGCGGCTGCTGCGCATCGGCCCGGAGGGCTCCCCGGCGGCCGCATTCGTGGCCGGCCGCCTGCTCGAGCGCGAGCGCGATCGCCGGGCGGCCGCGCGCTCGCAGTTCCGCGCGACGGCGCGCCGCTTCGCCGCGGCTGCCCGGCGCTTCTGACGACGCGATCCGCGCGAGGTTCTCACCACCTCGTCACCAGCTCGCAACAACGCAAACCCGCGGGGTTGACACGCTGCGCGGGTGAATCCCTTCGCTGCAACCGGTGAGTGGCTGCGCTGCGCCCTGCATGCCCACACGACGGCATCCGACGGCGAGGCGCCGCCACCGGCCCTGGCCGCGCACTACGCGCGTGCGGGCTACGACGTCCTCGCGACCACGGATCACTGGGGCCTCACGCCGATCGAGAGCGACGAGATCCTCGTGATCCCGAGCGCGGAGCTGAACGCGTCGCTGCCGCTCGGACGCGACGGCCACGTGCTGGCATTCGGGATCGCCGGCCTGCCCGGGCAGCGCCGCCCGTTTCCCTCGCTGGCGGAGGCCGCGGAGTGGATCGACGCCTCGGGTGGCGTCGCCTATCTCGCCCATCCGCGCTGGAGCGGAGCGGGTGTCATGGAGGTGCTCGATGCGCCCGCGCTGAGCGGCATCGAGGTCTTCAACGCCGGCTGTGAGCTGGAGTGCTCGCGCGGCCTCGCCGGGGACTACTGGGACGAGTTGCTTGCGCTCGGACGCCCGTGCTTCGGTCTCGCGACGGACGATTCGCACATGCCCGGGTTCGACAGTGGTCACGCGTGGACGTTCGTGCGAACCGCGGAGCGCACCTCCGCGGGCGTCCTCGGGGCGCTGCGCACCGGGAGCTTCTACGCGTCGAACGGCCCCGAGATCACCCAGCTCGACGCGAACGGCGCGATCACGGTGGAGACGTCTCCCTGCGCCTCGGTCGCGCTGATCGCCGGGCCGCACGACGGCGGGCGCGTGAATGCCGGCCGGCTCGGTCTGCGGCACCGCGGCGAGATCCTCGAGCAGACGGCCGGCGGCGCGATCACGCGCGCGAGGCTCGAGTATCCGAGGGCCGGCGGGTGGGCCCGCCTCGAGATCACCGACGAGGCCGGTCGCCGCGCGTGGACGAATCCGTTTCAGCTCTGATCGGGCGCGACCTCCTCGCGCAGCCGCCGGAGACCCTCGAAGACGTTGCGGCGCGCCGCCTCGGCGCTCGTCCCCATGACCTCGGCGATCTCGCCGTGGGAGAGATCGGCGAGGTAGCGCAGCGCGACGGCCGAGCGCTGCTTGTCGGGCAGCGAGCGGACGAGGCGCCAGAGGCCGCCGTCGAAGACCGCGATGTCCCCGTCGGCAACGGGCGGCTCGGGATCGGCCACCGGCTCCGGCTCGCGCACCCGCGCGCGGTGCGCGTCGACCGACTTGCGTGCCGCGATCGCGAAGAGCCACGAGCGGATGGCCTCCGGATCGCGCACCGTGTCGTAGGCGCGCAGCGCGGCCAGCATCGTCTCCTGGAACGTGTCCTCGGCGCGCTCGGAGCCGGCCTGGGCCGCGCAGAAGCGCAGCACGGCGTGGCCGTGCAACTCGATCACCCGCTCGAACGGCGGAAGCTGGCCGGTGGCGCTGCTCACCTCAGTGGGACGCTCCCACGCACGGATGCGTGAGATCGGGCCCGGCGGTCACGCGAGCTCGATCTGCACCCGGTTGTCGTGGAACGTCGGGCTGCCGCCGAGGTCGGCGTCGCGCTCGGGGATCGTCGCGTTGACGTGCCCGCCGGAGCCGAGCAGCTGCGGCCACTGCTGCTTGTAGGTGAACGCCACGCCCGGCTGCGTGGCGTCGTCGATCACGGCCTCGGCGTCGAACGCCCCGCGGTCGTTGTGCACGCGCACGCGCGCGCCGCTCGCGATGCCGCGCTCGCCGGCGTCCTGCGGGTGCAGGTGCACGGCCGGAGGGCCGAGGCCCTTGCGGTGCCACGGCAGCGAGGCGAAGGTGGAGTTGAGCACGAAGCGCGAGGCGGGGGAGAGCAGGGCGAGCGGGAAGCGCCGGGCGAGCTCGGCGTCCTCGAGCTCGTGCGGCGCCACGTAGCCGATCAGCGGGTCGCCGCCGCCCGCGGCGAGCTCGGGCGCGAGCAGGCGGATCTTGCCGCCCGGCGTCGGGAAGCCGCCCTCGGCGAAGCGCGTCAGGCCCGGCGCCGTGACGCGCAGGGCGCCCTCGTCGCGCAGCCGCTCGAACGTGATCCCGGCCTCCCGCGCGGCCTCGCAGTCGAGCACGTCGCGCGCGACCTCCTCGTCGGACTCGCGCAGGCGCGGGTGGTCGAGGCCCAGCCGCGCGGCGAGCCGGCGGAAGATCTCGCTGTTCGGCAGGCACGCGCCCGGCGGCTCGGAGGCCGGCAGGTTGAGCGTGACGTAGTGGTGCCCGTAGGAGTTGTGGAGGTCGAGGTGCTCGGGCTGCATCGTCGCCGGCAGGACGATGTCGGCGTACAGCGCCGTGTCGGTCAGGCGCTGCTCGAGGACGACCGTGAAGAGGTCGTCGCGCGCGAGCCCGGCGCGCACGCGCGTGTGGTCGGGGTTGCTGGCGGCGGGGTTGGCGTCGAAGACGACGAGCGCCGCGACCGGCGGGTCGTCGGTCTCGAGCAGCGCCTCGCCGAGGCGCGACATGTTGATCGTGCGCGCCGGCGGGGCGCCGAGGTCGGCGGGGATTGCGACGCGGCCCGGCGAGATGCCGCCGAAGTGCCCGCTCGTCATGCACAGGAGGCCTCCGCCGCGGTGCCGGAAGTCGCCGGTCAGCGCGGGCAGGGCGAGGATCGCGCGCATCGCCGCGCCTGCGCCGCCGTGCCGCTGCAGGCCGAGCCCCAGGCGGATCCCCGTCGGGCGCGTGTGCGCGAATCGGCGGCCGAGCGCGACGACCCGCTCGACGGGGAGTCCGCAGGTCTGCGCCGCGCGCTCGACCGGCCACTCCGCGAGGCGCGCCTCGAGCTCGGGCCAGCCCTCGGTGTGGTGCTCGAGCCAGTCGCGATCCTCGGCGCCCTCGTCGAGCACGACCCGCATGAGCCCGAGCGCGAGCGCGGCATCCGTGCCCGGGCGCGGCGCGAGGTGCTCGTCGCAGCGCTCCGCCGTGTCGGTGCGCAGCGGGTCGATCGCGACGACGTGCGCGCCGTTCTTCTGCGCCGCGAGCACGGAGCGCCACTGGTGCAGGTTGGTCGAGAGCAGGTTCGCGCCCCACAGCAGGATCAGCCGGGAGTGCTCGAAGTCCTCGGGATCCATGCCGACCGCGCGGCCGTAGGTGGCGCGCAGGGCGGCGTCCGCGGCCGCGGTGCAGATCGTCGTCTGCAGGCGGCTCGCGCCCAGCGCGGCGAACAGCCGCGGGCCCATGATCCAGCCCTGGATCATGCCCTCGGTGCCGGCGAAGTAGTACGGCAGCACCGACTCCGGGCCGTGGCGGTCGATCGCCGAGCGCAGTCCCGCGGCGGTCGCCGCGAGCGCCTCGTCCCAGCCGATCTCCTCGAAGCGCCCCTCGCCCTTGGCGCCCACCCGGCGCAGCGGCTGCGTCACGCGACCGGGGCCGTTGACCGCGTCGAGGTAGCGGTTGACCTTGGGGCAGAGCGCGCCGTGGGTGAACGGGTGCGCGCGGTCGCCGCGCAGACCGACGGCCTTGCCGTCCTCGACCTCGATCAGCCACGAGCAGGTGTCGGGACAATCCAGCGGGCAGGCTCCACGCACGACGGTCGGCATGGCGCGAGTCTACGCCCGGGCGTGGCTACTGCCGCAGCGGGGCGAGCGTGAAGATGCGCCCGGTCAGGCAGTCGAGGCCGCCCTCGCCGTAGTAGCGCAGCGTCGAGTGCGCGCGCACGACCGCGAACTCCACGCCGATCCCGAGCGTGGCCGACCTGCGGTTGCCGAGTACGACGTGGTCGATCTTCCAGTGGCCGAGCGCGCTGACCCGCCCGAGGTCGGCGGCGAGGTGCTGCGCGGTGGTCGATCCCGGCCGGTAGTTGAGCTCCGTGACGGTCGCGAAGTTCCGGGCGGAGCGCGCGATGTGCAGCGCGGGGGTGCTGGCCAGAGGGCGGCCGACCCGCTTCGGCCACGGCTCGAACGCGTGCGTCAGCAGCTTGACGCTGTGCGCGTTGATCGCATCGGCGGCCTTCTGCACGGCCGCGGTCGCGGCCGCGGGGTCGCACGGCGCCTGCGCCGCGGCAGTTGCGCACGCCGTCGCCGGAGCGACCAGAGCGGCCGATGCGCTCACCGCGACTCGCCACCTTCTGGTCAATTCCGTCGACTCCCGGGTGGGCTCGGCGAGTGCGACCCTGCGAGCGTCTGCAGGGCAATGCGCTGGAGAGGACTTGAACCTCCACGACCCAAAGGCCACTAGGCCCTCAACCTAGCGCGTCTACCAATTCCGCCACCAGCGCGTGGACGGGCGCCATGCTAGCGGAGAGCCTGCGGCGGTGCCACCCTTGACCCCGTCCGCACCGCCGTCTAGTATACGAACATGCGTTCGCTTACCGAGCCCCCCGCCGTGCAACTCACGGCGCGCCAGCGCGAGATCCTCGCGTTCGTCAACGACCACTCCGCACAACACGGCTATCCGCCGACCGTGCGCGAGATCGGCACGGCCGTCGGACTCACGTCGTCCTCGACCGTCCACGCACACCTCGCCAACCTCGAGCGCCTCGGCCTCCTGCGGCGCGATCCTGCCAAGCCGCGGGCGCTCAACCTGGTCGGCCGCTCGACGAAGGCGCCACCCGCACCCGACACCGCCGGCATCCGCATGCTCCCGCTGCTCGGCCAGATCGCCGCGGGCGCACCGCTGCTCGCCGAGGGACAGGTCGAGGAGCTCATGCCCGTGCCCGAGCTGCTCACGGCGTCGGGCGAGAACTTCCTGCTGCGCGTGCGTGGCGATTCGATGATCGACGACGGCATCCACGACGGCGACTACGTCGTCGTGCGCCGCCAGGAGACCGCCGAGAACGGCGAGATCATCGCCGCGCTCGTCGATGGCGGCGAGGCCACGGTCAAGCGCATCTACCGCGAGAAGGATCGCATCCGCCTGCAGCCCGCGAACCCGTCGATGGCGCCGATCTACGCCGACGACGTCGTCGTGCTGGGTCGCATCGTCGGTGTTTTCCGGAGGATCCCGTAGGGCACAACGATGTACGCCGTGGCGCTCCCATCCCCATCCGAGTCCCTGGCCCACGCCATCTCCGTGGCGCTCGCGCCCGCGCGGGCGACGCAGGTGCGTGACGGAGCGCTCGGTGGCCGCTGCCTCGTGTGCGGTGGCCTGACGCGCATCGTCGCCCACGCCGGTGTGCGCAGTGCCACGTGCATGGACTGCGAGAGCGTGCTCGAGGCGCACCTGCCGGCGAAGCTCCGTCTGGTCACGAGCAACGCCGGATAGCGGGGCGGCATGGCCAGGCCCCTGGGCGTGATCGGCGTGCCGTCGAGTGCGGGCGCGTACGCCCCCGGGCAGGAGCAGGCGCCGCGCGCGCTGCGAGCGGCGGGCCTCGTGACGGGGCTGGAGGCGGCCGGGGTCGAGGTCGTCGATCACGGCGATGCGCCCGTCTGGCGCTGGACGCCCGACCGCGCGCACCGGCGGGCGCAGAACGCCGAGGCCGTCGCGCAGTGCGCGGCAGCGACCGCCGAGCGCGTGCGAGACGCGCTCGCCGCCGGCGAGTGGCCGCTCGTGCTCGGCGGCGACTGCACGGTCGGCGTCGGCACGGTCGCCGGGCACCTGCCCGAGAGCGGGCGGCTCGGTCTCGTCTACCTCGACCTCCACGCCGACCTCAACACGCCCGGCACCGTGATCGACGGCGCGCTCGACTGGATGGGCGTCGCGCACCTCCTCGGCGAGCCGGAAGCCACGCCGGGACTGCGCGACATCGGTCCGCGCGTGCCGTTGCTCGATGACGATCAGATCGTGCTGCTCGGCTTCGGCGCGGCGCACGCCACGGCGGGCGAGCGCGAGCGCGTCGAGCGCCGCGGGCTCGCGGTCGTGCCCGACAGCGAGGTCGCAGCCGATCCGGCGGCCGCCGCGGCGAGGGCGCTGTCGCTGCTCGCCGGCTGCGACCGGCTCGCCGTGCACTTCGACGTCGACACGATCGACTTCGTCGACGCCCCGCTCTCCGAGAACACCGGGCGCAATACCGGTCTGACGCAGGATCAGACGTTCGCGGCGCTCGCCGCCGTGCTGGCCGATCCCCGCGCGAGCGCGCTCACGATCACCGAGCTCAACCCGCTGCACGGCGCCGAGGACGGATCCACGCTCACGAGCTTCGTCGCGAAGCTCGTGGAGGCGCTCCGGGCGGTCGGGGCGCTCACGCCGCGAGGCGATGCCGCGCGTTGAGAGCCGGGCGCGCAGCGGAGCTCATCGCGCCACTGCTGGCGATCGGTTACTCAGGGGCCGTGTAGGTGGGCTCGCTCCACCAGGCGGTGGCGCTGTCGGCGCTCGGGCCGGCCTTGTCGCCTGCGCGCGTCTCGCCGTTCGAGAGCACCGTGACGACGCCGCCGTTCGGGTGACGGAGCACGACGCCGCGAGTAGTCTCGCGCATGAGCGCGTAGCCACGATCTTCGTAGTGCGCCACGACCTGGGCGCAGCGAGAGAGGGAGAGTGCAGTGGGCATTTCGTGCCTCCTCGTCGGAGACGGTGGGGAGGGGTCGCCACAGGGTTTTCGTGGCGTAGCGCCAGTATCTCCCGCCCTCGCAGGGCGTCAAGACCTGACACGCAGAAGTACCCCGGACGAGGGACACCGCTCGTCGCACGCCAACCGAGGAGGAGACCCCGATGACCGACACATTCACCAGCAGCCGTATCGATGATCTGCCGTCGATCTGGGACGGCATGTGCAAGCTCGTGCGCTCGGGGCTCGGCCTCAGCGCGTTCGGCGTCAACGTCCTCGACTTCGGTCCCGACTACACGACGAGAGATCACACCGAGGTGGGCTCCGGCCAGGAGGAGCTCTACCTCGTCCTGCACGGCTCTGCCACGCTGCTGATCGGCCCGGAAGGCGAAGAGCAGCGCGTCGAGCTCGTCCCCGAGGTCGTGGCGCGCGTCGCCCCCGAGGCGCGGCGCCTCTTCCACTCGGGCCCCGAAGGCGCGCGCATCCTGATCGTCGGCGGCGCGCCCGGCAAGGCCTACGAGGTGCAGGACTGGTCGAGCGGCTCCGACGGCTGAGCGAGGGCGCGCAACGCTCGGGGTCTGACCCTTGACGTTGCGAGCGATCACGCTGGCCAGACCCCGAGCGTCCTCAGGTCGAACGGCGGTCAGGCGGTGGCGTCCGCCCCGGCGAATGCCGAGCCGCGCCGGAACAGCAGCACGCTCACGACGATGATCCAGATCCCGGTGAACAGCAGCCCGAAGAAGTCCGCGAACGGGATGAACAGCACGACGCCCAGCAGGAGGGCGATCCATCCGAGCACGCGCAGTCCAGCGGCGCGGGTGATGATCGAGCCCGCCGCTCCGAGCATCATCACGCCGAGGCAGCTGTTGAACGCGATCCAGGTGTCGCCGTCGAGCGCGTTGAGTCCTTGCGCCGTGGCCGCCGTGACGCTGTCGGCCGAATCCGCGAGCGCGAAATGGATGAAGGCCGAGAGCGAGAACGCCCCTGCGGCGAGCACGCTGCCCGCGATCAGCAGGGCCGGCCAGAGCGGCCGCCTGCCCGCGGGCCAGAGCGCGAATGCGAGGCTGATGCCGAAGACCACGAGCAGCGGCACCGCCGCCGCAAGCACGAACGCCGCGAGGTTCTCACGGTTCTGGTGCGCCTGGTAGAACGTCGCGACCTTCTCGGCGCTGGAGTTGGTGTCGGGCGTATCCCCGCCCAGGCCGGCGATCGCAGCGACCGCCAGGACGACGAAGCCCGCTCCGCTGAGTGACCAGAATCTGCTCGCGGGCGTCGAACCGATCACGCTCGGCGTGTCCATGGTTCCCCCTCCTGTCTGAGTCCCCCTCCCAGGGAACGTTTGTTCCAAACGACACTAGAGCGTTGGTCCGGGCAAGTGCAACTGCGCCGCTGCCGAGGGCCGCTGCACTCCCGGGTGCCAGGTCCGCACGCTTGGGGTCAGACCCCAAGCGTGCATCGCTGGAGTTGGAGTCCACCGCACCACAACGCCCGGGCCGGCCCGCTCACGCAGCGCCGGCGAACGCCGCCCCGCGCCGGAACATTTTCACGCTCGTGGTGATCAGCCACAGGCCGCTGACGATCAGCGCGGGGAAGTCGGCCAAGGGGATGAAGAGGACGACGCCCGCCACGAGCGCGACCCAGCCCAGGACGGGGTTCGACTTGCGTGCGAGCAGCGCGCCTCCGGCGCCGATCATCATCACGCCGAGGCCGCTGTTGAACGCGATCCAGGAGTCGCGGTCGAGCACGTTGAGCGCCTGCAGGGCGCCTCCGGACATCGTGCTCTGGTTGGCGGCGTCGGTGAGTGCGAAGTGCAGCATGGCGGTGACGAGCCATGCGGCTCCGGCGAGCGCGCTCGCGGCGCCGAGGAAGAGCTGCCAGAACGGCCGGCGGGTGCCGTCGCTCGGCCAGAGCGCGACTGCGAGGCGCGTGCCGAAGATGACCAGCAGCGCCGAGGCGACGGCGATGATGAGCGAGGCGGCGAACTCCGCGTTCTGGTGCGCATCGTAGAAGGCGTTGACCTTGGCGGCCGAGGCCCCCGCGCCGGGCGAGTTGCCGCTGAACCCGACGAATGCGGCGACGACCAGGACGACGAATCCCGCGCCGCTGAGCGAGGGCAACCTGCCGAGCGATGGGGTCCTGGGCTGGACCGCAACTGCCGAAACAGCCATCTCGTACTCCTCCGGTCTCGCTCCCCCGGGGCGAGGAAGCACGTTGAGGAGACGCTAGGCAGGCCGTTGCGAAAGCACATCGGCGCTGGCCAGGAAGTCGATTCGGTGCTGGCACCGATTGCGAAGTCCCGCAGAAAAGCGAAAGATGTCACGCATGCGGACGTTGCGGATTGCGGCGTGGTTTGTGGCACTGACGACGTGCGCGATTTTCGCGGGCCTCGTGCTCGGCCTGGCGCCGAGCATGTCGGACAGCACCAAGTGGGCGTACCCCATGGGGTTCGTCGCGCTCGCGCCGGCCATCGTGGGGCTTCTGATCGCGATCCGGCAGCCGCGCAACGTGATCGCATGGATCATGCTCGTGGGCGCGCTGTCGGTGGCGCCGTTCTACGTGTTCATTCCCGACAAGGCCTGGTCGCTGCAGTTCAGCCGCGCGATCTGGCCACTGCTCTATGCCTGGCCGATCGCGGTCGCCTACGTGTTCCCGGACGGCCGCCTGCTCTCGCGGCGCTGGCGCTGGGTGACGTTCGGCGCGGTCGGGAGCTTCGTCGCGTTCCTGACCATCGCCATGCTCGACCCCGACAAGTTCGATGCGCCGGATCAGGCCGTCCGGAGTCCGATGGCGGGGCTCCACGTGCCCGGCTGGCTGACGTGGATCTGGGTGCCGTTCTGGATCGGCATCCTCGCGAGCCTGTTCGCCGGCGCCATCGCGATCCGGCTGCGGTTGCGCCGCTCGGCGGGAGTGGAGCGCCTGCAGACGCTCTGGATCGCATGGGCATGCTCCTTGATGCCGCTCGGCCTGCTGACCTGCTGGGCCGGATGGGGTCTCGGACTCCCCTACGCGGACATCGCGGTCGGCGCGATCATCCTGCTGATGCCGATCGCAATCGCGATCGCCGTCGGCATCGCGGTCGTCCGCTACCGGCTCTACGCGATCGAGCGCCTCGTCAACCGAACGGCGGTCTACGGCACGCTGACCCTGCTACTCGCGGCGACCTACATCTCCATCACGCTCGCAGCGGGCGTCGCGGTGGGCCGCGGCTCCGACTGGGTCACCGCTGCCGGGACGCTCGTCGTCGCGCTCTCGTTCCGCCCCCTGCGCGCACGGGTGCAGCGCATCGTCGACCGCCGCTTCGACCGCGCGCGCTCGGACGGGCTGCGGGCCGTGCAGGCCTTCGAGAACGACGTGCGCGAGGGGATCCGCGCCCCCGAGGGGATCGGCGCGGTGCTCGAGCAGGCGTTGCGCGACCCGCTCGCCGAGCTCGTGTTCTGGCTGCCGGAGAGCGAGCACTACGCGAGCTCGGCCGGCGAGCTCGTCGCGGCGCTGCCCGACGACGGCCGTGCGCGCTCGGAGATCACGCGCGAGGGCGCGCTCACGGCGGTGCTCCTGCACGACCCGGCGCTGCTCGAGCGGCCCACCTCGCTGCGCGACATCCTCGCCGCGGGCGCGCTCTCGGCCGAGATCGCGCGCCTGCGCGTCGAGGTGCGGCTGCAGCTCCAGGAGGTTCAGGCCTCGCGCGTGCGGATCGTCGAGGCCGGCTACGAGGAGCGCCAGCGGCTCGAGCGCGACCTTCACGACGGCGCGCAGC